>CAZVHF010000024.1:0-20018 GCA_964627105.1 uncultured Chitinophaga sp.
CTTTGATATCCATAGCAGCGGCCAAATCGCGCATGGTTACAGCCGAATAGCCCTTGTTTCGAAAGAGTCTTGCGGCAATTTCGGCAATTTCAATTTGTCTGCTCCGGCTCACAGGTCGAGTGTTCGAGATTTATTTCAAACAAAAATACAGCCCTACAAGTACAAATTGTTTAAAATCCAACAAGATCTATTATATATCATCTAACGGTTCTGGGCTTTGCGAAGTGGCGGAATATTAGCACTAAAGTTCATTAGAAGAACACCTGTTGAACCTTGCACTAAACTATCATAGAAGCACGTCAGCCGCCATTTTGCAAAACCAATGTTAGCAGTAGATTATGGTTTTTTGTCAAATACAAATGTCACTTCGTAGTCTTCATTTATTGGGTTTAATTCCTCTAATGTAATTTCTACGGTGTCAAAGTAGTCAGTTTGTGAATTGTAATTGGGTTGCCCAATTGGATAAGTCCTTGATAAATTAAAAACCGGTTGAGTTTGATTGGTAATTAAAGAGGATAAAAATAGTTTGTCAGGAATTGAAGTTGGATTGTGATTAGTCCGTTTTGAATTAAAATTCACTGCAAGGTTACCGGCTACTTTTATCCATTCGAGTGGTGTCTTGCCGAAATGTGAATTAATTTGGATAATAAAAAACTCTATGTGTCCGAGTGAGTTGTCAACAGTAAGATGTCCTGTCTTGTTAGTGTTTGCAATTTTTAGGGTTGTCGCTCCACCTAAATTAATTAATCTTACTGCTTGGTCAAAAGCTCCTAATGGAATCGTATGAACTTGTGAATTCACCAAGTCTTTAATTGCCACAGAAGTCACCGATACAACTTCTTTACCTCCTTCTTCTTTTGTCATTACACCTTTAATGTCCATTAGAAGAAACTTCTTATAATGTCTTTCACCTAACGTACTGCTCGCAGTGTAAACTTCAAGTGGTTTACCAAACCAAGGTTGGTATTTGTTATACAGTTCAATAAATTTCTCGTGTGTCATAGTTATGTCTTTTTATAATTTGCTGCTAACTTCCGAACATCCATACGAATAAACAAAGAAGGCTAAATGCCAGTACGTTTAGTATAAATCCCCCGAAGAGCATTGACCGGGGGGTGATATGTCCGCTGCTAAATGCGATGGCATTAGGTGGTGTGCTCATTGGAAACATAAAATCGCAACTGGCCGAAAGCGTAACCGGAATTACGAAAACAGCCGGATCGATCTGAAGCTTAACGGCAAGTGAAGCCACTACCGGAACAAACAACGTTACCATAGCCAAATTGCTCATGAAAGCCGTGAGAATAACGCCTAAAAAACACAATATGATGGTATAAAGTGTTACATGCAAGTGGTTAAATTGAGCAAGTACATGGGTTAATAAATCCAAAGCTCCACTCGTTCTGAAGGCAAATGCCAGTGCGAGTCCACCGCCAAACATCAGTAAAATGCCCCAGGGAAGGCGCGAGGTATCGCTCCATTCGAGCAAAGTCTCGTCTTTATCCTTGCGAACAATAAAGAACGAGATACCCGCGACAAGAGCAATCAATACGTCGTTGAGCGGATAGTTTGGAAAAACAGATCGAACCAAACCCTCGCTCAACCAAAGTAAAATTGCACCAAAAAAGATAAGTAAGGTGCGCTGTTCGGCTTTACTCATCGGTCCCAAACCGGTAAAGGTCTGGTTTAACAACTCTTTTACGCCGTGGGGTTCGACGCGTTCTAAACGAAAGATGAAACGTGTCATGAGCAGAAATGCGCCCACAAGCAATAAAAACGAAAAAGGAAGTCCGTAACGCATCCATTCCCAAAAGCCAATGGCCTTACCAAAACCGGCAGCCAGAATTCCCGAAGCAGCAGCATTGGGTGGAGTGCCAATAAGCGTTGCCATACCGCCAATGCTAGAAGCGTAAGCAATTCCTAAAAATAAATTTACACGAAAGGCCGACATGCCAGGTGCTGAATGTTCGTTGAGCATTGAACATACCGAGAGTGCCATAGGAAACATCATGAGCGTGGTAGCGGTGTTCGAAATCCACATCGAAATAAGGTATGCCGACAACATAAAGCCCAAAACGATGCGGCTCTGACTACTTCCGGTTAGCGTAATGATGCGCAATGCGATGCGCTTGTGAAGGCCAGATTTCTCAAGGCCTTGCGCCATGATGAAGCCTCCCAAAAACAGGAAAATGTACTTGTCGCCATAATTGGCACTAATCTGCTCCAACGTTCCGAGCCCGAGCATCGGGAAGAAAATCAGAGGCAATAAGGCAGTTATGGCCATAGGAACAGCTTCGCTCAGCCACCAAGCAAGCATCCAGCACAGAATCACCACGAGATTTAGAACAGGTGACGCCAGGCCCATCAACTGAGCTCCACCAAGCATCAAAATAAAAATGAGTGGTGGGAGAACTAGATTTAATTTATGCGATAACGATCTTTGATTTTTCATACTTCATTGTTGCTTTGAAAGCTTCAATACAAAGACAAGAATATCATTTTATTGCGAAAAAAAATTGAGCTAAATTGCTTTACCGATAATTTTCGATTCACGCTAATCGTCTGTTTGCAGCAAGATAGCTTGTTTAAAGGTTTATTGTATTAATTTCGAAATTCTAATCGATGCCCAAAAGTTAATTTTTTGATTTACCTCTTTTTCAAAGCCAACCGATGATTTTGTATTCTATAAAATTGTACGCAGCATGACACCTACAGAATACGCCCTTGTCGACCTATGCACCATTATCGGCTATGAGCTCGTTATTGCCTTTCAGTTAGTGTATATCTTCTTCCAGTGGCTCTTCATTCGCCAACGCGAATACCTTTATTATATGGCATTTATGACCGTATGCATGGCATTTGGATTGCTAAAATACAATCATGTCCCTTTACCGGGAATCCATCAAGAGGTACTGAAACTGTATGAGCCCTATTTTGATAAGGCTTTACCGATGATTTCCTATTTCTTCTATTTCCGATTTGCGCGTTCTTTTGTAGGCATTCCGTTTAAAATTCCCCGTCTAAACAAACACATACAAACACTTGAATGGGTTTTACTCGCATATGCCATTACCGATATTTGTTTGGCATTCGGCGGGCTTTCGCTGCATTATCGAGAACTTTTATTCGAAGCCATTGCAACAACTTTATTTTTCTGCACAATTTACTTTGTTATTACTTTTTTTCGACTTGGCGACAAGCTTGGATATTTTGTTGTAGTAGGTGGCTCTATACTTACACTTGGATCAGTAGGCTCCATGGTTTTGCTTATTCTGCAAGCGTCGGGGACAACGTTTTCATTCAATCCTTTGATTTTTAACCTTGGCACGAGCATTTTTGAACTACTTGCCTTTACAACAGGTTTGGCTTACAAAGCAAATCTGATGGAAAAAGAAAAAACATTGGCCGGCGAGCGTTTGATCGAAAAATTGAACGAAAACATTCATCTGCAGCAAAAAATGAATTCGATACGGCACGATGCGGCCAAGGAATTACATGATGAAGTTGCAGGCAGCTTAAGCGATGTTTCGATTTATGCCGATCTTGTAAACCGCACAATGCCGGCACATTTGGAGAAAGAACAAAATCTTCTTCGCCAAATTCGCGGAAAGTCGCTCAGCATGATGGATTCAATTCACGATTTGATCTGGGCGCTGAATCCAGCACACCAAAAAATAACAGATTTGCAGAACAAACTGAATCAAGTTTCGCGCGAATTTTTAGCTCCGGTAAATGCTTCATGGTCAATTGACTTTTCAGGAGCTCAGGCAAATAAGGAACTCAATCCCGATATGATGCGTCGAACTATATCGCTATACCGCGTAGCTTTGCACGAATACACATCCTATGGAATTAAAAAAGCAGTAATCGCTATTGAAGCCAAGAATTTCATTCAAGTTAAATTGGATATGAGTTCAAATTTTACCGAAACAACTCATAACGAACGCCTTGAACATCTCGCAACAAAATATCAATCTAAAATTCATCAGAACGAACAAGGGATTTCGTTGCAGATTCCTATCACTATAATTAGTGATTGATTTTCGTCGACTATGTTCGGTTATTTGCATATGAAATTACATCTATGACCAGTATCGTAATATTTGATGATAATCCAGGCCGCCGCGAAAGTCTGCGTATGTTACTCGAATCGCATAGTGATTTTATTGTTACCGGAGACTTTGCCGACTGCAGCAATGTTAAAGGGCACATAGAGCAGCTCCAGCCCGATGTGGTTTTAATGGACATTCAAATGCCGCTGGTTGATGGGCTGGAAGGCGTACGTATTATTAAGGAGTATTTCCCAAATATATACGTCATTATGCAAACCGTATTTGAAGACGATGAAAAAATATTCGATGCTATGCGTTATGGAGCCTCCGGATATATTTTGAAAAAAACCGATCCACGGCAAATTATTCAAGCTATCGAAGAGGTTCGAAATGGAGGCTCACCGATGACACCTAGTATTGCAACGCGTGTACTTCATTTTTTCCGTCAGCAGCACGAAACAAAACCTGATCAATATGGTTTATCGGAACGTGAAAAGGAAATTTTGCAATTTTTAGTAGATGGTATGAGTTATAAGATGATTGCCGAACGACTTGAGATTAGCTACAATACCGTAAATTCACACATAAAAAAAATCTACGATAAACTTCAGGTACATTCAGTTAGTGAAGCCGTTTCAAAAGCCATCCGCAGTAATATTTTTAAATAGCAGTTTGCTACTTTTTTTCGTATTTGTTTTGGGAAGCTGTAAGCAGGCACCTGAACAGATCGATTCACAGGGTACAACAGTGAGCGGTGATTCGCTAATAAAAGAAGTTGGCGAATTGATGGATGCTGGTTCGTTCGAGGATGCACAGAATATATTAATCACAGCAGTTAATTCATCGAACAGGACTTATACCAGATTTGACCTGTATTATTTCCACAGCCATCTGGCAGAAATTATGTATTACACCGCGCTGAACGAACAAGGCATTCAAAATGCACGTGAGGCAATGCACATAGCACGAGAACTTAACGATGACACATTGCTCGGAAATGCATCCAATTTACTTGGCTTGATTCATTTAAACAGCGACCGTTTTGATTCGGCTCAAACTTATTTCAACCAGGCGCTGAAAAACATACCGCAGCAACTTAACAACCCAAAATTATCGCGCTACGATCAGGTTTTAGGGAATCTGTCTGAGACATATCTCAAATTAGGCAATTCGGCTAAAGCCATTGAGTTTGCCCAAAAAGCACAGGTATTTTCAAAAAAACAAAATAAACAGCGGGCAATTATTTTAAATAATTGGACGCTTGCTGAAGCATACCTGATTGATGGAATATATGATTCCTGCGAATTCTATATTAATCAGGGGCTTACTAACCCAGCATTAAATTCGTATCCCGACGCCAGATTATTTTTATTATCGACAGCGGTTAAATTAAACACTACAAAAAAAGCAAATCCACAATTCATCGCTTATTTAAATGCAGGGATAGAATTGTGCGATAGCCTTAAAAATCATGACTATGCTATAACTGAGTTTCTACAACGTGTGGTATCTGCATTACTCACTGTTGGCGAATACGAAAAGGCTGCTTCCTTGCAAAAAAGACTCAATACAATAGAATACAGGATAGAAAAATCGCGTGAGGAACTCCACATGCGGCTTCTAAACGCCTATTATCAAAAGGAAGGAGAATTAGCCAAGCAGCGTTCGGATGCTGAAAACAGAAAAAATGAAATTCAATTTAACAGAATTATTCTAATCTCGCTCAGTAGCATAGTACTCTTGTTGATTTTGTTTATAGTGTATTTCAGAAGGTGGATGAATCAACGGCGTAAAACCGAACAACTCCAGTTCAAACGCGAAAAAGAACGTATTCAACAAGAACAGAAACTGACTCTTGTGCACGATCGCTTTACAACCATCGAAGCAGAAAGAAACCGAATTGCACGCGAGCTGCACGACGATATAGGAAGTTCGCTTAGTTCAATCAGTATCTTCGCAGCCCTTGCTTTAACAGAGCTATCTAAAGACACCGAAAAAGCACACGCATTAATCGAGCGAGTTAAACAGAAAAATCAAGAAGTTTCAGACACTATTTCTGATTTAATTTGGGCGATATACTCGAAAAATGATACCATGGGAAGCCTTATTACCCGCGTTCGTAATTTTGGCTTCGATGTGCTCACAGCAAAAGGAATCGAGGTCAAAATAGAGGACGACTTCAGGTTAAAAGATGCTTCCTTGAATATAGAGTTGAAGAAAAATTTATTGCTATTTTTCAAAGAAGCATTGAATAATATTGCAAAATATAGTGAAGCACGGCAAGTGATTGTTGTGATCGAATTTGACGAACATATGGTGCATATCCGTATTATGGATAATGGTAAGGGTTTTGACCCCAAACTGGTGAAAACAGGTAATGGACTGGCTGGATTTCAGGCAAGAGCCGGTGCAATTGGAGGAACATTTAAACTCGAATCGAGCATTGGAAAAGGAACCCGACTTTTACTCTCATTTCCTTTTTCCATTTCAGAGCCAATGAACTCAGAAATTTCGGGATGATATCATTCATTAGGTTATTTCAGCAATTAGACCAAACAAATTCAACGTTGGCTAAGGTTGATGCGCTTGAAACCTATTTTAGAGAGGCATGCGATGCAGATCGCTTGTGGGCGTATGCGCTCATTGCAGGTAAAATGCCCAAACGCACTGTAAAAACGAGTTTACTACGCACATGGGCAGCCGAGTATTCGGGCATTCCAAACTGGCTTTTCGAAGAATCGTATCATACTGTAGGCGATCTGGCCGAAACTATTTCACTCCTTGTGCATGCGAAGGAACCATCAGAAATTGAATCCAATACATTGTATAAATGGATAGAAGGAATCATCGCACTTTCTGCACGTGGCGAGGAAGAAAAGAAACAGCATGTAGTATCGGCATGGAAAACACTGGACCGAAGCGGATGTTTCATTTTCAATAAGCTCATTACCGGAGGTTTTCGAATGGGAGTATCGCAAAAATTAGCAGAGAAAGCCTTATCGCGCATACTCGAAATTCAGCCCGACGAACTCGCGCATTTGCTAATGGGAAAATGGAATCCGGCAGAAACATCCTTGCAGCAATTGTTAAATCAAAATGATGGAACCACACATCGCTCAAGGCCGTATCCATTTTGTCTAGCACATGCTTTACCTTCTGAACCCGATGAACTTGGAAATCCGAATGAGTGGTTTGCAGAATGGAAATGGGATGGAATCCGTGCTCAAGTTATTGTACGGGCAGGCAATTGCTACATCTGGTCGCGTGGTGAAGAACTCATCACCGATAAATTCCCCGAAATCGCCGCACTTCTCCCCTACTTTCCAAACGATTGTGTACTTGATGGAGAACTTGTAATTCGAAAACAACAACAAATTCGTCCTTTTCAGGAACTGCAAACGCGCATAGGAAGAAAAAACACATCGAAGAAAATGTTGGTCGACTATCCAGCTGCATTCATCGCATACGACATATTTGAGCTGGATGGAAATGACCTGCGCCAGACTCCACTTGAAATGCGACGATGCGAATTGACTAAAATAATTCAGCATGGACCGCTTAAATCAAACAACATCGCTTTATCAGAACTTATAACATTCGAAAGTTGGGAAGAATTAAAAGTCATTCGGCAGAATGCACGGGCCGTTCAGAGCGAAGGGCTAATGCTTAAGCGAAAATCATCGGCTTATCAGGTTGGCCGAAAACGGGGCGATTGGTGGAAATGGAAAATAGATCCATTTACAATTGACGCCGTTCTTATTTATGCGATGCAAGGACACGGACGAAGAGCAAATTTATACACCGATTATACATTTGCCGTTTGGCAGGATGGAAGGTTACAGCCATTTGCCAAGGCATATTCGGGCCTCACAGATGAAGAAATTTTGGCGGTCGATAAGTTCATAAAAAGTAATACAATTGAAAAGTTTGGTCCGGTTCGAAGCGTTAAACCCGAATTGGTATTCGAATTAGCATTTGAGGGTATACAGCTAAGTGCACGCCATAAATCGGGCATTGCAGTGCGATTTCCGCGCATTAGTCGATGGCGCAAAGATAAAATAGCCGATGAGGCCGATACGCTAGATACCTTAAAGCGTTTACTCTGAATATAATTAGACTTAGTTTGTTGTTTATGTATGCTTAAACCAATTTTAATTGTGCTATTGATGGATCTGAATTGAATGCTTTTATGAGGTTAAAAGCCGAATTCACTGGGGTCCGCCACTCCTCCTCCCCAAGTTCAAGATACGACACAAACGATGTACTAGTCGTTTCAAAATCGCAAAACGGATAATTCTTACCAACATCACTGTTCATTAATCGGTTTAAAAAAGTCGCTTGCTCGGTGAATTAGTATTTCGGAACTTTAAGCAGGGCGGGGAAACTTGTTTCCCGAAATAATTTCGAATACCAATACATCTTGAATCGTGTTAGCCCAACATGGTAATAAATCAGTGGAGATAACGCTGTAAAAATCGATCTTCCAACCCACGAGCTTGAAGTATCAGTCATTAAACCCGAATTCGTATTTGAGCTGAAATATTATACCTATGATGTAGCTGATGTATCAGTAATGTCACCGGAAATAAATCAATCAAGATGTATTAAGATTTAAAACCAAACTACACTTCCTACTATTGATCAAAAAAAAACGGCCGGAGTTAATGTCCGACCGTTTTCTATTTGTGGTGAAGCGATTAACGCTCAACCGTTACAACCAAATATTTACTTGAGCGCCAGAATGTTTCCGGATTTGTAATCGTTAAACTTTTGGCCTTTTTCTTTCCATCCAATTCAATTTTATAAGATGTTGTTGGATGTGTCGTAATTACTTTTGCATTCTTCGCATTAATCGGAATACTTGTAACTTTCGTTACGTCAATTTGAGTAAAGTAGTCCTGATTGAAATCGGATTTCAAAATTTTCTTTTTCCCTAAGCCCAAAAATCCACCTTCTTTATTTACAACCCGATTATCGCGCAGTTCCTTATAAGTACCTACGCAATAAAAAGCTGTGTTCATTTTCTGGGTCTGCTGCTCAATAACCTGTGTTTTTCCGGCTGATTCTGTTTTCAGATTATCAACCCGCGTATTCAACTCGGTGATTTGAATATTCATAGCCTCGAGCTGCTCCTTCAACGTGCTGATTTCCTTGTCTTTCTCTGCCAACTGCTCGGTCATGCGTTGAATGGTTTTTTCGAACTCAGCAATTTTGAGATTCGATTTTTTCAACTTCGACTGCAGATTGGCAATCTTGTTTTTATTTTCTTCCATCAACTCGTTAATGTAGTTGATGTCTTCGTTGATGCGCTCCTTGGCATTACCCTGCAGCTCTGCATCATTTTTAGCGCTCGAAGAAATATTTCCTTGGCGTTCTTTCACTTCGCGCAAGTTGTCTTCGATCTCATTAATCGATTCCATAAAGGAATTAATTGTAGAATCTTTTGTGGTCGCTTCTTTAACCAAGGCCTCTTTTTCGGCTTTGAGTTTTTCCATTTCAGGATTCGGCTCTTCGCTTCCTCCGCAGGAGCTGAAGAATACTGCAGCTAAGGCAATAAAGGTGAGTTTTTTCATAGCAATAGATTTCTCAAATATCTGCCCACAAAGGTAGATGCTCGAAACAAGTATGCTAACCAAATAAATACCCTTACTTACTGAAAGAATACACCATCTAAACCCTTGAATTTAGAGGAAATGTTAATAAAAACATCCGTATTATCGCGTTAAGCACTACACATTAACGAATCAAAACCATCTTTCCGATTCCACGCTCAAAGAAGCTATCCAAAGCAGTTTGCCGGCGCTCAATGTCGGCATCGTCTATTTTGGTCCACACGCGATACAAATAGGTTCCATTCGCTAACTGATCGCCGAATTCGTCGCGGCCATCCCAAGCATATTGCGTCATATTGCGCCCAATGCGAATAGGTCCCAGCTCTTCTTTGCGGATTTCGCGCACCACCTTACCGGTGATGGTCATGATCTGAATTCTGAAATCTTCAGGCACCACCGAACCTGTAAGCGTGAACACAAAATGCGTTCGGGTGCTGAATGGGTTTGGATAATTCACCACCTGGGTTATTGTTGAGCGATTGACCACTTCGAAACGAATGCTGTACTGCACCGCACCACTTGCATTATTCGATCGATCTTTGGCGCGCACCACAAATTCGTACATTCCATCGTCATCAAAGCGAGGGCGATACGATAATCGAGCTTTATTGGCCGAAGTTGTCCCGGGAATGAAATCCAATTCGGGATTGTTGTGATACGGAATAAGCGATGCGGCATTCTGAGAAGGCTTTTTCAAATACACCTGAAATGCAGTGGTATCGTCGAGCGCTAAATAAGGATTCTCGTCGCGCAATTGCACTACGATTTCGGGCACGGGCGAAACGATGTCGCCATTCAAAATATGAATTCCATCGAAGGTAACGTCGAGCAATGGATTGATGCTATCGCCCACCACATAGAAATCCATCGATCCGATGTTGTTAAAACGGAATTGCTCGGGTTGATCGTTATTTGGATTGGCTTCAAACCAAATTGAATTTTTTCCGCTAAAAGCAAGCGTTGAAACCGAAACTGTATCCAATAATACTTGTCCGGGCAACAAAGGCCTTTGGCGTGGATACGCAACAGGCGTAATGTTACGTTCGGCATCCATCACCCAATAAGCAACCAGCAAACTATCCATTGGGTATGCGCTGATGTTTTGAATGGCGATGGCCACTTTCAAACTATCGCCCTGTTGGAGTGTATCATTGTACAGGTATCTACCCAATAATGGATTCAAGGCACATTCAGGTTCCGGATCAAAGGTGAGCTGCCAGCGATCGAGTTGCACAGGCGTACGTAATGAATCATCGCGCATAAATGCGTTCAACTTCATGTACACATATTGATTATTACCAATCGCCTCCGTTAAATCAAATTCGCCACTACTGCCGGCAAGTGCTTCCACAACTACCTCTTCAACTCCGCTTGCCGTAATGCCACGCACCTGAATGCGAATGCTGTCCATTGGATTATCGAACGATGTTGCCTGCCAGCTTAGCGTATCCCAGTTCGTGCCCGGCCCAATGAGGGTAGATGTAAAATCTCCACTCACCCACGAATTATACATTTGCGCATTCAGCACCAGATTCCCGTTCGCCGAATCGGCTATAAGTTCGATGGCTGTTTCGGGATGACCTTTCTTCACAAAGAAAATATAGGGATACTCATTGGGCAATACCGATGTAGAATCGGCTCCCAATGCTTCGAATGCAGCATGAACAGATGGATCCCAGGTTTGGAACTTCCCATATATCCAGGTGTAGGCGAGAATGTAATTGCCGTTGGGTACGGCATTCAACATATCGCGCATGGCAGCCATCTCGGTGGTCGAATTCTCGTTTCGGAATACGAAATTGGCCATGCGATTACCATTTTTACACTGACAGGTACTGTTAAATTGACCAAACTGATTGCCTATGTCCCAGCAATTTTCGGGCGATAACCAGGGCAAAAGCTCAACCGAATCGATTACCGCGATGTACATCGCTCCATCTAAACTGCAGCCCGCATCGGCCCATACTTCTGCATCAATTTTATATGATGTATTCCACAATTCGTCGATGTTATCGGGAAACTGAGGGTATCCAAATGCATAGCAGGTTAGCGCTTTGGCATTAATCACAAAATCGAACAAGCGTTGATCGCGCAAATAATCGAGCTGGTTGAAGCGGTTGTTTTTAAACTGAAAGAAATGATCTTGCGCCCAACCTGTTTTTCCAGGTATGTGCTGAAACGAACTTTCCTTCCATTTGTAACTTCCACCTGGCAGTGAGTCGGGAGAAACACGCCAGAAATAAACCATACTGTCTTGCAATGCAAAAGGCAAGGTCCAGTTTACCACACCGCCAACCTGGTTAATAACCTGCCTGCGCTTAAATGGACTATTGAATAAATCGGTGGTATCGATTTCGAATACGTAATTGCGCGCCGGTGCAAAAGGGTCGCCCGTTGAACCGCGCAACTGCACCCCGTTGGCCTGTGGAACAAGTGCATACTCATAAGGCCAAATTGGAGCAATGTCGGCCGATCGGATAATGAGCTGCGCATTTACATTGTTATTCAGCTCCGAAAGCTCAGCATACTGATTCAGCGGGTCGATGCGAATCGAAAAATTATTGATTCCAACGCCGCCTTTCACCAAGTCGATGGTAGGCATTCGGAAACTCAGCACTTTTTCGTAAAAAACATCCTGAACCAATTTGCTGTAAACTGTTGTAAGTCCGGTATTCGGGAAGTTACGCGTGATTTCAACCACCAGAGGCACGTCGATGGCTTTACCAATATTGGTGATTTTAATGTTAATGGCAAATGAATCGAGCTCGGTCGAAACCTCAGAAGGTTCAAAATAAACATCTTGAATACTGGTGAGGTAATCGGGCTGAGGCCATGAGTTCATAACAACAGCCGGATCGCCATGTAACGTTGTTTCTAAAATAACAGCCTTGCGGTAGGGGTCGTTATCGTAAACCGCACGCGATGCACGTTTCATGTTCATCGCCATCGATTCGCCATAGTATTTTTGCCCAAAAAAACGGTATAGCGAATCGGTGTACACATGCAATTGGTTCGGAACGCCTAATCCTACTGATGCAATAAATCCGATGGTTCCGCGGTTTGGAATCAAAATAAAATCTTCGCTTTTACTCAATCCAATTCCCGGAGGTTGATGGATATCGCCGGCATAACAGGAATTCCCAATTAAGAAAGGATATTTACCTTGATTATTGTACGCTTCGGGTTCATCGATGCTCACATCAAATCCGTTTCCGGTTGCGTGGCCAAAAAAGGTCATCAACGAAACGCCGTTATTTATATAATCGGTAATAATTGCACTTTGACTTTGCTCAATGGGGGCTGATGTCGTTTTCTGATACGTGTAAACTGTTCCACCAAAGAGGGTGTCCTCAATGATATTTTCGTACGAATTGAGGTAGTTTAAATACGTTGTTTGCTCGCCTGCACTGGTTCCACCGCCAAAATGGAGCACCTGTTTCATCCACGCTGCTGCCGGCGCACTTTCGTAATCCTGCACTTTGTTCAAATAGGCTAACACTTCGGCTCCGGTATTTGCAGCAAGTCGACCTGTGGCAAGGGCCGGCTCAAAAGGCAAGGCATTCGAAAGTCCGGCGGTAAACAAGGCATCAGAGGAGGGATATCCATAGGTTGGAACTAAACAACGCGCCCAATTTTCGGGCTCGTTACGCAGGTGATGTGCTGAAATTGACTTCCCTAAAAGATAAAGATATTTTGGCTTTTGTGTCCAATACGTAAGCGTAGTATGTGCAAACTTGCGAATGGCTAATGGATGCATTCCTATTCCATATGCAAACTGATCGGTGAGTTCATCGATAAAATATACGCCTGCAGGATGATCCGGGTTGCGGTAACTGCGGTATGATGCAGCTTCAGTAGCCAACGAGCGATGGGTTACAATAAGAAATTCGATTCCGTTTTGGGTGGTAATGGGATTGAATTTCCCGGGCTGACCTGGAACATAATTAATTGAATTGATACGGCTCGAGTCAAGGTCTACTACCTGGCTGGATGCAGAGATATAGCAAAACCTTAGCGAATCATCAGCAGAATTAGGAAGAATCGCTTTATAAATTCCACCTTGCAACTGCATAGGAATACGTTTGCCATTGCTGAAATCGTAAAGAAATACAGGCGAAGTTCCGGCCGCTAAGGCTGTTGCATTGATTTGATAAATACTGTCGCTTGGATTGTTGGGAATAAACATGGTGAATGCCGGCTGATTCTCCATGTTGAAATTGTGCGGATAACGCCACACATAGTTAGAAAATACAGAGTTGGATGTTACATTTTCGCCTGTATTGGTCGACAATTGTGAATATGTAAAGGAAAAGGGAGTACCTGAGGCTGTTAAAGCTGAGGCTGGAACAGAAAAGCTGAACCGTCGGCTGCCATGACCTTCAAAAAGGGTATCGATCAAAGGCCCACTACCCAACTTCATTTTATACTGATGGTCCTGAAACCAGGCGGCGTTTGAAATCGACTTATAGGTGATTTGTAAGGAAGCCGGAGGCCCCGTTGTTACAAAATTCGGGTTACTCAGCGTTGTTATCTGGTTCGTAACGGGCGCCGAAAACACTGGCCCCGACCAACCTTCACCATTGGTATAATCGGGGTCGGTCGAATTATTGAAATCGGTTTTACCGAAATAATAGGATGATGTGTTTTGATTGATAATTTGTCGGATGAAATACGGCGCTACCGGAGCCGATGCAAAATCGGTGTTTCCGTTTGTTGTAAACCGCTTATTTTCAAAGGAGTTGTTCCAGGTAATGAAGTAAACTGCTGTATCGGTAAAAAGCGAATAATAAGGATTGCTGTGATCATTCGACGGATCGGGATAAAGAGCCGAATCGAGCCACCCATCATTCTTCTTGGCATAAAATTCTATATAATCGCCTGCGTCCCAAGTACTATCAGCGCCACCCTCGATATGTAAAAACTGCTCTTGCCCCCGTCCGAAAATTTGGAGCTTTTGAGGTGCGACTGCACTTAATTCGGGTATTGCGGCCAAAAGCGACTGCCCCGAAATTCGATACAAACCGTCATTCCATATTTTAACTTTATAGTACTTCTGACTGTAATTAATCCATTCGTTCCCAAATTCCTGAGCAAAAGAACCCTGTTCAAACGCACATACCCAAAATATCAAACATAGAATTCGTTTCATGGCAGAATTAATTAAGGTGTTGATTTCTTTTCGGCAGAGGGCGCCGCTGACGACTTGGCTTTAAGATTAAATTGCAGCGAGAAAATGTGTGAATATAGCGCCGTACTGCGGTCGCCGATGTCGCTGAATGCATAATCGATGTTCAACGGTCCCAAACGAAGCCCCAATCCGATGTTAGGTTGATACATCATTTCGCGACCTGAATTATCGACTTTCTGAACCGATTGAAAATTTCCTATACCGCCCCGAAGAAAAATGAGGTTTTTAAATCCGGCTTCAACTCCAGCAGCAGGATTCATAGACCAACCCGAATTGCGAATTACCGTACTACGCATGCCATCGAAGGTGGTAATCAAATCGAGGGTCGGCAATACGGTGAATTTCTTTCCGAGATTGAATTTATTAGCGAATCCTAACGTAAGCGAAGGCATAGTTATTTCGCTCGAATTCACCGGAATTATGTTACCGGTTGCGTTGAACGCTTCAATTTGACTTGGCGAGAGATTGAACGACCAGGCGTTAAACGTTGTGGTTATATCTTTCGCTGAAGCAGCCAGCGTCCACGATTTCTTTTGATAGCGTACCCCGGCATCGATGCCAAATCCCCAGGCTTTGGCAAAATCGCCAATGCGGCGATTCACTACTTTTATGCTGGCACCGTATGATAGGCCTGCCTTTTTAGATTTGCGGGCAATCGACAACAATACCGCAAGGTCGGCAGCCGAAAAAGAAGTAACCCGATCGTAATTTATATTTCCATTTGCATCAATCAATTCAGATGTATCCGGAATATCATCAATGCCAAACCGTACCACCGATGCTCCCACTGCAGTGCGTTCGTCGATACGCGTTGCGAATGCACCATAATCGAACTTGGCAATACCGGCAAAATACTCGGAATGCATCAGAGCCACCTGCGTTTTATCTGTCATTGCAGCCAATCCTGCCGGATTCCAAAAGCCCGATGTAACATCATCAACGATGGCAACTTGCGCCCCCGACATTCCCAAAGCACGCGCCCCGACCCCAATGCTAAGAAATTCGTTGCTGTATTTGACCGTATTTTGTGCACCCACAAGCGCCGGAATACTCAAACAGGCAATGTAAGAGAGCTGTTTATAAATTCTCATTTTATGTTATTATGGTTTGAAACGTTTTTATAAGTTGGTCGTTCTAAAATTACACAATTAGCCAAGAGGAAAACAATAAAGAATCAAATCTGTTCAACATCCAATAGTCAATAAGTAATTTTCTAAAAACAACTACCATTAAATGCACTCAAGGTGAAACGACTTATTAAAAAATCTAACTTCGATAACGTTTATGCTATACGATTTATCGCTTTTCTGGCGATATTTTTTGCTCACGCTACTATTAGTTTTAGCCCTCAAATAAAAGTTGCCTCCCTGTTTTCGGATGTAAATAAACTTCTTCAAATTTTAAACTCCGTAGCATATAGTCTCATTTTTGTGTTAACCGGATTTTTAAACACCTGGAGCATTTTTGAGGAACGCTTCATTTATAAAAAAATGAATGTTCTACGCTTCTACATGCGCAGATTAATAATAGTTATTCCGCTTATAGCTATTGCACTCATTCTTGCCTTTTGGCTCATGCCGAATGTGAATTCTCCCATCCCCAAATCGTCCAACGAAACCTTACCCCTCTGGCGCTATTTAACTTTATCGTCAAATTTCAATTCGATCGAAAGCGGAAACCCATATAGCGAGTTAAGCAATAATATCTGGTCACTCGAAGCTTATCTTGTGTTTATTATCGTTTGGCCATTTTTAATGCGCACATTCCGACGCAGAGAAACGACCTTGTTTGCGGCTATGTTCGTTGCATATATTCTGTTTCAGCTTCTAGCGCCCGAATACCCTTCAAAAGCATTTTTCGTTGTAAATTTCTTTCCCGAGCTTTCGACCGGCGCATACCTAGCATACATTAGTTTTTTCAAATACCCGAATTACGATAAACTAAAAGAGCATACCCGCCGAACTATTGGCTTTACTTATCTGGGATTCATTCTTTTCATCTTGTTTAAAAGCAGAATCGCTAATCAGTTAGCGTGGATGCCCGATTATATTTTCCATATTGTTCAAAAAATTGCAATTGCTTTAACGCTCGGCTATTTCATTTTCGAGCAGAATTTCAATTCCAATTCTGTTTTAAAAGCAGCAAAAATGAAGTTTATGAACTTTCCCGGAAAGATTGTGCTGAGTCTTTACGTGTATATGCCGGTTGGAATTATTTTGTCTTTTTTGGCAATTGAATTTATGATGGACAAGGAAACCGAAACCGCAGCGCTTGTTTACCGGCCAATTATAGCTTTAATTTCAACGCTTATAATTGCAGCGCTTAGTTACGAATACCTCGAAAAGAAATTTGTACGTTTGCGCAAGATTTACAACCCAACGAGGGAATACAATCCGAGCGGACTACAGGATGTTAAGGCGCAAAATACCTGATTTATTTACACTTGCCAATCTGGTAAGCGGATGTATTGCACTGCGTTTTATATTCGAACAAGAACTTAGTTACGCAGCATTATTTATTTTGGTGTCGGCCGTTTTCGACTTTCTCGATGGACTTGCTGCACGTATGCTGGGTGTGCACAATGTACATGGAAAGGATTTAGATTCGCTGGCCGATGTGGTAAGTTTTGGTGTTATTCCGGGGTTTCTCGCTATGGAACTCATTCGACTTCAAAACGATACCTTAATCGATTCGATGTGGCTTTGGGGGTTTGAGCAAGCTGATGCATTGAACTCGCTTTCGTACATCGCCTTTTTAATACCGGCGCTATCGGCATACCGACTGGCAAAATTCAATCACGACACACGTCAAACCGACTCGTTTATTGGTTTGGCAACACCTGCAAACGCATTGTTTTGGTGCGGACTTACGATTGGAGTAGAAAGCGGGAGCCTTTACCTGCTGGCTAATCCATTGATTGTTGCTTTTCTGGCGTTGATTTTTTCGTTATTGCTATTGTCGCCCCTGCCGATGTTTTCATTCAAAATGAAGCATCCCAACTGGACTGGCAATGAAGTACGCTATATCTTTCTTGCACTGTGCACCGGTATAATGACTTATATGGGAGTAGCGGGCTTGTCGGCATGCATTACCCTGTATATGTTGACTTCGCTTTTTATCGCGGTAAAAAGTTCTAAAAGCAACACTGGCAAAACCAACACAGCCGATTAACAAATCGAAACACGATTCGAAGGCTTCATCTAAATTCAAGATGAAATCTATCCTTAAGATTTATACATTTGGGATATACGAAAGAATCGACTGCATAAGGTGAAAACACCCGATTTTTTGGTGTTATGCTCATTGCAGAAACGCGGCAATCGGTAAAGCCGCACCTTTTTAACCCGATTTCCTCTTGGCTAAATTGGAAGTACCCTACGCCATTAGCTCCTCTGCCAAATCCTTTTCTACCTTGAGGTTGTCGATGATAAACAACTGCCGGTCGGGCGTGTTTTTCCCCATGTAAAACTCCAAGAGCTGCGGTAAATTCTCGTTTCGGCCAAAAATAACAGGCTCGAGGCGAATGTCTTTGCCAATGAAATGCTTGAACTCGTCGGGCGAAATCTCTCCCAATCCCTTGAATCGCGTTATTTCCGGATTTTTACCCAGGCTCGAAATGGCATTGCGCCGCTCTTCGTCGGAATAACAGTAAATCGTTTCTTTTTTGTTGCGCACCCTGAACAACGGCGTTTGCAAGATGTACAGATGTCCGTTTTTTACCAGATCGGGGAAGAATTGCAAGAAAAACGTAATCATCAGCAAACGGATGTGCATCCCATCCACATCGGCATCGGTAGCAATGACGATGTTGTTGTAGCGCAGATTTTCGAGCCCGTCTTCGATGTTTAAGGCACTTTGCAACAGGTTGAATTCCTCGTTTTCGTAAACGATTTTCTTGGTCAGGCTGTAGCAATTGAGCGGTTTCCCCTTGAGGCTGAAAACGGCCTGTGTATTTACATCGCGGCTTTTGGTAATGGAACCCGATGCCGAATCGCCCTCGGTTATAAACAGCGTAGTGTTGAGCCTATCGGCGTGCGAGGTGTTGTAATGCAAGCGGCAATCGCGCAGTTTTTTGTTGTGCAGGCTTACCTTCTTGGCCCGTTCGCGCGCCAGTTTACGAATGCCACTCAGGTCTTTGCGCTCCTTCTCGCTTTGCAGTATTTTTTGTAATAGTGCTTCGGCAACGTCAGAATTTTTATGCAGGTAATTATCGAGTTCGCGTTTGAGGAAATCGACCACGAAAGTGCGTATCGCCGCGCCATCGGGTGCCATGTTTTGCGAACCGAGTTTGGTCTTGGTTTGCGACTCAAACACAGGCTCAATTACTTTAACACTGATGGCCGCAATAATCGATTGGCGAATATCGGCCGGATCAAAATCTTTCTTGTAAAACTCGCGCAAGACCTTCACCACCGCTTCGCGCAAGGCCCCTTGATGCGTTCCGCCCTGCGTGGTGTGTTGGCCGTTTACAAACGAATAATATTCCTCGCCATATTGGTTACCATGCGTAAGGGCAATTTCGATGTCCTCGCCCTTGAGGTGAATGATTGGATACAGTGGTTCGCCCGATAGATTCTGTTCGAGCAGATCGTATAAACCACGCTCCGATTTATAGGTTTGTCCGTTGAAAATAATGCTGAGCCCTGTGTTGAGGTAGGCGTAATTCCACAGCATCTTCTCGACATGATCGTTGAGGAACTTAAAATTCCCGAAAATCTCTTCATCGGGAAAAAACGTAACCGTCGTACCGCGTTGGTCTTTGGTTTCGGTAACGGGCTCTTCGCGAACCAATGTGCCGCGGTTAAATTCGGCAAATTTCGCCTGGTTATCGCGCACACTTTGCACCGTAAAATTGGCCGAAAGGGCATTCACTGCCTTGGTACCAACACCGTTTAACCCAACCGATTTCTTAAAGGCCACCGAGTCGTACTTCGCGCCGGTGTTGATTTTCGAAACCACATCGACTACTTTACCGAGCGGAATGCCCCGACCATAGTCGCGCACGCGCACCACGCGATCTTTAATGGTAATCTCGATTTTCTTCCCGAAGCCCATTACGAATTCATCGATGCAATTGTCGATGGCCTCTTTTAGCAGCACGTAAACGCCATCGTCGAGCGAAGAACCATCGCCCAACTTGCCGATGTACATACCCGGCCTGAGGCG
>CAZVHF010000025.1:0-7746 GCA_964627105.1 uncultured Chitinophaga sp.
ATTTAAGATTCAAATATAGAAATCAATTAGGAAAAATTGCAATTAAAATCCAGGGGCAATGGGTTTATTGGAAAGAATCTGTTCAATAGAAGCGGTTACATCTTCGGTAAGCTTAGGCAGAACCTCAAAAGCCGCGAGATTATCTTTGAGCTGTTGTGTTTTTGAGCCCCCGAGAATTACGGTGCTTACATGCGTGTTTTTTAGGCACCAGGCGATGGCCAGTTGGGGTAATGCCACACCCAAATCGCCGGCAATGGACTGAAGCGCTTTGGTTTTATTGATGTTTTCTTCGGTAAGTACGCGTTCCTTTAACCACTCGAGGCCTTCGATACCTAATCGGGTGTCGGTAGGAAATCCACTGTTGTATTTTCCTGAAAGAACACCCGAAGCGAGTGGCGACCAAATGGTAGAGCCATAGCCAAGCTCTTCGAATATGCGTTTGTATTCGATTTCGAAGCGGTAACGGTGGAACATGTTGTATTGAGGTTGTTCCATCGTAGGAGGAATGAGGTGTTCGCGTCGGGCAACGGCATATGCTTCGGTAATTTCCTGCGCACTCCACTCAGAGGTTCCCCAGTACAAAATTTTACCCTGGCGAATGAGGTCGTTCATAACCCACACGGTTTCTTCGATAGGGGTTTCGGGGTCTGGTCGGTGACAGAAATACAAGTCGAGGTAATCGAGCTGGAAGCGTTTTAACGCAGCATGGCAGGCTTCAAATACATGTTTGCGCGAAAGTCCGGTTTGGTTTGGTTTGTCTCCGCCCCAGAACACTTTGCTCGAAACGAGGTAGGAATCGCGACGCCACTCAAGTTTTTTGAGAATGTTACCCATCACGATTTCGCTTTTGCCGCGCGCATATATCTCGGCATTGTCGAAGAAGTTAATGCCGTTGTCGTAGGCGCAAATCATCAATTCTTCGGCAATATCATCGCTAATTTGTTTGCCGAATGTGAGCCAGGAGCCCAGCGAAAGAGCAGAAACTTTGAGGCCCGAACGGCCAAGGCGGCGGTATTCCATACTACAGTTTATTCGCCGCTAAAATACGCCCATTTTGTGATATGGGGGCGTACAGATTTTCAGACTATTTTTTCCTTTAATGCCTTAATCACCGCTTCGGTATTGCTGTGCACATGCAATTTGCCGTAAATGCTTTTCATATGCGAGCGCACCGTTTCGTAAGAAATATTCAGTGCGTCAGCAATCATTTTAAAGCTTTTACCCTCTACGAGACTCGATAATACCTCTTTTTCTTTCTGGGTTAGGTCGTATTGAACCTGTTTTTCGGGTACAACCGTTTTTTGAAATAGCGTTAAAACCTTTCTGGCAACAGGCCCGCTCATGGGAGAGCCGCCTTGATGCACATCGCGGATTGCCTGAAGGTATTGCTGGGGCGAAGCGCTTTTGAGCAAATAGCCCGAAGCGCCTGCACAAATAGCATTAAAAATAGAATCGTCGTCTTGAAAAATAGTTTGCATCAGCACTTGTACCGAGGGATATTCTGCTTTTAATTTTCTTACGGCATCAATCCCACTTGTACCCGGCATTTCAATGTCCATGAGCACCACATCGGGTAATTGTGGTTTAAAGGCATCGGCTATATGGTTTGCATTGGGTTGTGCCGAGAGGCATTCCATATCAGCCTCTGAGTTAATTAGAAAATATAAACTATCGCGAAGATGCAGATTGTCTTCAAATACGGTTACGCCTATTTTTTTCATGCCGTAAAATTATGTTTATGGTGATAAAAATTTATCCCACAAATGGGTGAATTCAATTAATGGGGAAGTTGAATTTAAGTAACAAGCCACCATCGGGTTGGTTGCTCCGTTCACAGGCGCCCTTATGTTTACCGGTTCGCTGTTCCATGTTTTTCAGTCCATTGCCTTCGCGGTGGTTTTCGGGCAACCCATTTCCATAATCGCGGATGTTAATTTGGATGGCATTTCCGACAACAGCAAAAGCGACATCAAGTCGGTCTGTGCCCGAATATTTCACAGCGTTGTTAACCGCTTCTTTGCATACGAGAAACATGTCGTTGCGTAGTTCTATGTCGGGTTTCCACTCTTTCAACTCCTCGGTAGCCTTAAAATTCAGGCTTATTTCGCGCGCCTCGCAAATGGACAAAGCGGTGTTCCACACGCGGTTTTGCAAGGAAGAAAAACCCTCCTCGCCTGGTTTGATGGCCCAGACGATATCGCTCATGTTTTGGATAATTTCCCGGGCATTATCGCTAATCCTTGCGGCTATGGGCGACAATTGAGGCGCGGCCTGTTCGCCTTTGCTTTTAAGCATTTCGCTGTACATGCGTATGGCGCTTAAGGAGGCGCCAACATCATCGTGCAGATCGCCTGCGATACGGTTGAGCTCTTGCTGGCGCTTTCGTTCTTTTCGAACCAAGGCCTGATTATAAACCACCACCGAGAACGCAACAATAACCGCCACAAGCAGCACCAATGAGAATATTAGCCAGTTGCGCCGACTAATTTCGCTTTCTTGGGCATTTCCTTCGGCTTTTAGAAGAGCAATTTGTTGTTCTTTGCGGTCGGTTTCGTACTCGGTTTGCAGGCGTTGAATTTCTTCAGTTTTCTGTGCTTCCGAAATACTATCGCGAAGCGAAATATGCTTTTTAAATGCTTCTAAGGCCTTGGTCGTATTGCCAGCCTCTTCGAAAATCTGACTGCGTATTTGGTACAAGTCGGCCAAATAGGTTGAAACTTGTTCTTTGCGAAAAATCAACTCTGCGCTATCAAGCAGGAGATGTGAAATCGAATATTTTTTCTGTTTTCCGAACGGAACGGCGAGCCGCATTTGTTCGTAGGCCACATCTGTTTCGCTTTTAATGGCTCTGAATATGTTGAGTGCACGCAGGTAGTATTCTGTTGCCGCCTCATAGCGCTTCGAGTTTTCTTCTATTAAGGCTAGATTTTCCAGCGCCAGCGCCTGGTTGAATGTATCGTTGGTCTTTAAAAATAAGTCATATGATTTTTGATGATAGGGCGTCGCCTCCTGATATTTTTTCATGGCAATAAACAAGTTGCCCATTAAGCTATAGGCGCTACCTAATTCATTGAATTTATTCTGACGGGTGAGGATATTTATCGATTTATCGAGATAGGATTTGCTTTCGTCATACTGTTTTAGTTCGCGGTTTATAATGCTAAGCGTTTGATAAGATTTTGCAATACGAAAACTGTCGGAAACCGATTCGAAGTAACGCAACGCCTTCAGCAAAAACGTCTGCGATTGCCGGTAATCTTTTCGCAAATACAGGTGCTGTGCCAGATTGTCGTTAACCCGGGCTACTTGAGCGGGCTCTTTAATCTCCTCAAAAATCCGAATAGCATCTGTATATGCTTGAAAGCATTTGGTATACCGACCAAGTCGGTTGTAAGCGAGGCCCGCCATATTAAGACATGACGCCTTGTGGAAAAGATTGCTATTACTTTCGGCAAAAGCAATCCCTTCTTGGGCAATTCGTAAAGCCGAATCGGGATTGGTTTGATGCAGCGCAAAGGATAGGGCAGGGTAGGCCTGAAGTTTGCTTTTTATATCGCCATTTTTCAGTACAGCCAACAGAGAGTCGTTACTTGCTGTACCCGATATAGGCAGAAATAAAACGCAAATCAGCAGCAAACGAAGATCGATGCTAAACTTTCTTGGAAAATGGTTTAAAAGCGGCACGTCTAGACCAATTAACACCTACTGTTTAACAGCGGTTTCGGTATAAAACCATTCATTAAACTCTTCGGTGTATTGCATGCTAATGGTTTGCCCCGAAACAATTCCACTGCCCTCCCAAAACTCAACCAGATTCAATGCCTGAGGAGAAATGGCCAATTGGTTGTTTTTTACAGTTCCTGATACGGTCTCGCCTGTGTTTCCAAGGTTCGACAGCGTGATGTTGATGCCGTTGGTATGATTGATAATCATAGTGTAATTCTGCTGAAGCGTATCTCCAAACGTATCAACCCGGTAGCCGCTAACCTGGTAGGTTCCGGCTATATTTTCTGCTTGAAAAATGCATGAGCCATCGTCGACCCTTGCCTCCAGATCGTAATTGATTGCATCGGAGTCGATGCAGCCTTTCTTTTGGCAGGAACTAAGTCCGATTATCCCCGAAAACAGCATGAATTTAAGTTTGTTGAAGTGTGCGTTCATGGTTCTATTGAAATGATTTTGAGTGATTTTGAGTGATTTTCGTTGTGGATATTGAGGCTTGAAATGCCCTCATACCGAGGAAGTGCAAGTTGATAAATGTTTCGTCCGCTAAATGTTTGGAGGTCTTGCTGATGTAACAATCTACCGTCTGATGCTATCAAGGTAAGCCTAAAAATTTGCGATTCAGCGATATCGATTTCGATAAAAAGGTTCTCAAAAAAGGGCTGAGGCAATGCCTGTGCAAAAAATCCATTTTCATTGTTACTGCCTGTGAACGTAGTATCAAATGGGGCATTCCCCAAAAATTCGGATCGGGCAATCACCAAAGTAGAGGAGCGGTTGAGTTTGAACATTCTGCCACTGGCGTCCGGTTGCTCAATATTAGTCGAATTAGGATGCTGAAGGGAGAGAAACAGGTAACGAAAATTGGGGCTGAATGTAATTCCGGTTGGCTCGCAGCCTGCCGGCGTTGTAGCAAACAATTCGACTCTGGGCTTTGCTTGTGAGTGCCCGTTGCGAATGAGCCAGATGTGATTTCGTCCGCCATCTTGTAATACCCACAAGTTCCCATCTCCATCAAACGCCAAATTGTCGTTTCCATAACTCCAGTCTTCCCATACTGTGTCGGCGCCTATTCGAATTGGATAGCTAGTGCCGCCCGCAAACACCTCAAAACCGCTGATAACGTTTCCATTGTCCTTAAAGCGATAAATTCTCCCGAAATTTTTTGAGGCGAAGTAAATTAGTCCATCCGGCGAAATCTCAACATCCTCTATTCCGTTAAACATCGTTCCACCCAATTGTGTAGCAAGTTGAAACGTGGTATTTCGTTCTTCAATACTCGCATTGGGAACCGGTATCCAAATCCCGGTTTGTGCTGTTGGAATGCCTTGCGAGAACGTGCTATCGAGTTTTAAGACAAATAATTCGCCCGACGATAAGTTACCCGGCTCATTGGCAAAGAATTTATACAAACACCCATCGGCCATATCTTCGCCATAGTATGCCGTTTGTTGGTCAATTGGCGAAATCACGGCATTTTCATGTGCCATGCGGCCCATCGCCCAGATTTTTTGAGCACTACCGCTGGCGTATTCACAAATTGTTCCCGTCTGCGGATCTACCTCGACCATCCAACCCGAATCCTGATAGCCATCGCCGGTGCTGTCGCCCATAAAATGCCTTACTTCTTCGCCCGATAGCATGGTGCCCCAAGGCGTAATGGCTCCGGAACAATTGCGCATCGTTCCGCCAAGGGCAGTAAAATCGACCAACGAACCCGGCAGAACCTCCCAAAGCAGGGAGTCGTTTAGCTGCAAGGCACTGATGCTGATGTTGCCGCTTGGATATCCTTCGTGATTGACACAAAGCAAACTTGGCATTGCTTGTTCTTGAGCTTCAAAATATCCCGTAAAATCTGGATTTTCAGGATACTGTTTGGAGCTGTTCAATGCATCGCCACTTTGCCGCAATACCTGGAACCGGTGGCTTGCCGGAATGATTAAATACGGCGCTTGTGCCTGCGGAATCACACTCTCGAAACAGCCTATGCTTGTGCATGATGTGTTGAATGACCATTGCAGGGTATCGGCATAGAAATTTCCGGCTAAGTCCGAAATGCTGTTTGGCAGAATGCTAACCCTTAATTGGGTTCCGGAAGGCAAAACCGGAAAGGGCAATATCAATGTGGAATTATTAGAAATATTCGCTTCGTCTGGAATATCAATCGTAAATATGGGTGTTTCTGCGGTAGAAAGAATTGCTTTACCAGTGTGCAATCGAATGGATTCGTTGAAGGTAATGGCACAAGTGTTTTGCGGATTTACTTCTATAGACTCTGCGGCCGGAGTAAACTCGATTGGGTTTGGAATGGTAGAGTCGAGCTGGGTTGCGGTGAGTTCGGCATCGAAACTAAGATCGCTGTCGTCTGCCGAAAGGTTGTGCACTTCTGCTGCCAGATAATTCAAACCTTCGTGCAGTATTCCTGCAGATATAGGGCAATAAATCCAGCCTGTGCCGTCGTTCATGGCGATGGATGAAGCCGGAGTTTGCGATGTGGGAGTTCCTTCAGGCATGTTGTTGCGGAATTGTTCAACGCCATTCACGTATACCACAATGCCGTCGTCGCGTTTAATCTTTAAAAGGATGCCTGCCAAGGTCGCTGCGCCCTGAACCGGGAAGGATTTTCTGAAATACGCCGTGAGCCACGATCCACTTAAAACGGTTTGCTCATCGCCATCGCCAAAACCAAACTGTGCAAAACCCTGTTCCCAAGTCGAATCATCGAATTGTGGAAGGCGCCAAATAGCATTATTGTCTGTTATTTGGGTAGAATACTTCCATTGTGCACCAGCCGGTATAAGCATTACCTGGGCATCAAGTATTTCGGTCAGAAAAAAGAAGGCCGAAACTATCAGCAATCGAAGCAGTGAGGAATGCAAAATCGTTGGATTTTGGACAAAAATTAGGTTCGGTAACTTACAAAAAATATAGATACCTGCTTGCATTAAAAAGTTTGCAAAACCTTGTAAACGAGGTGCACCGGCAGTCCCATTACGGTGTAAAAAGAACCTTCGATTCGTTCGACGCCCACCATTCCAATCCATTCCTGAATGCCATATGCACCAGCTTTGTCGAACGGCTTGTTTTCAGATACATACTGTTCGATTTCTTCTAGATCCAGCTCGCGAAAGTCGACATGAACAAGGTCTGAAAAATAGTGGCGTTTTTCTGTGGACACCACTCCACACGCAGTAATCACCTGATGTCTTTTCCCCGATAATTGCTGCAGCATCCATCGCGCTTCTGCGGCTTCTGCGGGTTTATTCATTATAAGCCCGTTTAGCACAACAACGGTATCGGCCGTTATGGCTATTTCGTTCGAATTTAGTGATGGAAGTATCGCTTCTGCTTTTAATTTGGCGAGGAACAAGGGCACTTCTGCTGCAGGCAACGTATCGGGGAAATGCTCTTCAACATCGGTAACGCGAACCTCAAATTGGGGCACGATGCTTCTAAGCAATTCTTTCCTTCGCGGAGAGCCCGAAGCAAGAATGATTTTTTTGTCGTTTAGGTTTTCCTGCAAATGCATCAGAATGTCCAGCGAAAAACAAACATGGAGAACAAGCCCGTTATAATAACCACTTTACATAAAAGCGATGCGTAGGTATATTGCTTTTTTTCCTGCGCTTTCCAAAGTAGCGCCAGAAGGGCAATCCATGGCAATAGTATGGCACCGCTCAAGTACCAGAAAAGCCCGGGCAGTTCGTAAACCCAAAGGTTTTTAAGAATCAACCCCAATACGATTATCGAGAACAGCACCAGACTCATGGCGATGTAACGGGCCTGTGTTTCGCCCAACACAATGGGAAGCGTTCTTCCACCATGCATTTCATCGCCATCCATGTCTTCGATGTCTTTCACGATTTCGCGCACCAGATTCGAAAGAAAGGCAAAGAGTGCGTATCCAAAAATGACCACCATGCCTTCTTTGAGAAGCGTGCTGCCTGTTTCGGGGGCGTTGAGGTTCATGATTTCGAGCGATAACAAGGCTCCGTTGTTAAATTCGAACAAGGCGGTAAGTAT
>CAZVHF010000025.1:7846-19780 GCA_964627105.1 uncultured Chitinophaga sp.
TCGAAATAGTCGTTGATGATGTAGCCTGCCGCAGCGATTAGAAGTGTGGATAGCACCAAAACGACAAAATCGGCAGTGTTCTGGTGCAATTCAATGCCCGATGGCAGAAATCCCTGGTCGAGCAGCAACCTGATGCCATGCCGCCACAGTGTTTCGAGCAGCCCATACCGAACCCCGATCATGGTCAATGCCAGGATAATCAGGTTTGGAAAGCGAATCAGGCGAAGAAAGGATATCATGTATACCGGTTTATTATTTGTTTGCTAAACACGTGGTAAATTTCGGAAAGTTCGGCTTCGTTTTGCAGCATCTCCATATGTTTTTGGAGGGTGTTTTGGTCGTTGCGTCGTGCCGGGCCGGTCTGCATTTCTTGCGGATTGTTTTTTGAAAGTTGCCCAACGGTTTGCCTCAAAAGCGGAAGCAATTGTTCAAACGGAATCTGTTCCGTTTCGCAGTATTGCTTGCTCAGGTTCAGGAGGTGATTGGTAAAATTGTTCACCACAATGGCTGCAAGATGAAGGGCTCGCCGCTTTTCTTCGGGGAGCGAAAAATGTGGGCCTCCCAGTGCCGAACACAACCAGTTTATAAAAACTTCGGCGTTCTTGCCGCGCATTTCGGTGCAAAGCGGAACTTCGCTCCAGTTGATTGTGCTTGGATTTCCGAAGGTCTGGATTGGCCAGCATACGGCTTTATCGCCGATTGATTGCGGTAGCACATCGAGCGAAATGCTGCCCGAGAAATGAACCATTAACGAAGCTTTGTCTTTTAGAATACCTGCTACATCTGCAATCGC
Source organism: uncultured Chitinophaga sp. (assembly GCA_964627105.1). GTDB lineage: Bacteria > Bacteroidota > Bacteroidia > M30B66 > M30B66 > CAMCXT01. The sequence continues at coordinate 8,640 of CAZVHF010000025.1, forward strand.
GTTGTCTGAAACGCAAAGCATTACAGGCAACTTTTCAGGCGAATCTGAATCGACAGATTGAATCCGGTATGTATCCCTGAGGCGCTTTACCGCGATTTCGTTTCTCCCCCAAAGGAACAATTCGATATTTTGCGCATGCTGCAATTGTGCCAGAAGCGCTTCGGCCAGCTTACCGGTTCCGGCAATCAGTATTTGGCTATGCTGTTTCATTTACGGCCGATTTACGGCGTATACGCACCCAAACTGCCAGCGCCGTTCCGATGGCCATGAGAATACTGCCAATCCAAAGAATGTTGATTCCCGGAAACACAATCGCTTTTAGGATAATGAAATCGCCGGCATTGCTTTCTTTTTCGGCGATGCGGATGTGAAACTTCCCGGCTTCGGGATCGATCTTCCACAGCGCAAACTTCAATCCGGTTGCGTCCAATGTCGTATCGATGGATGCAGTGGTCATACCACGGATGATATATACCGGCATCACATCGAACACCTGTCCATCGAGTTTCATGACTTTGAGTTGCGCACCCACGGCAATGTCGCCATCCTGAAGGGCATATTTTACCTTATCTGGCGATTTGTTCACGCCTTCGAGAATCACCATCGAATTACTGGTAAACACCGTGTCGCCCGGTGTAAGTGCGTGGTCTTGTTCTTCCTGCCAGCCGGCCCGTGCCTTTGCTTTTTCTTCGGGTGTTTCGACTTTGGCGTAGGTTACGTGTGTAAAGATGTCTTTGTGCAGGTAATGCTTGGTTGCGGGTTCGGCCACATTGCCCATGCGCGGATTGGTTTGAATGAAGGGATGCAGCGTGAAGTCTTTCACCAATTTTCCTTGTTCATTTTTACGGAAGTAATCGACCGTGTAATACACGTTGATTCCCCCGGTCGAATCGCCGCGGTATACCACGTGGTAATCGCCCATTGGAACGGTATCGTTGCGGGCCAGGAGAATATTCTCGTTGTTCGGGAAATCTTTACCCAAATCGAAAGCGCTCGTATTGCGCGAAATGAACTCCTTCTTGCCGGCCGAAATCAGTGATCCGAGCAATACCAATCCAAACCCGATGTGCGCAATCGAGGGTCCTGCCTTAGGCAATTTCCCTTTCAAGATGCGGAACAGGTAATCGGCATTGGCACAAACCACGAAGTATGAACTGAAAAGTAACACCAGCGGCATGGCTTCGGTAAGTTCTACCAACCAGGCTGTAAATGCCGTTAGCAGTGCAGAGGCAATAAGCGAAACCGTCAGTTTCTTGAATAATTCGCGGAGATTGGTTTCTTTGTATTTGAGAAACTGACCAAAGGCCATAATTAAGGCCACAATAATGGCGAAGGGAATTTGCCAGGCGTTGAAATGGGCAATAACATCTTTTTGTGGAGCCAGCTGTGCATCGGCCAGTTTGCGGAAAAGTTCGTTTTCCCAGATGCCATTGAGCCAGTTGAAGAACGAGGATAAATTTCCGGCCAGAAACTTATTGATAACCGGTGTTGAGGTACTGAACGTAATCTGAAAGGCCGAAATGAGCAGAACGAGTGCCCCAACAAACATCCAGAATTCGCGCGATGTGGCACTTTCTTCCTCTTCGCCGCTGTTGAGTTTCTTGTAGATGGTTCGGAAAGTAATAACTAGCGCTGCGATGAGAAAAGCAGCCGTGACAAGCTTCATGAATCCCGAAACAATGCTTATCACCAATAAAGAAGCGCTGATGGCGATCCAGATAATTTGTGCCTTGTCTTTGAGCACAAAAACCGATGGCAACCACACGAAAAACAGAAGATAAATAAGCAGCTGTCCGCTCATACCCAAATCGGTGAAGGCATGTACCGATGAGTCGCCCAGAATACCGCTTCGGGTTAAAAATGTAGAATACAGAATGAGAATAAACGTACTGAAAATGAGGAACAGCGCGGTAACCACCGATTGACCTTTTTTCTGGTTTACGAGCATAACGTGTCCTCCGGCAACAAGCGTAAGCCAGGGTACGAGTGATGCATTTTCGACCGGATCCCACGCCCAGAATCCTCCAAAGCTCAATGATTCGTAAGCCCAGGCACCACCCATCAAAATACCGGTTCCTAAAATACAGATGCCGAAAAATGTCCAGCTCAGTGCGGGTTTAATCCATGCCTGGTACTCGCCGCGCCAGATGCCCGCAATGGCATATGCAAACGGAAAGAGTGTGGCCGAAAAGCCGAGGAATAGGGTAGGGGGATGGATTGTCATCCACCAATTTTGCAACAGTGGGTTCAAACCTCGTCCGTCGAGCGAACGTAGGTAATCGGCCTGTTGCACAAAAGGCAAATCGCGGAAGTCGGCATGCTCACGCAGTAGCAGAAACGGACTGCTTCCGATGTGCACATCGCCGATGTAAACCCCCAAAAGCATCGAAGCCAGAAAGCCCTGCACCAAGGCCACAACGGCCATCGTGTGAAACTCCCAGTCTTTCGCGCTGCGCATCAGCAATTGTCCCAGCACCATATTCCAGAAGGTCCACAACAGGAAACTACCTTCCTGGCCTTCCCAGAAGCACGAAAGAATGTACTGCATGGGCATTTCCTTGTTGGAGTGCTGCCACACATAATGAAATTCGAAATAATGGTTGAAGAGCATCCAGAACAGGGTTCCGATGATGCCAATAACAGCTGCCGAATGTGAATGGAAACCGATGCGTGCCAGGCGCTGCCAGGATGCACGTTCGTTCAATGCTGTTTCGCGCGCGGCAAACGTGTACGAAATGGCTGCAAGCAGCGCCCCGATGAACGAAAGGATGGTAAAAAAATGTCCGAATTGGCCCATTAGCGTATGTTCGCCCACGTAGTTTATTTCCATCCCTCCTTAAGTTTAAAGTGCTGTGGTTTGTGCCGGTTTATCGGCTTTGAACTCTTTCAATCCTTCTTTCCCGTCGTTGTATTTACTCGGGCACTTCATTAGAATCTTATCGGCATGAAAGGCATCGCCCTTCATTTTTCCGGTAATGACTACCGATTCGGAGCGTTCGAAATCCTGCGGCTTGCTTCCGTTGAAGAGCACATGTGCTTCGTGGCCTTCGCGGTCGACAAGGTAAAAACTGAATAAGTTGGCGTTTTGCTCGGGATTGTAAACCATCTCTTTTTTGAGATTGAGCGTGCCCGCCACGTGAAATTCTTTTCCCGGTGACTCCAAGGCTTCAGCAAAGGAGGCATATGTGCTCGAATCGAGGAAGGTGCTCAGAATGGTTCCAATAGCAACCGCAATGAGTGCAATGGCGATGATGTGTGTTTTTTTCATGGCCTTTTGTCTTGGTGTTCGTTTTCCATGTCGCGGATACGGCGGTCGAGGCGGAACAGCCAAAAGGCTAGCCCTGCAAAAACGAGCGCTATCACAGTTACCACGACATAAATTTTTCCATCGGCGCGAAATTGATCGGCCATTTCGGGTTCGTTTTGCGCAAACAGGTTGCCTGAGTGGGCGAGCGCCAATAAACTGAATAGGAATAGTGATTTCAACGCTTTCATGTAAATCAGGCTTGAAGTTTTTTCATCATTCGTTGATGATGCAGCATTTTAATTCGGGCGCCGAGTTGCGCAATCCATGCTCCAATGAGAATCCAGCCAATAACAGCAGGATAAAACACCCAACGCATGGCACTGTTGAGGTCGTAAGCCGAAAAGGCGGGGTTTCCACCATTGCCCGGGTGTAGGCTATCAACTTTGTTGAGGCGTGGATACACCATCAGAAAAACGATGAGCAGTACGAAGGCGAAGATGTTGTAAACGGCCGAAATACGCGCGCGTTTTTGTTCTTCGTCGAGCGAACCGCGGAGAATGAGGTAGGCAAAATAAATGAGCAGGGTAATCGCTGCACCGTTGAGTTTTGGGTCGTTTACCCACCAGCCTCCCCAAGTAAATCGTGCCCAAACACTTCCGGTAACAATGCCCAGCATGCCGAGTAAAATTCCGGCTTGTGCATAGTGCTCGGCGTAAAAATCGTCGTACAATTTGCTTTTGGAAAGCGAGCGGATGCTGTAAAAGAGCGAAACCGCCATCATGGCCATCATACCAAACCACATGGTAACATGGTAATACAGGTTGCGAATGGTTTCGTTGAGGACAAAAAGACGTGGCACGGGGCCAAGCATACCCCAAACAAGCGAATATGCAACAAGCAACACACCCACAATTTTCCATCCGGTATGCATTCCTTTGCCTCTAAATGCGTGTTGGCTCATACTAAAACGGCTGCAAGTTACATAAGAAATAAATCGTGTTGGCCTTAAAAAGGTTTAAACGACGATAATTTCATTTACGAATTCAATAAAAATTATCACCTTGCATACATGGTTAATTAAAAATGAAGCCCTATTCTGTATTTTCTAAATCTGAAACAACTGAGCCAGTCGAATATGCAGGATTTTGGATTCGCGTCGCATCTACATTTCTTGATTTTATCATACTGAATTTTGCAATGGTCTTATTACTAAGGGTAGCATCGTTCGACTATTCCGACCTGCATGCCGACTATAGTGGACCTGGTTTAATTGGCGGGTGGCTTTATTTTGCTTTGATGGAATCTTCTTCCAAACAGGCTACTATCGGTAAAATGATTGTTGGAATCCGGGTGTACAACGAGCAACACGAAAGGATTTCTTTTCAGCAGGCAACAATTCGCCATTTCAGTAAATACCTTTCTGCTCTTATATTTTTTGTTGGCTTTTTAATGATTTTAGGCGATGTTCGCAGGCAGGCGCTTCACGATCGAATTGCCCGAACATTTGTACTTAAAAAATCATGATGCTTTTTAACATCCTTTTTCTTGTTTTTGTGTTTAGCATGCCGGCTTTGGCGCAACAGAATGTGCTTGAGGCGCCCGAAGACAAGCGTTATCCTAAAACCACAACGATTATTGAAACTCAGAATCAGGATGGCGATATGGGCCCAACTGCGCCAGTAGAAATTCCGCCCGATTCGGAACAGGTATTTATTGTGGTTGAGCAAATGCCCGAATTCGAAGGCGGGCAGGAAGCTTTGATGAAATTCCTCGTTCATAACATCCGTTATCCAGAAGCGGCTGTTGAACAAGAGTTGCAGGGCAAAGTGTTTGTCGAATTTGTGGTGTATCCTAATGGAGAGTTAGGCCAGTATAAAATTCTGAGGGGTGTACATCCGCTGCTCGACAAGGAAGCCCTGCGGGTGGTTAAGTTAACTTCAAGTAAATGGAAACCCGGAAAGCAAAATGGCAAGGCGGTACCGGTGCGGTTTAGGCTTCCTGTGGTTTTTAAGTTGAGCTAAATTATAATTTGAATTTTTCAGAGGTCGCATTGTCTTGTTAAACCAATCCTTTTTGGTCCTATAATTCTAATTTGTTTTATGGTTCATTTATCTGGGCTATCGATTACTTCAAGCGTTTCGATAGATGCTATGGTTTTCAAATTGCCAAACATTACCTTCGCCTTGTTGCCCGATATTTCTTCTACCACACCCACATTTTTGCCCTTCAACAATTTTACCCGCGAACCTACCTTCAATACTAATTTTTTACGCTCCAGTTCCTGAATTCTCTTCTTTTCTTTCTTTGCTTCCTGCGCCTTGCTTAGCTTTTTAAGCTTTTCGGCATTGAATTTCCGGGTAACCTTTTCTAAAACCGCTTTCTTGTCCTTGCTGCGTTCCCATTCTTTCATCCACTCGCCAAATTTTCGTCCGAGTTCCATGGTTTTCTGGTCTTCGTCGGCGGTGGCACTCTTTTTTTCCATTTTCAGTTTCCAGCGGGCATAAAGCTCTTCGTATTTCTTGCGGCTTTCCTCTGCTTTCAATTGTTTCTCGTCAAAAACTTGTGCCAATTTCATCAGGGCATCTTCTTTTTGATGCAGCTGCTGCAACAGCACATCGAGCGTTAATTTATCGCTGGTGGTTTTTGCCCGCGCCCGTTCTATAACCTCTTTCGGAAGCCCGGCTTTTTCGGCGATAATATACGTGTACGAACTTCCGGGTTGGCCCAACGAAAACATGAACTTCGGCATCAACGTTTCGTCGTCGAACAACATACTCGCATTTTGCACCCCATCGAGCCGTTCTGCCGCCAATTTGATGTTCATGTAGTGCGTCGTAATGATGCCCATCGCTTTCATGCGGCTCAATTCTTCAAGAATAGCTTCCGCAACGGCCCCGCCCAGTTCAGGATCGGTTCCGGTTCCGAACTCATCAATCAAAACCAATGTGCGCCGGTCGGCAAACTGCAGGAAGTACTTCATCTTTGCCAGGCGCGAACTGTACGTGCTCAATTCGTATTCGATCGATTGGCTGTCGCCGATGTCGCAGAAGAACCGGTGAAAAATACCCAGTTCTGATTTTTCCGAAACAGACGGCAGCAATCCGCTTTGCCACATCAATTGCAGAAGGCCCACTGTTTTTAAGGCAATCGACTTGCCTCCGGCATTGGGCCCCGAAATTACCACCAGGCGGTTAGTGCCATCGAGTGCACAGGTCATGGGCACTACAGCCTTGCGTTGTTTCTTGTTTTGCAGATAAAGCAATGGATGACGAGCTTCCAGGAGTCGGAGGTTCGATTTTCCCGAAAAGGCAGGCATCGACGCATCTATTTCCTGTGCAAACAAAGCTTTGGCGCGCGTAAAATCGAGTTCGGTTAGTGCTGTTTGCATGGCCTCCAGCTCGCTGCGGTAGGGCCTAATATCGGAGGTAAGCTGCTTGAGAATGCGCAGAATTTCGCGGCGCTCCTGTTGAAGCAAATCGTATACTTCGTTGTTGAGGTCGACCGTTTCGATGGGCTCAATGAAAGCTGTTTTTCCGGTATCCGAATTCCCTTGCATCAAACCGCGAACATTGCGCTTTTGCTCGGCCACCACCGAAAGTACGCGGCGGCCGTTGTAAACACTTTCTTCGGTATCGGCCAGCCAACCCAGTTTTTTGAGTTTCTGTAATTGAGCGCGAAAAACGCGGTCGAGTTCGCGACGCGCATCTGCCAGGTTTTTTCGGATGGATGCCAGTTCTTTCGAAGCCGATGTTTTTACCTCACCGGCAGCGTCGAGAATTGAAAAAATGGCCTCCGGAATTTCCTTGTTTAGCCTTACCGAGTCAAAAATTACAGCGATGGCCGGAAGCACCTCTTTTTTATCTGCCAAATACCGAACAACCGAATTGCTTGTTTCGCAGACCTCGCTAATGGCGATGAACTGTTTTTCGAGAAGCGTAGCACCCTGCACCGACAATAAATTGAGTTCCTGATTGATTTCGGGGAACGATGATGGAGGGAAGAACGAACCACTTTGGAGCAGATTCAGAAATTCGGCCGTGCGCTGCAAAGCGGGCAAAACAGTTTCGGGTGTATGCTGCGGAACAAGTTCGTGTGCCAGTGCTTTCGACATGCTGTTGCGGCAATGCGCCTCCACCAACACGCGAATGCGATCAAATTCAAAACGGCTTAAAGAGTCTTCGGGATAAATACGCACGAGGCGAAAGGTAAAATTCAAATGCGAAACAACAAAGGGAGTATTGTGTTCATATACTTGCACGAAAAACATGCGGAAGGTTATGGAAAATGAATCGAATCACTTCAATGTTCGGGTTTACGGATTGGTTCGTAACGAATTCGGTCAGTTATTGGTAACCGACGAATATTGTCAGAATCGTTTTATGACGAAGTTTCCGGGTGGCGGCCTAGAGCCTGGTGAGGGATTAATAGATGGCTTGAAGCGCGAATTTTTGGAAGAATGCGGCGAGGAAATCGAGGTGCTGCAGCATTTTTATACCACCGATTTTTATGTTAAATCGATGTTTCGTGGCGGAGGTCAATTAATCAGCGTTTATTACGAATGCCGGTTTAAGCGCATTCCAGATTTTCGAACGATTCAAGTTCCATTTGATGGGGTGCAGGAAATTAACGACAGTGTTGCGTTTCGTTGGATTTCGCTCGAAGAAATAAACTCCGATCAACTCACGTGGCCCATCGACAAGCATGTGGTTGAGCTGTATCTCAAACGCCTGATAGTGTGACTCAAAGAGATTGAAATAGCTCTTGAACAATTAGAAGAGATTGCTTAATGGCTGCGCTCTAAAATCCAAGCCTTTTCTCTTTGGTTATAAAGCGAAAAAGATTGACTTTGTAAGGCTTCACCATGAAAAAAGCGCAAATTGTCTGTACTTATATTTCGGTTTGGGAACTCAGGACTACTTAAGCCAATACACCAACGAACAGGCAATTTCTTTTCAGAATCGGGATGAAAAACGGGAGATACCGGACTCAAAAAAGTCAATGTGTAAGGCAATCCATATCCTATGGCATAATCGCCCGGCTTACCTTTCTGTGCGAGAAATTTAGCCGCATCTGCTACACCGTAACTGCGACCGGGCAAAACCATTCCCAACCATAAACAAGATAAAAGCAATATCGCTGCTACTTGAAGCTTTTTCAGCAGAAGACAAGCCAATAAACAGAGGAAACATGCAATAAAAAGCAACATCAACATCTGTTCGCTTAATGCGCCGCAATGTAGACGCTGCCAGCCGAAATAAAGCAACATCAACCACCATAAAAATACCGGAACCAGTAAAAACATGGCGCGAACCTTCTTATCGTGGATTAATCGGTCAATTGAAAAAGAATACATCATGGCAATTGTTGTTTGCACGCAAAGAGCCAACCAAATGGCCGAAGAATACTCGATTCCGGTAGTGGATAATTTCCATGAAAGCCACGACTGAGGCCAGAAATACGGGAGCAACTGGATAGCTAAGAGAGAATAAACGATACCGGCCTTCCACCAGGGCAAACGCGATTCGTTTTGCGGTTCTGTTATTGCAAAGGGTAAGAGAAACAAGGAAAAAACAAGCCTTCGTGGCGAAAAATCGCTGCCTAAGGTCAATAAGAAACTCCACAGCAACAATGTTCGATAGTTGAATGAATCGCGCGGTGCACGCCCAAGTAGGAATTGAATCAACAGTATTGTAACGAGAAGGCCACTAAGCGGATCGTTTAAGAATGGCTTTTGCGCTATATGCATCAGCCTAAAAATTATTCCGGCAGGGTGAAGCAATTGCTCCCAGGTATAGTACTCCCCGGCAAAAAGATTTTGGAATGTTTGGAAAAAAGTCGCGTTGGGCAAGTAATAGAAGAGCCATACAGGAACGGCAATACTTGAAGCGCCCAGAGCAAACATAAGCCCTCTTCTAAAAAAATGCTGGTAATTGAATCCCGATAGTACAATGCCAAGTGCTGCAAAATGATACACAAAGGAGCCTTTAACAAATAATCCAAGAGCAGCAATAGCACCCGCAAAAAGCAAATTAAATTTACCTTCATTCCGGCCGAGGGCAAAGCTTGCAATCCCCAAACACGACATCATTGTTTCGGGATGCCCCAGCCGGGTCCACTCGAATAAAAGCGGCAAACACAGCAATAACAACAGGGTGTTTCGCAAAACCAACTTATCGCTCGGGTCTATAGCACTGAATCGAAACCGCATCAACATTACGAGAATCAAGGCCGAAAACGGGATGAGGGAAATCAACCGCAACGACAAAAAACTAACACCACCGATTGAAAACACCATGTAATGCCAGGCAACCGTTAGTGGGCCAGCAGCCAGCGCTCCGGCAATTCCATCGACAGTCCAGCGGTCATACAAAATTTTCTGTCGCGCGTTCTCGGCCCACCATGCTTCATCATGAATGTCCTCGGTACTTTTTAGTATAGATGGGTCGGCTGTAATATCGTAAAAATGCAAACTTAAAAGAACGATTACCACTGCTGCAAAAAGCAAGTTCTTCTGATTGGAATTTTGGCCTATTTCTGATCGAAAACGCATGATAATCGAGATTTCGAATGTAGTGAAATGTACCGTTGGGCGTAAGCGTAAAATGGAATGAACATCAAGGCGAAATACCATTCGAATTCCAGTGAAAAATCATGCTTCAGCGGAATTAACTCAAGGAATTCTATTAAAATGCAGCATCTAAATTTTATGTTTACCCCTGAAAACACTTTTCCAAGATGAAACTGAAATACATCCTGCACGACGATTTCAAATTCTGGATTTCTAATCTTGCGAACGAGGGCGAAAATCCATGGAATACAGAATATTATTGCTACCAGATGCGCGAGCTAAACGACTGGTTCGAGGAGATTGAAATTCAGCAGTCGGATAGTAACGAAGCCTTATACACATTTCTGGATTTGGGCGATAATGCCGAACTGGAAGAAGGAAACGTAAAACGAGGAGCCTTTACATATACCGTTTATAAACTAATCGGAGGTTGGCAAATGCTCGATGCCGGTATGCCGGTTGCCGATTTACCATTAAATGATGGCGATTTCCTGCTTATCGACAGCAGTTTCAAACCGTCTCGCGGCGTAATCGCAACCCCACGATCTGCGCGATTGCCCAAGAATTTTTCGTCCTATGCCGGAGCGAATCGTTTTTTTTCATTTCGCGCACCTTTTGTTCAAGTTTGTTATACAACAGAATCGGATTCCTTGGGCCTGCAATTTCGAAACAACATCAATCCATTGGAAAAACTTGAAAGAGCCGGCTTCTGCGTTTCGCTCGATGAAAAGAAACAGCCTGCTAAACTTGGCGAACATCCCTACAAATTACCGAATGACCCCTACCGCCAACTTTTATTCGATGCACTTGGATGGTACAATTTCACGCCGCATTCTCCAGAGGAATATATCCAACAAACTCCCGAATTGAAGACTATTCTTGATAATGAATTTAACGCTTTTTTAAAGGTTGGTTTTTCAAACAAACGCTGGGAAGATCCGAGCAAATTGCTTTTCATTTCGATTGGAAAAGATTTCCAGCAAACATTAACACCATTAGCCTATATACTGGAGAATCTCAACTCGCTTGAATACGAGCAACGCAAACGGCTTGAAGAAGAAATTTATGCCACCCTGCCGGTAATGAAATTAGAAAAAACCGCAAGCTACCATGAAATGCTCGATCAGATTACCCAACAAAAAGCACAAGGATTAATCAGCGAAGAAGAGGCACGAAAAATAAGTTATACAGAAGCAGAAACACAAATGGCTGGCATGCTTCGCGATGATCTGTTTTATGCAGCATGTTTGCGTGAATTTGGCGACAAAGCGTTTCTGTTGCCGGTTTCAATCTAACTGAAATTATCGCCACGAACAAAAGCCGATG
>CAZVHF010000026.1:0-19624 GCA_964627105.1 uncultured Chitinophaga sp.
ACCCATTTGCCAAACATGCGAATTTGGGGTGATTGCCATATAATATCTTGCCTTAACGCATTAAATAATTCGTGAGCCTTTGTTTCTGTGATGAAATTTCTAATATAATACAAACCTGCATTGGGCAGAAGACTCTCATGGTAATTCACAGTTAATATTTTATAGATTCATAGGTATTAATTTTCATTTTAGAATTAAGTTAAATCAATCATCAAATTTTTGATTGCCTAAATAATTTGAAAATTTCTTTAACAATATGACGCCATTCCTTCTGCAGTGAAAAGCCTTTTAAAAGATGTTTAAGACGTTTTAATTTATTTTTTTCGTTAAATTCTGCATACAATGTTCTATGCAAATAGGCTATTTGTTGCGAATTGATATCAGCCAACTCTTTTTTAAATGCCAAATTGCATACGCGAATGTTATGATGCAAACCGATTCGCGCATGCAATGATGCTTCGTGCATTCGTTGAATATTTTGACTCATGCTGTTTCCATGTACGCGCACCAGTGCAATAGAGTCTTGTGCACGATCAAATAAAAATACTTTATGTTGAAGAGAACAGCGCACCCAAAATTCCCAATCTTCTACCGACTTTAATTTCGTGTTAAATAAACCACAAGATGAGGTAATATCTTTACGGAATAATGCGCAATTCACAGCAAATAAATTTATATGCATTAGTGCAGTAGTAAAAGTTAAATGTGTTGAATATGCTTCCATCCAGGGTTGTGCATCCTTATTAAAGGAATAAAAGAGTTCAGCAGGATTTTCAGATTTAAAATAACGAACTTCACTATATACAATTGAAATATCAGCGTTGCTTTTAAAGAGATTTATTTGATTCAATAATTTATTTTCGGCAATTAAATCATCTGCATCAAGCAATTGAATAAATTCACCTCTAGAGGCTAAAATGCCTGTATTTCTTGCCGCTGACAAGCCTGCATTTGTTTGATATAGGTAATTATATCGCTTGTCTCGGGCTATAAATCTAGCCGCTACTTCTCTTGTGTCATCTACAGAACCATCATCTACTATGATACACTCCCAACTTTGGAAGGTTTGTTTTTGCAGAGAATCTAATGTTTCAGCTAAGAGATGGCCGTAATTATAACAAGGTACTATTACCGATACAACCGGTTTCTGATTTTCTTCAACCACCTGAATCTTAAATTAGTCAACCGGCATTGCCTTTATCCTGAATTTCATCGTATAATTCAGTTTAACTGTATCGGGCATTGCACTAATTAATTTATACTCAGTTCGAAATTTGTAACCGTCTTTTTGAATGGCCTGCAAGAAGAAATCATTTTCTGGCAACATATCTGAAAAAACGATACGGTTTGAAACCTGATCGGGAAAGTCTTCAGAAACTAATTCTCTCTCTTGATATAAGCCGTTTGAAGAAACAAGAAACACTTTTAGATTCCGCATAAATGAGAATGTGTTTGCTCCGGAGTCAATTTCTATGGTCATCGTTATCGGACTTCCATTTTGCGTTTCAGCGGTGTTCCACTTCTCAACATCTTCTACAGATTGAGGTGTTGATTTATTGGTTTCAAATTTTTCGTAGTCGCTGAATTTATAATCTGCACTGAAAACACTAATCACATCATTATCTGGAATCGAGTCATATAAAACCGTATCGCTTACAAATGGGAGAACCATTCTGTCGTTGGTTTCGAGTGTAAAACTGATGAGTTTGTCGAGTCTCTTGCATGATGCGATAGAGATTAGCATCATTGCACCATATAACATTAGACGTGCCTTCATAAATCAAAATGGATGATTTCAAAAGTAGTGAATTATTTATTCATGTCACTCGCTGCTTTAAATTCATAAATGCTCACATTCATGAGCAACATCAATAAATTATAAGCCAAGTCTTCAATCGGAATATTCGAAATGCCTTTGATGAATATTCGAATACCGGTATTTTCGTCGTTATTGTATAAGACAACTGGTATTTGAGTCAATTGTCCATTTACAAGAACAAATGGTATAAGGCAAAACAGGTAGCCTAGAAAAAATCGTCCTAAAAATGTTGCTCGGGGTGAAAAACTGAGGTAGAGCAGCAAAGTTCCGGCTCCGATGGTAGCCACTGCAGTGTAAATGAGTTGGTAACAAATAATTCCCCAAACCAACAATCCGATTCCTACGAAACGTGCAATGAGAAACTGGTGCTTTTCGAAGGGACTGCGCTTAATATAATAGTTCGACACGAAATACACGAAGAAGCAGCAATAGGGAATTACGAAGAAAAACGACCATTCCTCCAGAGGCATATAAATAAAGCGATAGGGCAGGGTATGGGTGTCGCTGAAAGACCACACGCCGTGAATGGTGAAATAAACATCCCACACCGTGAAAACCAGCGCAGTAATGATAATTGCCGGAAACATGGCTTTCCAGCGCGTGTACATTTTTACGCGGTGTTCAAAACTCTGGGCAAGCGGATAGGCCAAACTTCCCAGCATCAGAGCCAGATAGGTATATTTATCGGGAAACACTGCGCTGCTCCTTAAAGTATTTCAGCGCCACAAGCAACATCCCAAACGATTCGCCGTCTTCTTTCCCGTGATTTTTATGATGCACCTTATGTGCCTTTCGAATGGCCCGCAAGTACCAATTATCGCTGCGTTTGAAGTATGGCAGGCGCTGGTGAATGAACACTTCGTGAACGAGGAAATAGGCAAAGCCGTAAACCGCAATTCCAATCCCAATGAAGAGCCTGAAATCGTTGCCCGCCATCATTCCAAACATGATGCATAACCAGCTCGGAACGGCGAATATCAAAAAGAACGCATCATTGCGCTCAAAAATATGGTTATGAGGTTCGTGATGGTCGCGGTGTAAAACCCATAAAAAGCCATGCATCACGTATTTATGTGTTGCCCAGGCCACGATTTCCATAACGCAGAATGTGGCTAAAACAATTGAAAATGCAAGCATCCAGTGCATACGATGTTGTAGTGTAAAATTCCGAAAAAAAGCAATTGCATCAACAATAACCAACCTGCAAGCAGATTGTTTTCTTTTTGCCAGGTAAAACAGACCCACTGCATGGGCAGAGAAACTAAAAACCAACCCAGGTAATTCGTCCAGGGGATGTTGCCTCCCTGCCAATTCCAAAAGCCTAAATCAACTGCTACCGGCTCTATCAGAAAATCGATGCCGGTCATTAATGCCGCTGCTAAAAAAACTGAAACAGCGATACCTTGTTTGAGTTTCGAAATCAACCAATGTGAGCAAATTGCCAGCAGGTACCAATTGATGCCAATTAAAAGCGGAATGGCATCCAGCTTTGGTCCGAGCGCAACACCATAACTATAATTGCCAAAGAGATATCCGGTATGAATGCCTACCCATTCTGCCGCAAATCCAATGAAGTAGCACGATAGAAAGGTGGCGACAAATGCAGCATCTTTTTTCTTCATGCTGCCTGCCAGCAAAAGGAAGCATATCGAAAGATGGACAGCGCTGAGGTTGTTGAAAAATGCTTTGTATGGACTCAGCATCCCTGCAATGCCAACCAGGTGCAGAACAACAACAATCAGTACGGGGATTTTACCACTAAAAAGACCTTTCATGAGCGTGCCTTGGGAATCATTGATGTTGCAATTTTAGCAGATTTCAGGCAAAGTGGAATGCCGCCACCCGGATGCACGCTGCCACCGCAAAACCAGAGGTTTTTTATCGAACTGCTGTAGTTGGCATGCCGTAAAAATGCGGCAAACATCGAATTTGAACTGGCTCCGTAAAGCGAGCCCTGATGCGAAAAGGTGCGCGATGCAATGCGTCGAGGGTCGAGGTAATCTTCGGCATCAATCAATGGTTCGATGGCTTCACCAAGGTTGCGCTCCAATTTGGCGAGAATCGATGTGCGAATTTTTGTGCGAAGCAGCTCCCAATCTTGTCCTGTATCGCCCGGTACATTAACCATTACAAACCAATTTGCACATCCTTCGGGAGCATCCTGTTTTTCGTGTATCGATGTAATATGCACATAAACCGTAGGGTCTTCGCTCACCGTTTTCCCTTCGAACAACAAACGGAATTCCTCGCGGTAATCGGCACTAAAAAAGATATTATGCACATCGAGTGCATCGAATTGCTTACGAATGCCCCAGTAAAATATCAGCGCCGAACTTGAGCGTTCTTGCCCTAAAATACGCTCAGGTGCTTTGAACTCGCGCAACAAACTGCGGTATGCGGTGAAAACATCCGAATTGCATACCACCACATCTGCCCGTTGGAATTCACCCTTGCTTTCGATTCCTATCACTCGTTTGCCTTCAACACAAATTTTATCGATTTCGGCCGATAACCTGAAATCGACACCATGTCGCATTGCCAATTCGGTCAAGGACTTGGAAATCGAATGCATGCCACCCTCGGGTAACCAGGCACCTGTGTGAAATTCGAGGTGCGGAATACTCTGCAAAACAGCCGGAGCACGATACGGATCCGATCCATTGTAAGTCGCGTAGCGGTTAAACAATTGAACCAGTTTGTCGCTGTTCAGTTGCTTTGCATTGGCATCGTGCAGTTTACCGAAAATGCCTAACAATGGCATCCGTACTATGCCTTTTAAGGTTTTGAAATTGATGTAGTTTTTAAGCTTGTGCAACGATTGGTCGAGAAAAACCGGTGCAGTGGTATCGTATATAAATCTACTTTTTTGCAAATATCGGAGGATGCTTTTTTCATCGCCTCCGCAAATGCGCGCAGCATCTGATGCAAATTGATTTGTTTTTCCGGATGCACGTAAACGACATCCATCATCCCAAAAATAATTACAAACAGTGTCAAGTTTACGATAAGTAAAGTGTTTGCGGGGATTTTCGCCAAACAGTTCAAAGAGTTCATCGACCTGTTCGGGCAATGTAAAAAGTGAGGGGCCGGCATCGAAACGGTAGGAGCCAATTCTAACTTCCGACAATTTTCCACCAGTATATGCGTTTTTTTCGAAAACAGTAACATTGTATCCTTTGGCGCGAAGGCGTAACGCAGATGCAAGTCCGCCGATACCCGAACCGATTACAATGGCCTGTTTCATGTTTCAAATAACCGAAATCTTTACCGATTGTTTGGTGTCGTAAAAGTTTAATTGCCCTTATTGCAAGCCCTTGAGATGTGAATAAATTGTGAATCAAAGGTGAAGAATTTCAGAACAAAGCTATTACCTTGCTTAACCCATCAAACTATGTATGCCGACATTGAAAGCGCATAAATCTTCTTGGCTTTTTGCAGAAACGCCTCCTTTGCCGGTTGTACAAGCCTTAGCAGAAGCACTGGGTATTGATGCGCAAATAGCAACCCTGCTTGTACAGCGCGGTGTGTCAACCTTTGATGAGGCCAAAGCATTCTTTCGTCCAGAACTAACCGATTTACACAATCCGTTTCTAATGAAGGATATGGACAAGGCTGTTCAGCGCATCATACAGGCGCTTGAATCGGAAGAGCGCATTATGATTTACGGCGATTACGATGTGGATGGCACCACGTCTGTAGCCTTGGTATTTGCTTACCTTAAACCAATTTTTGGTGAGGAACGTATATGTTATTATATACCTGACCGATATAGTGAAGGATATGGTATTTCATTCAAAGGAATTGATGTTGCCGAGGAAGCCGGATGCAGTTTGATAATTGCGCTCGATTGCGGAATTCGCTCGGTCGATAAGGTAAATTATGCCCGCGAGAAGGGTATCGATTTCATCATTTGCGATCACCATTTACCCGGAGCGCTTCTGCCTGAGGCTTATGCTGTGTTAGATCCGAAGCAGCACGATTGTAATTATCCCTACAAAGAACTTTCGGGTTGCGGCATTGGGTTTAAGCTGATGCAAGCCTTACATCAAACGAATCCTGTGTTGCCTGATCCTGAAGATTTACTCGATTTGGTAGCCACTTCCATCGCAGCCGATATTGTGCCTATTACCGGCGAAAATCGCATTTTGGCTTTTCATGGGATGCAGAAGATTAACCGGAATCCGCGTCCGGGATTGAAGGCTCTCTTGGTTTCGTCCAAAGATTTGAGCGGCGATTCGGGTCAACAGGCTTCACCGAAGGAATTGACCATAACCGATGTGGTATTTAACGCCGCGCCCCGCATTAACGCTGCCGGAAGAATTGATCATGGCAAAAAAGCAGTTGAATTGCTTCTGAGCGAAAACTTGCAGGAAGCGAGTGAAGCGGTTTTTTACATTCATCAAAATAACGCCACGCGACGCACGCTCGATCAGCAAATTACCAACGAGGCGCTCACTATACTTGAGAATAATCCCGATTCGCACGCCAATATTTTATACCAGCCGCATTGGCACAAAGGCGTTGTGGGCATTGTGGCTTCGCGTGTTATGGAGCATTATTATCGACCCACACTTGTGCTAACCGAATCGAACGGAAAGATTACCGGAAGTGCGCGTTCGGTGCGCGATTTTGATATCCACGAAGCCATTGCAGCTTGTGGCGATTTGCTTGAGCAGTTTGGCGGCCATAAATATGCCGCAGGATTGACCTTGAAACCTGAGAATTTTGAGGAATTCAGTATTCGATTTGAACAGGTGGTGGCAAGCACAATTAAGCCCGAACAAAAAATACCGGTTGTTGAGATCGATCTCGAGATAGAACCAATCGATATAACGCCCAAGTTTTATCGTGTTATGAAGCAACTGGCGCCCTTTGGGCCGGGCAACATGACCCCCGTGTTTTTATCGCGTGGTTTGATGGATGATGGTTCTGCGCGCATTGTGGGTACCAACCACTTGAAATTGCGACTCGGAAAGGCCGGGCAACCTTATTTTGATGCCATAGCCTTTAATATGGGCGAATTATTACCTTCATTTTCTATGGGACGTTCGGCCGATGTTTGTTATGCGCTCGAAGAAAATCACTGGAATGGCAGAATCAGCCTGCAGTGGGTGGTGAAGGATATTCGGTTTTGCTAAGTCAAAAGTCCTATACCACCACACAATAGATAAGTAATTATATTATTCCTCAATAGATTGGATAGTTATTTATTTCTAACCAATACTTCACGTCAGGTTGGTGGTAGCCGAGGCAATTACATCATATACCAATACAGACATTCGAAACAACATTAGTTTTACCGGTCAGTTTTGAAATTTTGAAACGGAAACATGTGTCTCCTTTCAAAACTAGGAATAACGAAAATGCATTCTGTTTTAGACTAGTTTTTGATAGTAAATCATAGAGTTCGAAAGGCCAATTTTTTACATCAGCTTCTTAATTTGACGTTTTTATTGGAATCTGCTTCTTGCAAATTTTTTAAAGTTTGATGTAACCTTTCAGGGTTACAAAAAAATACAAGCATCAAAAAATGCCATTTCTGTTCGTCTGGGAATTTTTTTATGATTTTAATCAAATGTAAATCAGTGCATTAAGAAATATGTGCTAAAAATTTAGCAGCAGCCATCGTGTTTTTCTTACATCCTCCAAATGCGTTGATTTCCTTGATTTTACACGCTTAGCAACGAACGTAGGTTTGGTGAGCATAAAAAATGTTCATCATGAAAACACACCTACACCCCATCGTTGCAGCAATGGTTTTGCTGCTTGGAACAAACATCTCAACATCTGCGCAAGGCCAGGTTGCCCAAGGAGAATCTATGGCCTACGAAAGTTCGTCTGATGATTTTCTCGGAGAATTAACCGCCGATTACGAAAGCGCCCGCGTAAATGAATACAACGGACGCGATCTGGAAATTAAATCGTCTGCTGTATATGTAGACCTCGGTCAGGAAAAAGAAGTCGAATTTTCGGCACGCACCGGCTGGGCCGATCAATTTGTTTGGAAATTTGGCGATGGAAAAATCACCAGCGGCTTGCAACACGTAAAGCATCAATTTACAAAACCTGGAAAATACAAGGTAACTCTCATCGCAGCCAATTCGCAGCAATCAGCCAAAAAGCAAATCGAAGTTACGGTTGTCGATAGCCGCAAACCGCTCGAACTCGAAGAGATGGAACACTTCATCGTTTTTCCGCGCAACAACAAACTCGAAACCGATATAAAGCTCAACCTCCCGAAGCGCGAACGTAAACTGCGTTTCCAGGTGCAAGACATCAAAGGCAATCAGGTGTTCGAACACATGGTTGGTCGGGTAGGTAAGAAGGAAACCATCCGCGTCGACCTGCAGAATATTCCCGATGGCAAGTATTACGCGGTACTAAAAGGCAAGAAATACAGCATGGTTTCGCGTCTCAGCGTGGTTCGCTAAATGTGGTTCGTTCGTTTACGCCCATCCCAAAAAGGGCATAATCGAACCGCACCGGATCGGCAGCGTCGAATGTGCGCAAGGCAGCAGTGAGTTCTTCAACCGCGCGCCAGTCATCCTGCGTACGCTCTAAAAGCCCGAGCTTGCGCGCCACACGTCCCGAATGCACATCGAGCGGAATCTGCAAATCGGCTGCCCGAAGTGTTTTCCAAATGCCGAAATCAACGCCACGTTGATCGCAGCGAACCATCCATCGCAGAAACATGTTGATGCGTTTTGCAGCCGAGCCTGCCGCTGGATTAGCCACATGTTTGCCATGCCGCGCCGGCGCTTCATCGCCCAAAAAAGCCCGACGAAACTTCACGATTCCATCGAAGGCCGCACCTGTTTCTGAATAAAACAACGGTTCGAGGCTATGGTGTTGCAGATAAAGTTGCTGCAGGCGCTCAAGAAAAAACCGGGCATCTTCACCGTTGAATGTGCGGTGAACAAAATTGCCAAACAGATTGCGCTCCTTATGTGTATGATGAACAATAAAGTCGTGGGGAGCGAAATCCATGCGCCGCATCAGTTCGCGCGCATTTTGAATGAGTGTTTTGCGCTGTCCCCAGGCAATGGTGGCACTTAAAAATCCGGCAATTTCGATATCGGCTGGTTTAGTAAATAAATGCGGTACCGATATCGGGTCGGTTTCGATAAACGTTGGCCGGTTGTATAAGTCGGCCTTTTCAAAAAGAATTTCCTGTAGCGAAGCCCGACTAAGCTTCATCCCAAAACGGATCTTCGTTTAAAATTTCCCAGGCTTCGGGTGCTGGAGCATTGGGCAGTGCATTGATGCGCGCAATCAAATTCTCGATTAATTCTTCGTACAATACATGCAAGTCGAGCGCTGTTTCTTCGCGTTTCATGAAGAAAATACGGTTGATGGTTTCGTTCCAGTTGCGTTGAATCAATGATGCATCAATTGGTGCATTGTTGGATGTTTCGAAACGCCGTAAGATTGCATCAATAACCCAGTCTTCATTGGGTTCGGCAATCCAGAAAATGGTGTAACTCTCACCAAATAATTTCAAGTCGCCCGACTCACTCACCAACGATTCGGGCAAGGTATCAAACTTGAAATTCCCCGCCGCAATCTCATTTTCCGAAAAGCGCCATCCTGCAAGTTCTTTGGCCTCTTTATTATTTAATAGTGTTGGAGTTGGAATCGTTTGCAATAGCTCAGAAAATGAATCCGACCAGGTAGCTTCGTCGAACGAATGTACCTGGAAGCCAAGTGCAGCAACAAATTTTGTTTGTGCATTTTTTAGTAGAACAAATCCGGGTGGTGTATAAGTATGCAGAAAACGCTGAAAATCGGTCATGGAGTCAACTAGTTTATTGCTTCAATTTAGCAACAGCCTCGTGTTGCAATACTTCTTGAAACTGATCTACAGTAAAGGGTTTCCCAAAATAACCGAACACCTGAGGATAGTCGCGTGATTTGAAGAAATCGTCGGGATCAACAGAGGTCGTGATTACCACAACAGCCAGTTGGCACGTCGTCTCATTTTCGAGCATGGCATCCAGAAATTCCCAGCCATCCATTAAACGCATGGTTAAATCGAGCAAAACCAAATAACGGTTTTCGGGACGGTTGTTTGATTGTATAAAATCAAATACGGTTTTTCCGTCCGAAAATTTATGCACAACAGCATCGGGCAGCACTTTCTGCACAACCCGTTCGTGCAACATAGTGGTTACTAAATCATCTTCAACTAAAATAATTTCCATATTCGGTTTAATTAATCGGGATTAATGCGAATGCCCTTCTTGCTTAGCTCGTGACTTTGATTAGTTATATTGCGGATGATTCCATCCAATTCTGTTGCAGATTCGGTAATGAGTGCAATAATTTCGGTTTGATTTAATTCGTTGAAGTCTTCGTCCTCGAGCAGGCTCACCAAACCCATAATTCGCGCCAGCGGAGCCCTTACCACATGCGACTGCATCCAGGCGATGTCTTTCAGCAATTTGTTTTGATCCGAAACCGCTGCGTAATATTGATTACGTTCGGTAATGTCGTGCACGATTTCGTAAATAATTTCTTGGTTGTCGACGATAATTATGCAACTCGCTATCTCGAGGTCCATAACCGAACCATCCTTTTTGTAATGCTTAAAAACAAAGAAACCACTGCGCTCCTCCCTTAATTTTTCAATTTGCCAGTTTACATTGTCTGTTGAAACATTGACATCGTTTAATGTCTTTTCTAGAAACTCAGTCCGCGACCAGCCGTAAAGCTTTTCGCAGGCCGGATTTACATCAATAAATGCACGGGTTTCGGGGTCGATGAGGTACATGGCCGCCGTATTGTCGCTAAACATTTTGTAAAAGCGGTTTTCGCTCTGAAGAAGCACCATACGGTTTTGTTCCTGCTCTGTAATATCTACACCAAACACCGATACCGCAGTTACTTTATCGTTAATCACAACCGGAAGCATCGAAATGCTTGTTCTTTTTGTTCCATGGGCAGAAGGCACTGTCTCGGTGAATTCCAGTATGTTGTTTTTCAAGACATGATCATAACGCTCCTTATACAAATGGCCCAATTCGGGTGGCACGGTATCAATCATGCGGATGCCTTTCTCGAGTTTGATTTCAAAAACAGCCTCAAATGCATCCGAAAACACCCTGTTGGCAAACAGCAACTCGTAATTTTCATTAACCGACCAAATACTTTCGGGCGCACTGTCGAGAATGGCCTTCATATGCGCCTCGCTTGCAATAACTTTATTCTGACTTTCGATACGTTCAGAAATATCGCGCGAAATGGTAAGCATATATCCCTGATTTCCGATTACGATATAGCGAATAGAGGTTTCAACCGGTGTACGGTTACCCGTTTGAATGTTATCGTGCCAGCCTTCGAAGCGTTTTGTCGAATTGATTTTAAAATCTTCGAGGTGTTCGTCCCACTGCTCCTGCGATTTGAAATACCGTTGAAAATCGAGTACGCTGTATTTATGCGCATCCTGAGGTTTTATCCCAAGTCGTTCGGATGCAACTGCATTCAAATACATCAATTTTCCATTACTGTGCGCAATTTGTATGGCATCCGAACTGTTATCGATTAATTGCTGAAACAGGGCATACCGGGTTTCTCCCGCAAGCTGCTTCACACGCTGTGAAAGTAAGCCTAACACTTCTTCCAGCATTTTTAATGCTTCGGCACTGAGGGTTTCATCAAATCCCAAGGCAAAAACATAGGTCTCATTCAGTTGCGTCATGCAGAAATGAAATGAGCCGATTTGCATGCCTTCTACCTGACCGGGTGCCCCTTCGCTTTGTGCAGTTGCAAAGCGTTTAGCTCCTGCAAGCATAGTTGAATCAGGTAATTCACCGGCACGAATGAGTTCCTCGTTCTGCAGATTAAGGGCGTAAGCATAGTGTATTCCAAGCGTTTCGGCATACAGGTTTACAGCATGTTGCAACAGCGCGTGCAATTCCAATTCAGGCAATTGCTGCACTGCAATGCGGTAAAATTGCTGACTGGTCGGGCTCATTGTGCGTAGTTCTTCATCACGGATTCCGTTTGCTAAGGTAGAAATTAACCCGAAATGCTATGACTTTATTCTTCCGGATTCAGCATAATGCGGTAAACATCTTCTTGGTTGCGTACAATCGATGCATAAAAAAATCCGCCCGCCTGCGGTATAATCTCAGCCAGATCAAATACAAATACATCCTTTGGCAATGCCTCGAAGACGAGTGTAAAATTGAAGTGGATGCCTGCTTGCACAGGTGTCCAAACCGGCGCTATGCTTATGTTTTCGGCATGCAGCAATCTGCTTTTGTGCGATGAGGTACGCGAAATAAGGTAGGTCGATCGCCAGATGCGCAGTAAAATTTCGTGCTGTGACGGTGGATAGGTTACATGCACGGTAACCTGTCCGCTTTCTTCGGTTTGTTGCAACATATCGACCAGCAATTCGGGGTCGATTAAATTGGCCGGTTTGCGTTTCGGCCGTTTTATTTCGATGATGCTCATGGTAATTTTATTCGCGACAAAGCGATGCAATTAATTCGGTATGTTGCGGAAATTCCTGAATCAGGTCGGCAGCTTTTGCCAGTTCAAACTCCGCAAATTCAAAGCCGGGTGCAACCGTACATCCAACTAAACAATACCCTTGCGGGTCTGTAGAACGCGAAGCAAACCAGGTATTGGCCGGTATCCAGGCCTGATATGGACCATCGGGCCCCAATTCGATGATTTCGCATTGCCCCGTTTGGTGGATGCAGTAAACCGTGATGCCACTTCCGGCGTAAAAATGCCAACCTTCGGCAGCGCCTATGCGGTGAAAGGCCGAATACGTATTTCCGGCGAGCAGAAAATAAATGCCCGTTCCGGCCGAATAAATTTTTTCGTTTCCGGCAACATCGTTCGATTTTACCTCGCGTTCATCCCTAAATACTTCGGCATACCAGCCACCTTCGGGATGCGGCTGCAGGTTAAGTTTCGAAATCAGGGCCTTCACTTCATTTAATGTATCCATTTGAGTACGGCCGATTGCGTGTTTGAACGAATGTGAATGAAGTAAATTCCCGCATTTTCGGGAGCGAAGGGTAGAAATCCGGGGAGCTGCGCTTTTCCTTTCCAAACCAGGGCACCTCGGATGTCGAGCAATTCAATTTCTGCCATTCCTGCCTGGTGTACCGAAATGTAAGGAGCTTCGGTCGATGGATTGGGAAATAGCCTGAAGGTGTTTTGGGATGCGTTTTCGGTAAACGTGGGGAAAATTCCTGCTAAGAACGTCAATCCTCCTGCATAATTTCCAACAACGGCTTCAGGAAAACCATCGTCGTCGAAGTCGCTCAGGCAAATGCTGGTTCGTTCGCCCAATCGATTGCCCAGAAACGTGCTGTCGAGGACCGTAAATGAACCTTCCAGGTTGCCATCGATGTTTCCATACAAGCGAAACGCGCCATCGAGACTACCGCAGATGATGTAGGTAACGCCGCTTTTTCGAAACGCAAAGGGCGTGGCATAACCATTGGCTTCGCCGGGTAAAGCCGTGCTAATATTTCCGAATGCAGTGCTTTGCAGTTCCATCACCGGCGAATTTCCTGTGGTGGTGTTTTTGAAATAATGCACGGTTCCTTCTCGGGTACCAACAAGGAGGTCAAGCTTTCCGTTGTTGTCGATATCGAATAAACAAGGTGCGGCAAACGTGCCCACATCAATTCCTTCAAAATTGGGCGTTACAAAACTGAAATTTGCCGGTGCTCCGGGCACGGCGGTATTTTCGAAATGAAAGATGCGTCCGTCGGATGTGCCAAACAGCAAATCGGCATCGCCGTCGCCATCGAGGTCGCCGGTGGTAGGATGATAGTTTACGGCAATGCCGCTCAGTGTTCCTGCCGATGTATAATTTCTGTTTCGAAGCTGAAAGCGAATTTCTGTTTCGTCGGAGGTGTTTTCAATAATTGCCAATTGTGGCTTATAATCGCCGGTTGGCGTGAAATAGCCATAATTTCCTACCAGAATATCTTTTTTCCCATCAGCATTGTAATCGAAAAAGGTTGGTATGGCTCCCTCGCCAAAATCGAGTGTTGAAGCAGAAAATAGCGTGTTGTTTTGGTAAACGAATGCGGGAACAGCCTCGGTGCCTTCGTTGCGGTAATGCAAAAATGCGCGGTAATTTTCAGAACCTGAAATCGAATTGGGCGAAACAACCAGATCTCGCTTGCCGTCGTGATCAATATCCACATGGTATGCAGCGGGGAAAATGGCTATATCAACGGCGGTTGTATTGGGCGGATAATTGGTTTCTTGTGCCGTGATGTTCGCATTGGTCGATGTTCCGCCATTCACCAATTTAGTTAAGCTTCGGTAAGCAATATCGCCGAGTAACAGTTCCTTGTCGCCGTCGCCATCGGTGTCGATGGAGGTAATAGACGAGCCGGCATGACGCAGATCAAATCGGCCACCACCAAAGCTGTTGCAGGTATCGTTCAGGATTACTTGGTTGGTCGAGAAGCTCTCCGTGAAATTGCCCCAGTTGTCGCTCTCGAATTTCAATACCAGCGTATCGCATCGGCCTAAGTTTTCTTGCGCCATGTTGCGGTGGTATTCTACACACGAACCAAGCAGGTTAAACACCAGCAAATCAAGGTCTCCGTCGCCATCGATATCATCGATAGACGGAACATCGATGGGTAGCGTGTACACGTCAATCATCAGTCCGTTGTTGTTGCTTTGCAGCTGACTGGCATAAAGTGAGAACTGCGGACCGTTTCCGTTGAATCCATCATTGCGGTATACCCGAATGCCGCTGTTCGAATAGGTAAATACATCCTCATTTCCATCGCAATTGAAATCGCGCATCAGCATAAATTCGCTGCAGACCGGAAACCAGGGTTCGGCGTCGGTGTTGTGCTGCCAGGAAGGATTGCCCGGGCTTCCGGTAAATTCGAGCAGGCTCAGTCGGTTTCCACTTCGATCAAAAATAACGAGGTCTTTTTGGTTGTCGTTGTTGATGTCGCAGGTGCTAACCTGGCAGGTATTGAAGCCGCCTGTCCATGGAAATTGCAAAATCAAACTGTCTTCGTTGAACACCTTCACCGATGCATCGCGTTGCAGGGCGAGTACGGTTTGCTGCGCCTTAAGTTGCGAAGTACCAATGATGAACAGAAATGCACAAAATAAAAGGCGAAAAACCATGAACAGAAGATTGAAATGCAAATTTGCCATTTTTTATTCAAAAACAATTCGAAGTTTTTGTTGCATTGTTCTATATTTGCCGTCCTAAATTTTTAAGAAATTTTAATAAATACCAATGCAAAACAAAGGAGCCATTAGTTTTTTCGCTATCCTGCTTAGTCTGGTTTGTTTGTATGAACTATCCTTTACCTACATGGCGGGTAAAGTCGAAGACGATGCCTGGGCATTTGCCGGTGGCGATACTGTAAAAGCGGCTGCATACCTCGATTCTATTTCCAATGAGCCTGTTTACTTAGGAAAAACCTATGCTGAAGTAAAAGAGAAGGAAATTAACCTCGGTCTCGACCTCAAAGGCGGTATGAATGTGATGCTTGAAGTATCGGTTGCCGATGTGGTGCGTTCGATGTCGAACAACAGCCAGGATCCAACCTTCCTCAAGGCAATGGAACAGGCTTCTGCCGAGCAGCGCAAAAATGGAGGCGATTTCGTTACGCTTTTTGGTAACGCGGTAAAATCAATCGATGCCAATGCCAAGCTTTCTTCGCCGGCTTTCTTCGGAAATAAGGACATGCAGAGCAAAGTGAACTCAAAAATGAGCAACGACGATGTGCTCAATGTAGTTCGCGAGCAGGCGAAATCATCCATCGACAATGCATATCTCGTATTGCGCAACCGTATCGATAAATTTGGTGTAACACAACCTAACATTCAGCGGCTCGAAGGTTCTGACCGTATTTTGGTTGAACTACCGGGTGTGAAAGAGCCGAATCGTGTGCGTAAACTTCTTCAGGGAGCTGCAAAACTTGAGTTCTGGGAAACATTTGAGAACGGCAACGAAATTTGGGCAACACTCGATAAGGTGAATGTGCGTCTGCGCGAACTTAACGGCCTTGTGAAGCCCGAAGTAAAAGATTCAACGGCTACCGATAGCACAGCAACTGCAGCAGTAACTCCAAACGATTCAACAAAGGCTGCAGATACCACCAAAACATTGGCTGAAAAACTGGCTGCGAAGAAAGATTCGGGTGCTACCGATTCAACCGCCGCGCAGAAAGCCGAT
Organism: uncultured Chitinophaga sp.; assembly: GCA_964627105.1. Classification (GTDB taxonomy): domain Bacteria; phylum Bacteroidota; class Bacteroidia; order M30B66; family M30B66; genus CAMCXT01. Next base: position 16,011 of record CAZVHF010000026.1, read on the forward strand.
CGCGAGAAGTTCCTGCGCGAAAATCCATTGTATGCTGTAATTAACCAGAATGTGTATCAGGAAACAGCCGATGGGCCATACCTGTACAAACCAGGTTCGGCAATCGGTATTGCTCTGCCAAAAGATACAGCCAAGGTAAACGCCATTTTCGCGAAACCTGAAGTAAAGTCGATTTTACCATCCGATTTGAAACTGCTTTGGGGTGTAAAATCGCGTAAAGACAAATCGCCATTTGTAGAATTGTTCGCGATTAAAGTACCACGCGATAACAAGCCTAAATTAACCGGCGATTACATTGTTGATGCCCGCCTCAGTTACGGACAGTTGAACAACCGTCCTGAAGTACAAATGACCATGGATGGCGAAGGCGCGCGTTTGTGGAAAAAAATGACCGGCGAAAATGTGAACAAGGCTATCGCCATTTCGCTCGACGATTATGTGTATTCGGCTCCAAATGTACAGCAGGAAATTGCCGGAGGGGTATCGCAAATCACAGGTGATTTTACCATTGAAGAAGCCGAAGACTTGGCCAACATTCTTAACTCCGGTAAAATGGATGCTCCTGCGCGCATCGTGCAAGAAGCAATCGTAGGTCCGTCGTTGGGTGCAGAAGCCATAAACGCTGGTTTAATGTCATCGTTGGTGGGTATTCTGCTTGTATTCTTGTTTATGGGCTTCTATTACGCCGGTGGCGGTTTGGTAGCCGACGTAGCGCTAATTGCAAACTTGTTCTTCCTGATGGGAGTGATGGCATCGCTTGGCGCGGTGTTAACACTTCCGGGTATTGCTGGTATCGTATTGACCATTGGTATGTCGGTAGATGCGAACGTGCTCATTTACGAACGTATTCGTGAAGAGCTTGCCGAAGGCAAAGGGTATAAGTTGGCAGTAGCCGATGGATATCGCAATGCTTACTCGGCCATCATCGACTCGAACGTAACCACTTTGCTTACCGGTGTGGTACTATATGTATTTGGTTCAGGTCCAATTCAAGGATTTGCAACAACCTTGGTAATTGGTATCCTTACTTCGTTGTTTGCAGCAATATTTATTACCCGTTTGATTTTTGAATTCTTCAATGGTCGCAACAAGGAATTGAAGTTCTCGATTCCAATGACAGCCAATATTTTGAAGGATTCAAATTTCGATTTCATCAACCAGCGCCGTCGTTTCTACATGGTGTCGATTATTGTAATCGCCATTGGTGTGGGATCCATGATTTTCAAAGGATTTGGTTACGGGGTTGATTTCGAAGGCGGTCGTTCCTATGTATTGAAATTTGATCAGAGTGTTTCTGCCGAACAAGCGAAATCATCCTTGTTCGCTGCCTTGAACCAAACACCCGATGTGAAGACGTATGGTTCATCGAACCAGCTTCAGGTAACAACCGACTACATGGTGGATGATAAGTCGCTTGCAGCCGATTCAATTGTTTCTTCGAAAGTTGTGACTGAGTTGACCAAGCTTACCGGAAAAACACCAGAAATAATTTCTTCTGATAAAGTGGAGGCTACTGTTGCCCAGGATATCAAAGATTCGGCTTTGCTTTCGGTGATCTTCTCGCTTATTATAATGTTTGCTTACCTGTTGATTCGTTTCCGCAGATGGCAATATGGTGTTGGTGCTGTTGCAGCGCTTGCTTATGTGGTGTTGTTCATTATGTCGATCTTCTCGATTTTGAATGGAATATTGCCGTTCTCGCTCGATATCGATCAGGCCTTCATTGCCGCTATCCTAACGGTTGTAGGTTATTCAATCAACGATACGGTGGTAATCTTCGACCGTATTCGTGAGTACCTTGGTCAGCATGGCAGCAAGCGCGAAGACATGGCAACCATCATCAACAACGCTTTGAACAGTACTTTGAGCCGTACCGTGGTAACCGGTCTTACAACCATCGGAGTGTTGATTATTCTCTTCTTCTTCGGTGGTGAAGTAATCCGCGGGTTCTCGTTCGCCATGTTGATTGGTGTTGTGGTTGGTACGTATACGTCGCTGTTTGTAGCTTCTCCGGTGGTGGTAGACTTGTTCCGCCGCACAAACCGCTTGGAGGCAGAAAAAGCAGAAGCTACCAAAGCGTAATTGCATTCGATAAAAATTTAACTTTGCAGCAGGTTTCTTCGGAAGCCTGCTGTTTTTTTATGCATCATTCGGTTTTCCTTTTTTTTGAAGTTGGTGGCGGCGAAATTCTGCTGATTATGCTGGTGGCACTTATGTTTTTCGGATCGAAGAACGTGCCTCAGATAGCCCGCGGATTGGGTAAGGGGATGCGCGAAATTCGCGATGCATCGAACAGCATCAAATCAGAAATTGTGCGCGAAGCCGAACGTGTTAAAGAAGAAAGCGGTATCACGCGCGAATTGAAGGAAGTAGAATCAGAAATTAGAAAAAATACGGAATTATGACCGCAGTAATATTAGGGGCTTTTGGCCCGATGGAAATGATCCCCATCGTATTGGCATTGCTACTTTTCTTTGGAGGAAAGAAAATTCCATCCTTAATGAAGGGTTTAGGTCAGGGCATCCGCGAGTTCAAAGATGCCAAAGACGGGAAAACAGCCGATGGCGAAAAGAAGTTGTCGTCGACAAACGATTAACGACGCTTTACTTTAAAGGGATCACGTTCCTTTTTATTGGCGCCCGGATCGTACGATTTGATGGCGGCAATGTTGCGTATAGCCACGCTTGCCATAGTGCAGCCAAAAATCGCCGGCATATACGACATGGTTCCAATTAAACTCTTCTTGGGATTCCCTTCTGGCGCTTCAATGATCCGTTTCGGGTCGGCCAGTTCTTCGCTGTAAACCACATCCACGCCTTTTCGAATTCCCATGCGGATAAGGCGTTTGCGCACATATTTCGCCAGGTTGCAGTGCTTCGTTTCGGAGATGTCTACGATTTGCAAACCTACGGGATCTATCTTGCCACCCGCGCCCATCGAACTTACAATGGGTAATTGCAGTCGTTTGCTATGCCAGATGAGATTTACCTTGGGCGTAAGCGTATCGATGCAGTCGAGTACATAATCGTAGCGATAGCGTTCGAGCACTTCGGGAATGAAGCCATCCTTGAGGTAACGGTCAATCACATGAATTTTTACTTCGGGATTGATATCAAGCAGGCGCTCTACCATTACATCTGTTTTTAGACGGTCTTCGGTACTTTTCAAGGCCGGAATCTGGCGGTTACGGTTGCTTGCCTCGACGGTATCGGCATCGGCAATCGAAATTTCTGAAATCCCGGCACGTACCAGCATTTCGGCCGCAATGCCGCCAACTCCGCCCAAACCGGCAACGAGCACATGTGCATCCATGAGCTTTTCGATAGGGCCATCGCCCAGTAACAAACGTGTTCTGCCCATCCAGGCAGGAATTTCATTGGCCATAGGTAAAATTGAAATCGCGTTCGAAATTAGTCCAAATAGCTTTTCGTAAATGTTCTACCGTTGTTTTTCGTGCATTTGCCGCGAATTGGTAGATTGTGCGAATACTTGCGGCATTCGTGTCGGTTTCGAGGTATAATTTATTTTCGGGTACTTTTTCAATGGCAGTAGCCAGTTTATAATTTTTAAACATAGCTGCACCAAACGATAGGCGGGCTCCTTTATCAATCAGC
>CAZVHF010000027.1:0-8519 GCA_964627105.1 uncultured Chitinophaga sp.
GCTTGAAACGGAGTTCAGTTTCATTTGGGTAAAAAAGGACGACCAACTTGAACTGGAACTCGACGGGACTTACACAGCGTACCATGGCAGTGGCAAAATGGCTATTGAAGCGGTGTATAAAAACGATTTGTTGATTGGCACATATAAGCACTGGAACCCGGCAGGATTGTTGGTTCAGGAATGTGCATTTGCCTCAGAAAATATAAGCCCAACACACGAACGCCTCGCAATCGATAACGAATTGATGTCGGGTGCGGGTGTGCCCAATGGTATTTGTCGGTTCTGGAACGATGCCGGGGTTTTGATCCGCGAAGAATCGTATGCGATGGGTTTGCGCGATGGCATTTGGAAAACCTGGCACTCAAACGGGGTGTTGGCATCCGAGCGAACTTACGAGAACGATAAATCTATAGGTAAGGAGCGCTTTTACGACGAACAGGGCAAACGCATCAAGGCACCTACAGCCGATTGTCCGGCACAAAACTGGGGCAGCGGTTTCATGTGTTCGAAACACCAAAACGAATCGGTAACCGACGACATAGGCACTTGTCGCAATTGCGGAGAAGGCACCAGCAGCGGCATGTATTCGCTGTGTGCGAAATGTGCGTGCAGGCTAAAGAAATGCCAGCGCTGTGGGAGAGACTTGTGAGTGGTGGATTGTAAAAGCGATGTTACTTTTTAGGGCGGCTGCTTCGCACCGCGCTCTCCGCGCTACACGGTAGCTTGCTTCGATCGCTGCCGCAAGCGTCTCCGTTTACAAAAGCATCCCACCGAAACATGTGCATTGTATCACGTAAGCCATAATTTAACCGTGTAATTGTAAATTTAAATTTTAGATTTTCACGGTTGTTTTTACGCGCAAATTGATGGCAAACGGCCCAAATGTTTGGTGTGTGGCATCACCACAAATCGAGCTTGTTTAACTCAACCTTTTCGGGGAAGAAAAAACCGGCACTTACCGCAAACGACTCGGTATAATCGCTTACGTAAAACTCCATTTTAGTTGCATTCCCTTCAAACAGAAGATTTGATTTACGCAGTTCGTTCTGTACTTTCTGTGCCACCAATTCGGCCGAATCAAATACCGTAACACTTCCTTTGTAGTACGATTCAATTTCGGGACGAATCAAGGGGTAATGCGTACAGCCCAAGATAATAGCATCTATACCCTGCAGGGATTTCTTCTCGAGATACGAATGAATGATTGTACGTGAAATTTTATTGTTGAAAAAACCCTCCTCAATCATGGGTGCCAAAAGTGGGGTTGCCAGTGATGTTACCTCAGCGTTTGGAGCCTGCTTTTTAATTTTGCGGGGATAGATTCCCGACGAAACGGTTCCGCGCGTGGCAATTAAGCCGATTTTTCCCAGCGGAAACTGCTTTGCAATAGCTTCAGCAGCCGGATCAATTACATTCACCACCGGAAAATCTTTCCCCGCCACAGCTTGAACGGCTTTAAATGCATAAGCAGATGCTGTATTGCAGGCAATAACAATCATTTTGCATTTTCGCTCGAGCAAATAGCGCGAAATCCCAACACCATACTGTTCAATAAGTCCGGCCGATTTATCTCCGTACGGAAAATGTGCCGTATCGCCTACGTAAATGAGATTTTCATGCGGCAACAAACGGTGAATCGCCGCAGCAACGGTTAATCCGCCAATCCCTGAATCGAAAATCCCTATCGGTGCCGACTGTTCTGCCATTGTGCAAGAATAAAAAAAGCGCCCCGAATTGAGGCGCTTTGAATGCAATTTTATTTGTGCTTACTGCAAACCCAGTTTTTTCTTTACCAGCGCAAGCAGGTTGTCGCTTTCTTCCCAATAGAGGAATGCTCCGGTTGATGTATCAACTACATAGGTGTAGCCGTTTTCTTTTGCAACTTGCTCAATTGCTTTTTTGGCCTTGTTCACAATTGGCTCGATGAGTTTTGTTTCTTCGGCCTGGAGGCTTTCCTGCGCTTGTTGCTGAAAATTTTGGATGCGTGTACCTAAACCGGTTAATTTCTCCTCGGCGGTTTTCTTTGCCAATTCCGACATTTTCCCACTTTCGGCAGTATACTTATCCTGCTCGGTGCGGTATTCGGTCATCATTTCCTGAAGTAATTTTTCGGCTTCTTTGGTAACAGAATCCATTTTTGCCATAGCCGCTTTGCGCTCCGGCATTAGGCTTAACAATTCGGCTGAATTAATATGCCCAAATTTTGGACTTTTCTGAGCGAAGCCGGAAGCAGCTAACAAAATAGCAAATGTGGCTAGGAAAAATGCGAGTTTATTCATCGGTAGATTATTGTGTGTTTGTTATTTCTTGGGTGCATCACCACCATCGCCACCGCCGGCAGGATTGGCATCGTCGTTTCCTTTAGATGGCGTGTAACCCATTTCTTCGAGCACCGCATCGCTAATGTCGAATTTTGGATTTGTATACAGGATGGTCAAATCGCTCGATTTATCGAAAACGGCTGCGTAATTCTTTGTAGTGGAAATTTCTTTAATGGCGTTGTATACCTTATCTTGAATAGGTTTGATTAACTCCTGACGACGTTTCAACAAATCTCCGCCTTTTCCGAAACGTTGTTTCTGCAATTCCTTGGCAGCTTTTTCCTTGTCGATGATTTCATCTTCGCGTTTCTTCTTCATATCGTCTGATAGAAGAATTGCTTCTGCCTGAAAATCTTTGTACATTTTATCAATCTCGGCAAACTTGGCTTCAATTTCCTTCTGCCACTGCAACGAAATTTTGTCTAATTGCTGTTGCGCAGATTTATACTCCGGAACATTCTCGAGAATATACTGTGAATCTACGAATCCGAATTTCTGGGCCGACAAAGCCGCGTTCATCCCGAACACGAGCATAAGTGCTATGATGAAATTTTTCATAATCGGCATTTTAGAGGCTGCAAAAGTAATCATTTTGAAATGTTTTTCAGCGCGGTTTCAAGAATCATGCTATTAATTCTGAAATAGCAACATTGTCGCCTCTAAAACGCGAAATCAATTGAAATTCTGTCCAATAATAAAGTGGAACATCCCTTTTTGCATTCCCGGAAACCCCTTAATGTCGTCGAAGCGATAGCCATAATCAAGACCCAGCAAACCAAACATCGGAAGGAAAACGCGAACGCCAATCCCGGCCGAACGCTTTAAAGTAAATGGATCGAAATCACTAAAGGCATTCCAGGCATTTCCACCTTCAAGGAACGCAAGTCCGAATACCGTTGCTGAAGGATTCAATGATACCGGGTAACGCAATTCCATTGTTAAACGGTTGTAAATTGGCGCATCGCCGGCACTTTGTGTTCCGGTTTGATTTGAGATAGAACCATCCTCGTATCCGCGCAAACCAACAATCTCGGCACCTAAAAATTGCGCCCCCCATGTTAAACCGGTTAAGCCTGTGCCCCCAAAACGGAAACGTTCAAATGGCGATATTCCTTTTGCTTTGGTGTACGAACCCAAGAATCCGAAATTCGCACGTGTCATCAGTACCAGCTTATTGTTGCGGCTAAGTGGCGTAAACCATTGCGCATCAAATTTCCATTTGTGGAATTCGATCCACTTGTAACGCTGTTGGTCGGTAACAAAATCAGCAGCCGTTGATTTGCTAATCGCAGAGTATGGTGGTGTTACCTGCAAACTGATGCTAATGGTTGAACCACTCGCCGGATAAATTGGTTGATCGACAGAATTGCGCGATAAGGTGGTGGAAAAACTGAAATTATTAGCGAAGCCGTTTGTAAACGTTCCAAATGCCGACGAATTAATTAGCTCATAATATGAATAATTGAGCGAATGTTGCAGGGAGAAGAAATCATCTGGCCATCGCAATCGACGGCCAAATCCGATTACTGTACCCGAGGTTTTGGTAACGCTCCGGGTAGGGTCGGTTTTTGCGGCGCCATTGCCAAATACAGAATGAAATGCAGTTATGGTTAACGAATTAGGTTTTTTACCTCCCAGCCAAGGTTCGGGGAACGACAAATTGTAACTCTGGAATGCCCGACCGGTCGACGATGCATTAATCGATAAGCGCTGGCCATCGCCCGAAGGCAGAGGCGTCCAGGCGCCTTTTTTGAAGAATTTCTTCGCGCTAAAATTGTTGAATGCCAGACCCAGGTTACCAATTAAACGGCCCGCTCCCCAACCGCCCGAAAGTTGCAGCTGGTCTGAAGGCTTTTCTTCGACACGGTACTCAATATCTACTGTTCCGTTCTGCGGATTTGGTATGGGATTAACTCCCATTTTCTCTGGATCGAAATAACCTAATTGGGAAAGTTCACGTTGGGTACGCACAATATCCGAGCGACGGAACAATTGCCCCGGGCGCGTGCGGATTTCACGCATAATTACATGGTCGTTCGTTTTATCGTTGCCAACAATTGTTACACGATTAATGGTAGCCTGCTTGCCTTCGTAAACACGCATTTCGATGTCGACCGAATCTTTCCCGATAATTTTTTCGGCGGGAGTTACCTGGAAAAACAAATGCCCATCATTCATGTAAAGCGATGTAACATCGGTTTCAGAAGCATTCATATATAAGTTCTGCTCCAGTGCACTTTGGTTGTAAATTTCGCCTTTCTTAATTCCAAGTCGCGTACTTAATTCCTTTGATGTGTATTTCGTGTTGCCTGTCCAGGTAATGTTGCGAAAGAAGTATTGACTGCCCTCCTCGATTTTAATAGTGATATTGAGGTGCTTCTCATCAAAACGGTAAACGCTATCCTCAACAATCTTAACATCTTTATAGCCCTTCTCGTAATATACTGCCAGCACTTTATCGAGGTCTTCTTTGTAATTATCCTCGATGTATTTCGAAGTCGTAAAAATGCTCCACCAAGGGTTTTCCTTGGTATTTTTCATTTTGCGCTTCAATTTCGAAGTAGCAACATGATCATTGCCACTGAATGTGATTTTATTGATCTTAATGCGTTTATTTTTATTTACCTCTATTAGAAGGACCATTCCTCCTTTAATTGCAGTATCGGCATAAGTCGAAACCTTCGCATCGGCGTCCATAAAGCCTTTGTCGAGATAAAACTCGCGCACGGTATTGCGGCATTTAACCAAAAGGTTTTCACTGATGGTTTTCCCAGTCATCAAATCGAGGCTCTCGCGTAGCTCATCGGCATCGCTTTTCTTAACCCCTGTAATTCTGAACTTTGAGAGTTTGGGTTTTTCTTCCAATAAAAACTGGAGCCAAATTTTCCCTTCCTCAATACGCAAGGCCGAAACTTCGATATCAGAGAACAATCCTTGTTTCCAAAGCGCCTGAATGGCTTTCGTAATTTGCTCGCCCGGAACGAGAACCTTATCGCCTTCATTCAGACCGGTGAGCATTTTAAGGATGGTGTTGTCGAGCAAACTACCACTTTCTGTTCTGAATTCGATATCGGCAATCGTAAATTCTTTTGGTGCCGAAAAGCTAAATGTGTTGTCGTCTTCACCCAATTTGATTTGAGAAAACGAAACGGCAGAAACCGAAAACATAAAAAGCGCAAGCAGCAGTTTTTTCATCATGCGTTTTTAACCTGTTCTGACGTCATACCAAAGCGCCGTTCACGTTGCTGAAAACTGAGAATGGCTTCGTATAAATGCTCTTTTCTGAAATCTGGCCACAGAACTGGCGAGAAGTATAATTCGGCATACGAAATCTGCCAGAGTAAAAAATTACTGATCCGGTGTTCACCCGAGGTGCGAATCAACAATTCAGGATCGGGCATTCCGGCTGTGTTGAGGTAATTCCCAATCATTTCTTCGGTGATGTTTTCGGGCTTGATTGCTCCCGCATGAATTTTCATGGAAATAGCCTTTACCGCCTCGGTAATTTCCCAGCGCGAACTATAGCTTAAGGCAAGTACGAGTGTCATTCGGGTGTTGGCCGCCGTTTTTTGGATAGCATCAGCCAGTTCATTCCGGCACTTTTTAGGAAGAGAAGCCGTGTCGCCGATGGTTTGCAGTCTGATATTATTATCCATCAGGGTCTTGGTTTCTGCGGCGATGGTCGAAACCAACAAACTCATTAAAGCATTGATTTCCAATGCCGGGCGATTCCAGTTTTCGGTAGAAAATGCGTATAATGTAAGGTACGAAACACCAAGTTCTGCGCAGGCTTCAACAGTATCGCGTACGGCCTTAACGCCGCTTTCGTGACCAAAAATGCGCAACTTGCCTTTGCTTTTTGCCCAACGGCCATTTCCGTCCATAATAACGGCAATGTGTTTAGGTAATTTTTCGCGGTTTATTTCGTGCTTCAACTCCGACATTTCGGATTTCCTCATTTCGTTGACCGGCAAAGATAATCGATTATTTGTAGGCCTGACAAATGTCTTCGGCTTTGCGCAATTTGATGCAAATCGTAAGACTTGCGTAACTATACCAGTCGTTATTGTTTGGGTTCCCGCGTTGACGGTTTACGTTGGCATAAACAGGTGGATTTGCAGAACGATCGGCCATTTGTACTGCGTCTACACCATACGCCTTATACAAATCGAAGGGATCAATGTAGGTAGTACTTACATCGTCGAGGTAATCGCTTGAAGCTCTTCTTAATCCCCATTCTAAACTTAATCCCAACCACTTAGCCACATGCGCTTTGAATCCGAATCCAAATGGGAACGTAAGTCCCCAGAGATTGTATTGCGAGCGCCCTGTTCCTGGAACGCCCTGACCTTCGGTTCCCAATGGACGAAGTTCGCGCATTTCCCCCTTGTATTCAGCCTTAGGATTGAAATGATACACGCCTATTCCCCAGAAAACATAAGGCGTGGCCGGATAGTACGAATTCCCTATTTCGTAAGGAAAGAAATTAAATTCAATCGAAGGTGCAAATTCGTACACATTCGATTGAAATGACAGATTTCTAACCTGTTGCTGGCGGTTTTCCGACTCGGCATCACTTGCTTCAATGCGCAAGTAATTGGCATTTAAGCGCCAGGCCCAGCGCGGGTGGTAATTGTATCTGAAATGCAGTCCACCGGCAAGTTTCGACATGAAAAAGGGAGTACCAGGATTCAGTTCGCCCATATAATAACTCATCCCAATGCTGGGGCCTATTTCAGAATAATTTCGCATACGCTGAGCATAGATGCACTGCGTAGCAAGAAAAAAGGCGAGTGTTAAAAATGAAATGCGCATCATTACGTTGGTCGGGCACCCGAATAAACGCAAAATTCTTATCTAAATTTTGGAAGTACCGAACGCCCAGACTTTAAACGATAAGTTAGCGTAATGGTTCCAAGCATGTATGCATCTTTATCGGTAGGATCTCCACGTTGTTCGCCAGTGAATGCAGAACCGGGAATAACGGCTTCGCCATTTTCGCCTGCACGATTCGATAACCGTTGCGCAATTGGACCATATTTATCACCAATTAAGGTAGGCGAAAAATAAGTTGTACTCACATCATCGATGTAATCGGTGGTGGTAGTGCGCATCCCATATTCAAAACCGATTGTCCAATTTTTATCTGATAATGGCAAACGAAAACCTAGTCCTACAGGAAAACAGGCTTGAATTCGTTTATAAGGTTCGCGAGATGCTGCTATACCTTGACCTTCGGTTCCAAGCGGCTGCAATGCCCACCACGTTTGTTCAATTTTGGCCTTTGGATTAAAGAAAAATCCCCCTGCACCAAAGAAAACATATACATTCAAATCGATTCCCGACTTGCTTCGAACACCCCGAAGTACATAGCGTGATTTAGTAGACTTTAACTGTAAAACAGAAATTTCTCCTTGTAAAGATGTTTCAAAAATCGGTGAACGAAAACTCAGGTTGCGGTTACGGCGAAATGGCTCCTTAGTTAAGGAATCGCGACCTGAAACCATCGCATAATGCAGATTGAATTTTAATGAAAATATCGGATTGAAACGATAACGAACACCTAGGTGAACAGAAGGTCGGGTCAAAATAAACTCCAAGTCACGAAGTCCGTTTGTACCAATAGCATCGCGACCACCCAACTCGCCAAGGAAATTTGAAAACCCTAAACCATAAACCGTTTCACACCGGTCGAGGAACCGCGTCTTTTTACGTTGCGCCTGCGATAGCTGAACCAGCATCACCAAGCTTAGTAATAAAAGAATGCGTTTTTTCATGAATAATTTTACTCTTGAACCCACAAATATAGAATCAAAATCCAAAATCGGGCACATTTTAAATTTTTTTCTCGAAAAATTAATCTTCGAATTAATTTCGTTTGTCGGTTCCCCACATCAATTTTTCGCGCAGGGTATGCAAAAAATCACCTTGTTCCTTTCGCACCAATTCAATAGAAAATGGAGCTTTGCGCAAGGATACAGGTTGCAAAGCACTAATTGATGCGGAACGCGAATCGAGTGAAATCATAATCTCTTTTCCGCGCACTTGAGGACGAATTTCCAGCAAATCTTCGTCGGAAATTACCAAAGGACGTACGTTTAAATTGTGCGGAGCAATTGGCGTGATGATGAAATTCTGCAAGGCCGGCAACATGATGGGGCCGCCACAAGAAAGCGAATAGCCCGTTGATCCGGTTGC
>CAZVHF010000027.1:8619-19400 GCA_964627105.1 uncultured Chitinophaga sp.
TTAGCCGAAAATGCCGTTAAAAAACCCAACCGGCCGGTATTAATTCCTAAGATAGGCACACCCGAATTACGCACATGGGTTACGGCTTCGAGCAAAGTCCCATCACCACCAATACTAATCATTAAGTCGCAGCGGGTAAGCTGGCGCAGTCCGCCGAACGTTTCTACGCTCTTTTCTGATGGTAAAAGCGACTTGGTTTTTGATAGAAAGGACTCATATACAATGAGCTGATGGCCTTTATCGAGCAGACCTTTGTACAGTTCTGAAACAACTTCGTTTCGGTGTTCACTGAACGACCGACCAAACAGTGCAATGCGCATGAATATCAGCTTACCTTGTGCGAAGGTAATCTCTTTCGGAATACAAAACGAGGAACTACATATTAATGAAGTTCATAAACTGGTCGAAGCGATTGCGCAAATCGTCAGAGAATTCGCTTTGCTGAAACGATAGTTTTACCTGAATGTTAAAGCGCTTAAAAGACGCAAGAATACTGCGAATATCTTCACGATTCAACTTCAATGTTAATTCAACCAAAGTGGAGTCGGGCGAAGCATTCAAACTTAAACTTAAAATCTTGGTATCGTTCTCCTCTACAATGCGGGCAATCTGACTCAGGCTATAATCGTTTTGATTCAACTCAAGAACGATAACTCCGCCCGGATTGTCGACCGCAATTGAACCGGCAAACTGTTCTACCAGATCGCGCAGTCCAATATTTCCCAGGTATTGGTTGTCTTCATCTAAAACTGGTACAAGCGTAATGCTAAATCGTTTAATCAATTTCAGCACATCATATACGTGTTGATGTTTGTATACGAAAGGACGAATCAGCGAAAGCTTATGATTACTCAGCTCGAGTTCGGGTGTATTCAAGTCCAAAATATCGGCATCCGAAATCAAACCCAACAACTCGCCTTTGTGCACGATTGGCAAATGCGAAACCCTGAACTCATCCATCCAATGCAGTGCTTTAATGCCCGAATCGCTCGCCTTGAGTGGCGGTATGGTGTCTGATATTAAATCTTCGGCAAGCATGGTTATGTGGATGTGTATTCTTAAACGCAGAAAAGTTTGCTTTGTTTCCTCAAACATTGCAAACCTACTAAAACTGTAATTCGGCACAAGATGCATTTACTGAAAATCAATCTGTACTTTTGCACAGGTTTATGACAAAACTCAGCGTTAACATCAATAAAATTGCACTCATCCGCAACGCCCGCGGTGGCAATCAACCTGATTTACTGGAAGCGGCTCGCAAGGCAGAACAGTTTGGTGCTCAAGGAATCACCGTACATCCACGACCCGATGCCCGTCACATCACCTTCGATGATGTGCGCAGTTTGAAGCGTTGTGTTGAAACCGAACTCAATGTCGAAGGATACCCCTCCGAAGAATTCATGGAACTTGTGCTTTCTGTTAAACCGCATCAGGTTACTCTCGTTCCTGATGCACCCGACGCCTTAACATCCAATGCCGGATGGGATACACTTCAGCATGAGGCTCTTTTAACCGATGTGGTTGGCCGGCTTAAATCTGCAGGAATTCGCACGTCGATTTTCATGGATACAAATATAGGTTTGTATGAATCGGCTGCCCGCACGCGAACCGACCGCATCGAGCTGTACACGGAGGCTTACGCGCACAATTATGCAACTAATCCACAAACAGCCGTTGAGCCATATCGGCTTGCTGCACTCGAAGCGCACAAAATAGGCTTGGGATTGAACGCCGGTCACGACCTGAACAGCCAAAATCTCCGATTTTTTGCACAAAACATCCCTCATTTACTCGAAGTTTCGATTGGCCACGCGCTGATTTGTGAGGCCCTGTATTTGGGACTCGAACATACCATTAACCTGTATCGCGCCCAACTGCAATGATTCTGTTTCACCGCCAATATGGCGAAGGCCAGCCCCTGGTAATTTTACACGGATTGTTTGGGCAATCCGACAACTGGACCACGCTGGCCCGTGCCTGGTCGAACCGTTTCAACATTCTTACCATCGATCAGCGTAACCACGGACAATCGCCTCACGATGATGCGTTTTCGTATGACCTGATGGCCGAAGATTTGGCCGAAACACTCGATGCCCTAAATCTGGAATCGGTTCATCTGCTCGGACACTCAATGGGCGGTAAAACGGCCATGTTTTTTGCCCAAAAATATCCGCAACGTATTTCAAAACTCATAGTGGCCGATATTGCACCGCGGGCCTATGCGCCACACCATGGAGAAATTATCGCTGCATTAAAGGACTTGCCACTGGAAATACTAAAAGATCGCAACTCGGCCGATGCCGAACTGGCAAAGGGAATTCCCGATTTCGGAACCCGGCAGTTTCTGTTAAAAAATCTATATCGAAACAATAATGGAGGCTTTTCATGGCGATTCAACCTGGAAGCCATCAGTGCTCAGATTTTGGAAGTGGGGAAGGCTTTGCCTGATGATGGCATTCTTATTCCTACCCTTTTTGTTCGTGGCGAAAAGTCGCGTTACATCACAGATCAAGACCAGTTAGAGATTGCGCATCAATTCGCACACGTAGAATTTGAAACCATTTCAAATGCTGGACACTGGTTGCATGCCGAGCAACCCGAAGCGTTTAGTAAGGTAGTACTCGAATTTTTAGAGTAATACACCACACCATTATTTGCTAAGTTTGCAGCATGGAAACAGTTGTAAGCGGAATTCGCAGTACCGGTAATTTGCATTTGGGCAATTATTTCGGCGCTATTCGCAATTTCATAAAGATGCAGCACGAACACCGCTGCTTTTTTTTCATCGCCGATTTACACGCCCTCACAACCCATCCCAAAGCCGACCAATTTAAACAAAGCGTTCGGAATGTGCTGGTCGAATACCTGGCTGCAGGGCTCGATTCTGAGGTGTCTACGCTTTACATTCAAAGCGATGTTCCCGAAATTTCGGAGCTCTACCTGTTAATGAACATGGTGGCCTATGTGGGCGAGCTCGAACGCTGCACATCGTTCAAAGAAAAGATCCGCAAGCATCCCGATAACATCAATGCCGGACTACTCACCTACCCGGTTTTAATGGCTGCCGATATCATCATCCATAAAGCAACGAAAGTGCCGGTAGGCAAGGATCAGGAACAGCACCTCGAAATGGCGCGGAACTTCGCGAATCGCTTCAACCATCTTTATGAGAAGGACGTTTTTCCGGAACCGTTTGCATACAACTTCGGCGATCAGTTGGTTAAAGTTCCCGGATTAGATGGAAGCGGTAAAATGGGCAAAAGTGAGGGCGAAGGCAATGCAATATTTTTAGCCGACACGCCCGAAGTAATACGCAAAAAAGTAATGCGCGCCGTTACCGATAGCGGTCCTACCGAACCCGGACAGGCGAAACCCGAAGCCATTGCAAACCTCTTTCAACTTATGAATCTGGTAAGCAGTAAGGATACCGTGGCGTTCTTCGAAGAACAATGGAATGCCTGCAATATTCGGTATGGCGACATGAAAAAGCAATTGGCAGAGGACATGATTTTGTTTACCAATCCGTTGCGTGAGCGAATTGCAGAAATTCAAAAGGATGATGATTTGCTAAACCGCGTTATGCGTCAAGGAGCCGAAAAAGCACGCGAGAGCGCTTCGAAGACGCTTCACGAAGTACGCACTGTAATTGGATTATCCCGCTAATGGCCGGTACAATACTCATTTCAAATACTTCGGCCTCCTCCGAAGAAATCATGCGGGAAATTCTTCCACAAATAAAGGCACTTTTGGGCGACGAACACGATGAAATTGCCGGTATGGCCAATGTGGCGGCTGCATTACATGAGGTTTTTCGTTTTCACTGGATTGGATTTTACCGGGTTTGCGAAAACGAGCTTGTTCTGGGCCCATTTCAAGGTCCGGTGGCATGCACACGTATTGGTTTTGGAAAAGGTGTTTGCGGTACTTCATGGTCAAAAAATGAAACTGTGGTTGTGGATGATGTGGATGCATTTCCAGGCCATATCGCTTGTTCGGCGCTTTCAAAATCTGAATTGGTTGTTCCACTGCGCGATACAAGCGGACAGGTAAAAGCTGTGTTGGACATCGATTCTGAGCATTATGCCGCTTTCGATTCAGCCCTGCAAACCGGTATGGAAGACATTTGTGTCATGCTGGCAAAACAGATTTATTCATGAGAGCAGTTGTTTTTGCCATTGTTGTAGCATTCATGTATTCGTGCGCCAGCCGGGTTGCGCCTTCGGGTGGAGCGCCCGATAAAAGTCCGCCTAAAATCGTTACCGTTAATCCGGCATCGGGCAGCACGCAATTTAACAGCGACCGAATCGAAATTACCTTCGATGAGTTTATTGCCTTAAAAGATGGCGGAAGTGGTATATTGATTTCGCCACCGCTAAAAACGCCACCGGAGGCCATCCTCAAAGGGAAAACGCTTCAATTGCGATTTAAGGAAAAGTTTGTTGAGAATACAACATACACACTAACGCTGGGAGCATCCGTTACCGACATTACAGAGTCAAATCCTTTGGAAGAAACACAGCTTGTATTTGCTACAGGCTCTCAACTCGACACGTTAAAAGTTACGGGGCGAATTGAAAATGCGTATACGAATGCAACTCCCAAGACAGCGCTTATAGCTCTTTATGAAGCCTTTCACGATTCGGTTCCTCAGAACCAATTGCCTCGGTATTTTGCACGCAGTTCAATATCCGGAAACTTCACCATCAATAACGTAAAAGCCGGAAAATACCGCCTACTTGCCTTCGAAGACGCAAACAGCGACATGAAACTGAATCTGCCCGATGAATCGCTTGCGTTTACAGACGATACCCTGCGAATCGATTCGGGTATGTGTTCTGTGGGCAATATGCGGTTATTTAAAGACAAACCCCAGCGTCAACGGCTTATACGCAACAAATTCGATGCGCCAGGGCGAATCACACTAAAGTATGCATTTGCCCCCGATAAGCTAGCATTTGAATCGCTCGGTAAAACAGATGTTCAGAAATTAATTAACATCACCTCGGCCAAAAGCGACTCCATAACCTTATGGTATCCAACATTGGGAATTGACTCCATAGCTTTCATAGTAAGAGCAACGAATGGCGATAGTCTGCGTACAGATACACTGGAGTTTAGCACTAAAAAACAAGGTGTTGCCAGTGGAAAAGGCAGAAACAAAAAGGCCCCTGCCGATACCAGTGTTCAGATTTCTCTGAATGCATTTCAGAATAAATTAATCCTTGGCGATAGTCTGAAACTACGCTTTTCGGCACCTCTTGCAGATTCGCTTGCAGGAAGTATTACGTATATGGCTGGAACGGATACCATACTGCTAAACCCGTTGCCGGAAGTTGGCGAAAGAATGTATCTTAAGTATGTATTACCGAAATCAAATCAGGCCTTTACATTGCGAATTAACAAGGGTGCGTTTACCGATATTTTTGGAAGAGGCAACGATAGCTTGCGGCAAAGCATCAGCTATTTTATGGAAGAAGATTTGGGCAACCTCGAATTTATTTTTCGCAACGACAGCGTAAGCGAATTTAGAGGAATATTTGAGTTGCTCGATAAAAGTGGCGCGGTGATTAATTCGCGGCAAGTATCGTTAACCAAAACACTATCGTTTAAATCGCTGCTCCCGGGAGAATACAGCATACGCCTAATCGAAGATACAGATGGAAGCGGCCAATGGACAAATGGCGATTTTTCGTCGAGAAAGCAGCCTGAACAGATGTATTATTTTACCGAGAAATTTACGGTACGTGCCGGTTGGGATCTGGAGCTTGAATGGGAGCCATTTCAGAGCTCAAACAGCAAAAAAAATCTGAAATAGAATTAATATCGTTCAGAATTGTTTCTTTCAGCTTAAGATGTATATTTGTTAGTACAAATTATTAATATGAAAAATTATCTCGCCTTTGTAGCATCAGTTCTTTGCCTTAACCTTTATTCTCAAAGCAATACCGTTTCTGCTGGTGGCGATGCCGAGGGCGACAATGGGTCAATTTCATATTCGATTGGACAAGTGGTGTATACTTCTGCTCAGGGTTCGAATGGGAATATTAATCAGGGCGTTCAGCAACCCTACGACATTGGTGTTGTTACCGGAATCGACGAAGTCGGAATTAACCTTTCGGTTTTCCCAAATCCAACATCAGGCTTGTTAACTTTAACGGTAGCTGATGACGATGCGTCACTTTTATCCTACCAGCTTTTTGATGCGGCAGGTCGAATGATTGATACAAGAAACAAACTGAATTCGACCAATACCATTTCGCTAGATGCTTATGCAACCGGGGTATACACACTTTCTGTAAGCCGCGAAAACAAGCAGGTTAAATCATTCCGTGTAGTTCGGAATCACTAAAATATAACCATGAAATCACTTTTATTCGTCTTTACTACATTTATTGGATTGCTGTCTGCATTTGGGCAGCAATCTTCTTTTTCGGGCTATTCAATTAACCCAGAAAACTCCGAGTCTGTTGTAGAATTTAACCTCGGAGAATACAGCTTTCAATCTATCGACCTAAATGGGGTTGAGTATTTCGTTCCACAAGCTAACAAAGCGGCCAGAATGCTTCAAAAAGGCGCCCCCGATTTGATCCAATTCAGCCGCTCGGTGATTATTCCCAATAAAGGTAATGCGCGAATCGAAATTATTGATGTTCAGTTTGAAGAGATTTCAAATGTGCGCATTGCACCATCCTACGGCAATATCATGCGCAACGAAAATCCGACGCAGGTTAACCGCGTTAAAGGAATTCAATACACCGAAAATGCGTTTTTCCCATCTAAAATAGCCGCTACCGGTAACCCATACATTTTCAGAAATACGCGCGGAGTTGCCATTCATATTTTCCCACTGCAATACAATCCGGTAACGCAGGTGCTTCGTGTAAATCACTCAATCCGCATACGCGTTGTTACCGATACACAATTCGCAGGAATAAACGAACGGAATCCACAGCGGGCTTCGAAACCAGCACAAGGTGATAAAGAGCTGTATCAGCGCCATTTTTTAAACCTTAACCATTCGCGCTACGATGCCCCCGAAAGTGAAGGTAAAATGCTTGTAATTGCACATGACGCCTTTGCATCTGCTATGGAACCCTTCGTAGCGTGGAAGAAACAATGCGGTATTCCAACCGAAATGGTGAATTATTCGGATCTGGGTAGTATAGCAGAAATAACCAACCGCATTCGCGATGAATACTACGCGAATAATTTGCGCTATGCTATTTTGGTGGGCGATATCGATCAGATTCCTTCGCCGGTGCGAAGTGGTGGCAAGTCTGATCCAAGCTATGGTTATGTCGATGGTGATGATGCTTACGCGGAGGTTCAAATCGGACGGTTTTCGGCCGAGTCTCTTGCGGATGTTCAAACACAAGTACAACGAATTATTGCTTACGAACAGGCTGCAGAAGGTTCGCACTTTTCGCGGGCAATCGGGATAGGCTCGCAGGAAGGTCCGGGCGATGACAATGAAATGGATTTTGAACACATCCGCGGGATGCACACCGATTTGTTAAATTACACATATACCAACGCTGCTGAGTTTTTTGAAGGCTCACAAGGCGGAAACGATGCAAGCGGCGACCCTTCGGCCGAACAGCTTGCCGAATCGCTTCAGGAGGGCGCAGGATTAATTTTGTATACAGGACATGGCTCAGCGCAGAGCTTTAGCACAACCGGCTTCTCAAATGCGGATATTGTAAACCTCAGCAATACCAACAAACTGCCATTAATTTGGTCTGTTGCCTGTGTGAATGGCGAATTCGATAATGGTACGTGTTTCGCCGAAACCTGGATGCGACACACGGTAAACGATGAGCCTGCCGGAGCGACCTCAGTGCTCATGTCGAGCATAAACCAAAGCTGGGACCCGCCGATGTGCGCACAAGACGAAATGGTGGATGTGCTTACAGAATTGAATGCGGCAAACGGTATCCGAACCTATGGCGGAATTAGCCTGAGTGGCTGTATGCAGATGAACGACGAATATGGCTCAGCGGGAGATGAAATGACCGACACCTGGCATATCTTCGGCGATCCAAGTTTGCTGGTGCGCACGCAAATACCGCTTGCAATGACGGTAAATCACGATAGTTCGGTACCGCTCGGAATTTCGCAACTCAATGTGATGGTGGATGTGGAGGATGCGCGCGTTGCTCTGCTTCAGAACGGAAATTTATTGGCGAGCGGAGTTGTTTCGGGAGGAATGTGTACGCTTGAATTTGATGCGCTTTCGACACCCTTGCCCTTGCAAGTTAGCGTAACTGCGTTTAACCGTATTCCCTACCAAGGTGTTATTGACGTAATTGTGCCCGATGGTGCATTCCTCATTTATGAGTCGAATGAAGTCAACGATTTAAGCGGAAACAACAACCAGGTGGCCGATTACAACGAGAATTTTTATCTGAACATTTCAACCATCAATGTTGGCAATGCTGATCCGGGACCAGTAACCGGAATTCTCAGCACTGCTTCTTCATTCGTAACCCTCACCGGTACTAGCGGGTGCGTGTTTTATCCAGGAGTTACCCCGGGAACTTATGCTTCCGAAGATTGCTTTTCGATTCAGGTTGCCGATGGTGTTACCGATGGAACAGTTGTTCAGTTTAACCTGCAGCTCACCAGCGAATCGGGAAATTCGTGGTCGGTTACGATTCCACTTACATTGCATGCTCCTGAAATCGAAGTTACCAACTTTGAATTGGTTGAATTATCTGGAAATGGAAACGGGCGCGCCGACGCCGGTGAGCAAATCCGCATTCTGATTCCGAATCGAAATGTTGGCTCGGCAACAAGTGCATCTGGTGCAGCAACACTAACACACGGAGCACCGACTTTGCAAACATTGGCATCGGAGTTAAGCCCGGATGCTATCGATGCAGACTCAGAGTTTATTGCCGCCTATGATTATCAAATTCCGACCGATTTTGCTGTTCCGGCTTCTGTGTCGTTCGTTTACAATGCGATGTTTGGCATGTACGGAGCAGATTTTTCCTTCAATCTTCCGGTAGGAGAACTGGTCGAAGATTTTGAAAACGGATTGCCTTCGGCGCTATGGTCAAATTCGGGCGATTTTCCTTGGGTAGAAGACCAGTCGGTTGTTTTTGAAGGTGAAACCAGCATGAAATCGGGCAATATTGACCACCTCGCACAAAGCGACCTGTTTTTATCGGGCAATGTAACCGAAGCCGGAACAATTCGATTCAATTACAAAGTTTCTTCGGAAGAAGGATATGATTTTCTGCGCTTTTACATCGACGGCGTTGAAATGGGATTCTGGTCGGGATTAGTGGATTGGACCGAAATTTCGTTTCCGGTAAGCACCGGCCAACATGAGTTTCAGTGGAGTTATACCAAAGATGAAATTGTTGCATCGAACGAGGATGCGGCTTGGATTGATTTTGTGCATTTGCCTGCAATGGAAGAGGGTAGTCAAGGTGTAGAAAGCCCCGAACACAATTCGCTTAATTTTTTCCCAAATCCTGCGCATTCCGAAATTACAATTACCGGTATTTCTGTAGGAAAGTGTACGATTCGTTTATTCGATGCCAGTGGAAGGCTGTTGAACGAAACCGTTTCCAATGCTTCTCAAACAACATTAGGCTATACGCTTGATAAAGAACTTCCTTCGGGCATTTATTTGATTCAAGCCATTCACAACAATCGCATTTTTAGTGGCAGAATTGTAAAGCTTTGAATTACTTAAATTTAGCTTTGCTGGCAACATGTATGTTTGGTCTTGCTCCCCTTTATGGTCAAACCAACATTGCGAATTTTTTAAGTGGCACGTGGAAAAACTCCACCTTTAATCATATCGAAACCTGGAAGCAAGAGGGAAACTCACTAAAAGGTCATGGGCTTGCTTTGGAAGGCAAAGACACCTTGTTTTACGAGCGCCTCGAAATAAATCTGGCCTCTAATCCTATGGTTTACGTGTCTTGGGTAAATGGGCAAAACGATGGCGCCGGCATTGAATTCAAACTTACTGAATCAACAGACACATCCTGGCTTTTTGAAAACCCACAACACGATTTTCCAAAGAAAATATACTACATCAGAACAGGCGCAACAAAGATGGAAGCGATTGTTTCGGGACATGACAATAAAATGCCCCGTGAGGAGCATTTCTATTTTATTCGAGAAGAGTAATTCGGTCTTATTGCGGACAACCGTTTTTTACCCAGCAGTCGAGCTTATTGATAAGGTCTGCGGCCAATTGCGGCCCACCATCGGGCATCGGTTTTACGCCACTGCCATGGTGCACAGAAGTTAGATTATCGGGATTGTTCTTGAATTGACTGCTTGCCGAAGCATAATCCGAAAGATTAATACCTTCTTTAGCGGAACTGGCATTATGGCAACCGCTTAGTGCGCAGTTCGTGTTTAAAATAGACGCTATATCGTTTGTGTATGTAGGAACAGTACCACTACAGGTAGCTTGTGCTGCATAATCAACCGCATCTTTTTTACAGGCATTAAAGGTCACGAAACCGAGGAGAATTAAAACAATGATT
Source organism: uncultured Chitinophaga sp. (assembly GCA_964627105.1). Lineage (GTDB taxonomy): Bacteria > Bacteroidota > Bacteroidia > M30B66 > M30B66 > CAMCXT01. The sequence continues at coordinate 19,134 of CAZVHF010000027.1, forward strand.
CTATTTTTTTTCATATGTAAATGACCTGATTTTGGATATTGAAATTTCAAAAATGCAAATGAAGTTTAAAAGTAGGGCTCACACCATTTTCGCCGGATCGACCCAGGCCGTAAACTGCTCATCGGTGAGCAAACCTAGTTCAATCGAAACTTGACGAAGGGTTTTCCCCTCCTTGTGGGCCGTTTTGGCAATTTTAGCGGCATTTTCATAGCCAATATGCGTATTCAGCGCCGTAACCAACATAAGCGAATTCTCAAGATGTTGCTT
>CAZVHF010000028.1:0-18071 GCA_964627105.1 uncultured Chitinophaga sp.
CTTCTGCTATACCATTAACAAATGCACGTTCAACGGATACAAATTGACATGGAATTATTTCTGTTCCTTTTGAATCTACAAACCCCCATTTCCCACCAACAGCTACCGGTGCTAGACCTTCGCTGAAATAAGCGATTTGACTATATCGCGGCTGAATAACTACTTCGCCCTTGAGATTTATTAAACCAAGCTGTCCATTTTGTTCAATCATGTAATGATTTTGATCAAAACGAAAGACATTATCGTAGCGTGCTTCAATACGCACACTTCCTGTCTTATCGAGTATTCCGGCCTTACCATTTTCGATGAACACCGAAATGCCATTTTCAAAATTATCGAGGAACTGATAACGTGGCTTCAAGATTTCCCTTCCGCTGCTGTCGATTAAGCCATACAAGGTATCTTTCATCACTACCGAAACACCTTCCTGCAAATCAAATACGCGCGTGTAAATCCCTAAAATTGGCTGCAGCATGGCAGCGCGATCGCAGAAATAGAACTTGCCATTTTCGTTGATAACGGCTTTCCCTTCCGAAAACGAAAAAGCCTCATCGAAAGTAGCACGGATAGCCATTTTACCATCACGGTCAATAAAGCCCCAATACCCTTTGCTCGGATCCAAAACGGCAGCAAGTCCCTCACTAAACTCCCTCGCTTCGTAATATTTCGCCCTGCTGATTTCTTCACCGTTCGTCTTCATGAAGCCAAAGGCTTCCTTCTGTATATCGTAGATGCGCATGATGCCTTCCTGTGGCGGACTCGGAACAAGGTGCGACGGAAACTCGGTGTATAAATAACCGTTGTAGGTAATGAGTTCGTACTGGTATTCGGCATCTCTGTTTGGACGCGCTTCGACTATTTGACGGCGCGCGAGTGTGAGGGTATCATTTCCGAATTCCCAGATGTAATCATATACTGCGGGAATTATCACACGCCCATCTTCAGACTTCATGCCCTCATAAACATAAACCTGCTGGTCTTTTCCGATACGTTCGGTTTGAAATTTATACCGTTGCCCAAAAGAGTTTTGCAAACCAATTACCAGCAAAAAAAAACCGGAAACGAGGATTGCTTTTGCAACCCTTGTTCCCGGCTGAATACTCATATTACCTAATTGCAGTGTCATTTTCTTTTGCACCGCAAAAATCGCACAAAAAAACTTAACTTCTTTTATTAATAATGTGAAGCTGGCAATATTTAGTCAATATCCTGCTCTGGTGCTTGAGGAGCATTCCCGGCCTTGCGCTTTTCTTTCTGTTCTGCGCGGAATTTCTCCCAGTTTTGCCATTGTTCAGGATTCATACTTGCTTTCAATTTGGCTTCGTATTTATCGTTCAACGCTTTCATCTGCTTCTTCATGTCGGAAGCGTTTGCTTTTTTAATGTTGTCGCGTTCTGTTTCGCGCGAAAGCAAAATCGGGCGAATAACTTCAGTCTGTTCTTTGGTCAACTGCGCCGGACCTGTCATGCGGCGTAACTGGCGCACTGCGCGATCTTCGGCTGTGAGTACCGGTTTTTGTTTTTGTTCTTTCGTAGGACTTGCCACTTTGGCATCTTGTGCCTGAGCTGTGAATGTTGCGCCTGCAATCAAGGCTGCAAAAAGAATCTTTTTCATGGTTTCTGTTTTTAAATGAGTTTGAATGACGATTATAATTCGAAAGGTTTAAAACGTTTGCAATTAAACGCTTTTTTTCATGAGGTAGTGCTGGATGGTATCGAACAAGACGTATGATTTTTCAACAACTGCGTATCCATTTTTGGTGTAAAACCCAAGCGCATTTTCCCTTGCATGAAGGCAATAGGTTGTGATGCCTTTATAATTTCTGCGTGCCAGTCCTTCGGTAAAACGCAAAACTGCCTCTCCTATTCCCTTTCCCTGCCATTCGCTGGCAACTGCCATAAAACGAATTTGCGCTTCCTCTTCAGAAATACGATGAATGCGTGCAGTAGCTATTACATTATTTTGCGCGTCCAATATGGCCGCGTGCAGCGATGTCGAGTCATCTTCGGCCTTTTCCGATCCTTTGGGTTGATTCCAGGGTGCACGCAGAATGGTATAGCGCAAATCATACACTTGTTGCCAGTGTATTTCTGTTTGCGGTTGAATAATTCTCCATTCGGGCATGGCTAAAATTAATAATTCCAATTATATATCCCTGCCTCTTCGTAAAATAATGCAATCGATTTCGCAAATTTCTGTTGCAATTCGGCCAGTTTTATACCGGCAGCAATCAAATTGGTCTCACGTGTATTGACCATAAACACCGAACTCTCTCCGTTTAAAAAACGGTTTTGTTCACCTTCAACAAGCGTTTTTGCGGCACTGTTGATTGCAACCTGCCTTAAAACCTGCTCACGAAGCAATGCAATCTCATTGAGCCTCGCCCGAAGATTTAATTCCAGATTTCGATCTGTACGTTCAAATTCGAGTTTGCGAATGTTTCGTAAGGTTTGGGTGCTCCGCAATTTCCCTCTTTCTTTTCTAAGCAAGAGCGGCATTCCGGCGCTTACACCTACTTTGTAATTGTTCATGAACAGTTGTCCATCGTCGGCAGGAGTTGCACCATTAGCATTGCGCAGGAAATTGTAGGTGAGGTTTAAATCTGGTTTTAATTGCTCTATCCGGAACCTGCGTTCAATATCGAGCTGTTCGATTTCTGTTTTTTGTTTGGTTAGGAGCGGATGATTTTCGCGGATGGCCTGAATCAAACTATCGGCACGGTTAAAGTTTAGCGCCGAACCCGGATTAATCCATTGCGGCTGCTTTTCGGGACGAAGTACAAGCGGACGTCCTTCTTCATCCCATAAATGCACCGATACCTGCGCCATCGCATTCTGCAAATCGATTTGGGCCTGATTCATCAGGTTGCGACGTTGCAACAAATTACCAAAGGCTTCAACGGTATCAAGTGCCGATTGATTTCCGTTGCGATACAATTCGCGGATGGCGTTGAAGCGAAATTCGGCAAGTTTCAATACCTCATCGCTCAATTTCAATTGTTCGGCTGCAAAAAACCAGTTCCAATAATCGGATGTTGCTTTTGCTACCAGTTTACTCAGCATCGCCTGCTGATCGGCCTCGCTGGCACGAACATATAATTTGGCCTGCTGCAAAGCATTGCGTCGTTCGTCGATGAACAATCCATTTCCCAGCGGCAAGGTGTAGCCGGCATACACTAGGCCGCCGTTACCGGTTAATTGTTCCGGATTGAGGTATTTTCCGCCGCTTCGTTCATAGCCGCCTTTCAGTTCGCCGATCCACAAGGGCACGTTTAACGTTGCGTCGAGCGTATTCCAATAGGTGTCGCCGTTGAATTCCTTTTCGCTGAAATTGCTCTTTAATTTCGGATCGAACGAACCGCGCGTGGCCAATAAATCGTAACGGGCCTTATCGACCCATAAACCGGCTTGTTTCGAAAGCGGATGATGCATGAGCACCAATTGCATGAATTGCCCGATTTCGAGCGTACGGTTATCATCTTGTGCAGCTGTGGTTCGGGTAAGAAACAGCGAAAGCAAGGTAAAAATCAGAAGCTTGGTTCTCATTTTTTCGCACTTGATTTCGTTTCCTGAACTAAGTTTGGAGGAAATCCGTTGAGCTGTCGCCATATTTCGAACCAAACCGGAACATTGTCGAGCATGGCCCAGGAATAAACGCCACTCCCAATCTTAAGCTGTTCGGGCCAGGGGTCTTCTGCCGGATCGGGACTTACCAGTACCCGAAATAAGCCGTTTTCGCTTTCAACTGCATCGATGTTGCTTACTATCCCTCCAAAGGTACCTACACTTGCGCCGGGCCAGCCGCTAAATACAATGGCCGGCCAACCGTCAAACTGCACACGCACCTTATTACCCTGCCGAATAAGCGGTAAATCCATCGCCCGAATGTACATTTCGGCAGCCAACTCGGGTTTGGCTGGCATAATGGTAACCACCGGATCGTTCTCCTTCAGGTTTTCGCCAATACCGGCACGTACGGCTTTAACAATATACCCATCCTGCGGCGCACGGATCACATAAAACGTGCTTCGCATCAACATCGATGAATATTCGTTTTCGAGTTTCGCCAGATCGCCCTCTGCTTCGGCAACGTATGCCAGTGTTGCATTGCGGTCGCTCTCGGCTTTGGCAGTTTTTTCCATGTAATCGGCACGAATCGCGTTGAGCTCAATTTGGGCATTGATGAGGCTGTTTTTGCTATCGAGCAATTTATTCTCCTGCGAAATTAGCTTTGCCGTAGATTGTTGGAATTTTTCCTGACGCTTCTGGAAATCAATCAACGAAATAAATCCTTTGTTGAATAAGCCTTTCCCCAAATTTAACTGCGTGTCGGCGATGGCAAATTGCACGCGCTCGGCCTCGAGGTCGATCGAATCGGAGCGCACCTTCAGACGAGCCTGCACCACCTTATTTTGTGCCTGCTTTAGTTTAAACTCAAGGCTACTGCTCAATGCGTTGATTTGCTTCGCGAGCGCATCGGCTTTTTCCATTGTACTGCTAATCACCCCTTCTTTGGCACCCACTTGCTGCTTCAGGCGCGGCACCATCTCAGGATCCAAGAATTTTTCTTTGATTTCGGTCAATACCACGATTGTATCGCCGCGTTTAACAAACTGACCTTCGCGTACAAACCACTCATCAATTCTCCCGGCAATGGGCGATTGAATTGTTTGAGGCCTGTCCTTCGGCGTAAGCGCGGTAAGTTGTCCTTTCCCATCTACATTTTGCTGCCAGGGGAAAAACAGAAGAATTATCAGTACTCCGAAAATACCAAGCAACCACCAGGTAAATACTTTCCCATTTCGGGGGGTATTGACCAGGCGAATCGAGTAGATCTTTTCTTTTTTCAATTCGTTTTCGACAGAATTGGGCGATATCTTTAGCATAATTCAATCCTGTTACAGCAAATCGCTGAATGTTTGGTTCGACAATAATTCATCCGGCTTACCATCTGCCAAAACAGTTCCTTCGTGTAAAATAATTAGACGTTCGCAGGCCCGCATTACTTCCGAATCGGCCGAAATGGCAATGAATGTCATATTCGGTTGTGCATGCATCACCTGATGGATGAGTTGTTTTTTCTCTGATCTTCCAATGGATGAAAACAAATCCTGGAAGATGAATAAAGCGGGCTTTTTGACCAGGCTGCGCGCAAGAAGTAATTTACGCACTGCAGAACCGGGCCAGCCTCTCCCTCCGGGAAGCATCGTTGTGTAAATTCCTTCGGGAAGTGAATTCACAAAATCGGCAATACCCACATGCTGAAGCACCTGCAATACATCGCGCTGCGAAATCCCGTTCTTACCTAAACGGATGTTTTCTTCAACTGTACCTTGAAAAACTTCATCGCCCGATAAATTCAATGAAACATATTCGTGCAGATCGTTGAGGTGAATGTTGCGCATCGAAATGCCGTTCACGGTAATCTGGCCGCGGTAATCGCTTAACAAGCCCGATAAAATTTTTGCCAGGGTTTGCTTTCCCGATCCGTTTAAGCCTGCAATGCAAACCTTTTCGCCGGTTTTGACTTCAAAGTTTAGATTTTTCAGTACGGGCTCGAATTGAGCTCCGTAGCTAAAGTTAAGGTGCTTAACCTGAATACCGATTCCTGTTTCCTGAATTTTATCGAGGTGAATGCCCTGATGTTTTTCAAGCGGTAAATCGCTTACCTGACCTATTTTTTCGGCAGCCGTTAATACATCGTACACTGTTTCGATGCTGAAAATGAGTTTTTCGACCGCGTTGATGATGAGTATGATAATGATTTCGGAAGCAACAAACTGCCCGAGGGTAATTTCGCGCTCTACAACCAAAATACAACCCAAAATTAACGTGCCTCCCGTTACAAGTAGTTTGAAGACAATGACATAAATAAACTGGTTGAGCAATACCCCGAAATGCTTCTTACGCGCCTGCAAATAGCCGTCGATGTAGCCATCGGTTTGGTCGAGCGGCATATTGGTATACCCCGCAATTTTGAAGGTATTGATGTTGCGTGCCATGTCTTCGAACCACGACACAATCTGGTATTTGCGCGACGACTCTTTAATAGACGATTGCAGTGCCTTGCCTCCCGTAAGACGGAACATGAGCAGTAGCAGGGTAAATAAAACGAGTCCAAACAAGATGAACATCGGATGATACAAGGCCAACAGAATGAGTCCGAAGATAATCTGCAGAAAGGCCGTGGTGAGGTCGAGTAAAATTTTCGAGAAGCCTTTTTGAAGCGTTATTACATCAAAAAAGCGGTTCATCAGTTCGGGTGGATAAAGCTGCAACAAGGCTTCTGATCGGATGCGGGGAATACGGAACGCAAATTCGAAGGCTGCTTTGGTGAAAATGCGACGCTGTAAAATTTCGACCAAGTACACCTGCATCAATTGGAGTCCTCCCGAAAGCATCAAGCCCAAGATTACGAAGGTTATCAATACAATAACTCCATCGAAAAGCATCCCGCCCGAAATGCGCCCTATGATAGCTTGAATTCCAAGTGGCAAGGAGAGGTTTATCAGACCTATGAGTACGGCGTAAATGTAGATGTAGAAAATATTGCTGCGTTCGGATGCAACAAACTTCAGGAAGCGTTTTAGCGGGGTAAAGGTTTTACCCAATGCGCCGCCTTCAGCCTCATCGCTGCCGGTCATCGTTTTTATGCCAACCGGACAAAGCGTAAAAATGTAGTTTGTTGCACTACCATTCTCTGTATCTCGGGCCAATAAGGCATCGAGGGTGCAAAGTTCGGCGACCAGTGCTTGTAAGCCATCCGAATCGAGCTCTTCTGATTTAGCTGTTGCATTTTTCCAAACCAATACATCGCGCTTGTTTTTGTAGATTATAACTGCCGATTGTTTGGTAAAGGAAAGCAGCGGAAAATTGAGCGAATCGATGAGCTCGCTTAGTTCGGCAGCGGTAAATTCTTGCCTTACAAAGGATATTTCTGCCCCCTGTCCGGCATCTTGGATCATGTTGAGAAAACTCTCAAAATTGCCGTTACGGTAATCCGAACGCTCAATGATGCGTTGAATTTGAAGTTCGGAATAGGGAAGCTTCATTAAGCTGCAAAGCGTTTCAATGATGCTCTGGATGTCGCAGGATTGAAAAGGTGTTTCGTTCATTCAGCTTAAATAATGCAGTTTCGATCGTTTTGTTTTTGCGGCGCGGGCACTGCACAAATTAAACCACAAAACCATTTGGCAGTAAAAATGTGCATGGTTAGGGGAAATTTCCCAATTTAACCGGGCTGCATGGCATTGTTGCGAAACTGAAGATTCGACAGTCCGGCATATACGCCATGTTCGATTTTAACCAATTCTTCATGCGTTCCCGATTCTACCACATGGCCGCCATCGATGACTAAAATCTGGTCGGCCTTGCGCACGGTCGACAGGCGATGTGCAACTACAAACGAGGTACGTCCCTGCATGAGTTGGTCTAACGCATCCTGTACCAAACGTTCAGATTCAGAATCGAGCGAAGATGTGGCTTCATCGAGAATAAGTATCGCCGGATCTTTCAATACGGCACGGGCAATGGCGATGCGTTGCCGCTGTCCGCCGCTGAGGGTAATGCCGCGTTCGCCTACAATCGTTTCAAATCCTTCCGGGAATCGGTCGATGAATTCGAGCGCATTGGCTTTACGCGCCGCTTCGCGTACTTCATCCATCGAAGCATCGGGCTTACCATACAAAATGTTTTCGCGGATTGTGCCTCCAAATAGTATTACATCTTGCGGCACCAGAGCCATCTGGTTGCGCAATTCGGTAAGTTCGTATGCAGAAGCTGGTTTCTCGTCGATGAAAATATCTCCCGAATCGGGATTGTAGAAGCGAAGCAGCAATTGGGTGATGGTCGATTTTCCGGCTCCGCTCGGTCCAACAATCGCTATTTGTTGCCCTTGTTTGGCGTCGAAGGTAATGCCCCGTAAAACCGCCACATCGGCGCGGGCGGGATACGAAAATGCTACCTGATGAAAACGCACCCGTCCATCTAAGCGCTTTGTGGTTTTGACATTTTGACTTAAGTCGATTGATTCGGGTGCTTGATCGAGGATTTCGAAAATACGTTCGGTTGCACCAACTGCCTTTTGGATTTGCGCATATAATTCGGCCAATCCGCCAATAGAAGCGCCAATGAACGATGTGTACAACACAAAGGAGATGACTTCTCCGAATTGTATTTCGCCCGATTTCATTAACACGGTAGCCTTCCAAACAATGCCCACAATGGCACCAAAAAGAGCGAGGATAATGAAGGATGCAAACAAGCCGCGTGAGAATGCCGATTTCAAAGACAGATTTGCGATTTCGCGCACCGATTTGCCATAGCGAAATACTTCGAGCGCCTCGTTCGCAAATGATTTTACATTCACGATTCCCTGCATGGTTTCCTGCACAATGGTATTCGAAACGGCTACCTGATCTTGCGCCTGCTTGCTAATTTTACGGATATACCGACCAAAAACGATGGCCACTACCATGATACCCGGAATGAGCAAAAGCATGAAAAGGGTAAGCTGGAAGGAAATAATGGAAATTAAAATCATTCCGCCCACCACAAGCGTAATCTGGCGCAGAAATTCGGCGAGCGTTGTCGAAAAAGTATCCTGAAGTTGCGTAATATCGGCCGAGATGCGGCTGTTGATTTCGCCCACACGTGTTTGGGTAAAGTAACTCATGGGCAGCCGAATGAGGTGGCCAAATAAATCTGTTCGCAGGCGCAACAGGCTGTTTTCGGTGGTTTGAGCAAAAAGGTAAATGCGCAGAAACGAGAATACCGACTGGGCTCCAAGCAGAAGCATCAGCACAATGGCTTTGGAATGAATGGCATCGAATCCGGTTTCGGTAGCTGCATTCACCAAATCGCCAATGAGTTTTGGGAAAGCCAGAGCCGTAGCCGATGTTAAGCCAAGAAACAACAATCCGAGCAAGTAGCGCGGCATGTCGGGTTTTAAATAGGCAAATAAGCGGAAAGCTTGTTTGAGGCTCGTTTTGGTGAGCTTTGCCTTTGGAAGATCTTCGTTATTTTGAAAAGGCGGCATCGGATTGCAAACCTACGGCAATATTTTGGTTGATGAATGAGCGTTGGTTATTCGTGACAAAACATTGACGGGCACGAAAAGTTTTATTATCCGACTTGTTTTACGGTTTCACCGGTGATGAAATACATCGTTAAAGGACCTTTGCCTTTGGTTTGAATACTTCCGCGCGGTTCGGATGTAAAATAATCCTGCACGAGCAGCCAGGTGTTTTCAGAAATGTTAATCTTTCCCCGCTCTCCGGCGCTTTCGAGACGGCTTGCGGTATTGACTGTATCGCCCCAAACGTCGTATTGGAATTTATGCGTTCCTACGATGCCCGCAACCAATGGACCGGTATGTATGCCGATTCGGATTTCGAAAAATGGTTTGTTTTGAGCGGCCTTGGTAATTTTTTGCGTTTCCATAAAGGCCTGTAAGTCTAAGGCTGCACAAACCACTCTTCTTGCCGCATCCCGAAAATCGCCTTGAAGGCCACCAACTGCCATGTAGGCATCGCCGATGGTTTTTATTTTTTCGATGTTGTGCTTTACGGTCAATGCGTCAAAAGCGGTAAAATATTCATGGAGTTCGTCGACAAGCTGTTCGGGACTAAGCTTTTCTGAGATCTTGGTAAAATCGCAAAAGTCAGTGAAGAGCACGGTAGCTTGCTCAAAAGGGCTTGAAGATGCTTTGCCATGTATTTTTAATTCATTGGCCACATGGGCTGGCAGGATGTTCAAAAGTAAATTCTCGGAGCTTTTTTTCTCTTTGGCGATGCGTTTTCGTTGCCTAAAAAACACAATCGAAAAAACTACGGCTGCCAGAAAACAGGTAATCCAAAATAGTTGCATCAGGTTTTTTCTGCGGATGCTTAATTCCTGAACTTCCTTCTCCTTATTCAATAGCGCAATTTCTTTATCGCGTCGTTCGGTTTCATAAAGTGTCTGAAAGGTGTTAATCTGGTCGAATGTAGTTGCGCTGTTCAAACTGTCTTTGTACAACTGGTATTTTTGCTGCCATTCGAGGGCCGATTTATAGTTTCCGCTTGCATCTTCTACATTCGCAAGGCCACCCACTGCAAGTAATTGGTCGTGTAAATTTTCGTTTTCTGTTGCGAGTTCAAGACTTTGCATGTAGAATTTCTTAGCCTCCGCATTCCTTTCCTTTAATCGATTCAATTCGCCGAGGTTAAAATAAATCTGTGCTATTCCTTGCTCGTCTCCAATTGCACTTTTACCGGTCAGTCCCTTGTTAAGATATTCTTCAGCTTTATCAAATTCCCTCAAATCAATGTAAACCGCGCCAAGATTTACCATTTGGTTGTTCATGCCAATCACATTGTTTTCCTTATTAAACAAAGTAAGTGCTTCGTTAAAGTACTGAATGGCTTTTTGTGCTTTGTTATCGTTTTTATAGGCTGCCGCAAGGTCACTCTTCAAAGAAGCCAAATTATTAATGGATGGATTTTTATTTTTTTCAGTTAAACTGATGGCGCGTTCATAAAATTCAATGGCCTTGGAATAATTTTCCTGTGCACTATACACATTGCCTAAATTCGAATAAGAGGCTATCATGCCCTCGTAATTATTTAACGACTCCATAATCTGGAGCGATTCATAGCTGTATTTCACGGCCTCTTTGTAATTCGCGAGTTGCCGATATACGGTGCCTAAGTTGTTTTTAATCTTTCCTATGGCTAATGAATCGGTGTAAAAGTTTGCTAATCGGAGGGCCTCGGTAAATTCCTGAATTGCCTCAATGTTTTTCCCTATAAGCAGGTTTATTACACCGCGAATTTTATATGTCTCAACCAGTTCAGGGAGTTCTTTTCCGGAGGCTAATTTCAGCGCAGCGTCGGTTTCTGCCATTGCTTTTTCGGGCTCGTTGAATTTAATTTCCCAAGCCTTTTCATTGAATCGCTTAATTTCAGCATTCTGTGCGCATAGCGTTCCATGAAGGAAAATAAATCCGAAAGCCAGAATAAAACTTCTCATTTCCCGATTTTCATAAAGCGGCCGGTAGAAATCCCATTTTCCCCTATGGCTTTGATGGTATAGATTCCCGATGGGAATGCCCCGAAATCGAGCTGGATGTTCGTTTTTGTATTGGCTAGATTGATTTCATGCAACACCAACCTACCGTTTACATCAAACACTTCTATTTGTTCTATGAAAACACCCAATGTGCTGCACGGAATCGACAATACGTTTTGAACCGGATTGGGTTGAACCATGATCTCATCAACTTTCTCAGGTATTTCCATACTGGTTGTTGTCTCTATTTCAACCTTCACCAAGCCTGTCGATTGCGTTGCCATCCAAAATACGTTATCGTTGGTATCTGCAAGCACTTTTAGTACTTCATTTTCATACAATACATTGTCGGTATTTATGGTTCGCTGTACAATGGGATTTCTGATTGTTCCTCCCTTCTTTTTCCCACCCGCAGCCACATAAGCACTTGGTGTAGTAGTGAAATCGTTAATCGGAATTCCCATAAAATCGGCACCCAAATCTTCTTCCTGCCAGTCGCTTCCGGCATAGCGCGCTACACCGTTATTGGTAACGGCATATGTCGTATTGTTCAAACGATTGGTATGTACGGCAACAACGCTATCGCCCGGCAGATTGCTGTTTTGTGTATTAAATACGCTGAAACTCCCCGCAAAGAAACGGCTAATTCCGCCGCTAAGTGTTGCAACCCATGTTCCGCCCGAGGTGTCGTAATCGAGTTCGCGCACGGTGTTTGAACCCAGTGCCGAATTGCCGGTATTGAATGGCCCGAATCCGACCGCATTTAAACGCACCAAGCCACTGTCGGGCGTGCCCATCCAAATTATGGCCGGATTTTTACTTGTAATCGAATTGATGTTGTTAAATCCAATTTGCGAATTCGAGGTGCTGTAGTTAACGAATTCCAACCCATCGAAAACGAATAACCCGTTAGCCGGAGTACCGATGTAAACCTTCCCGTCGGCAGCATGAAAGGTCGAATTGATTTCATTAGGAAGCGGCGAATTTCCGGAGTGATAGCCCGTCCAGGTTGTACCATCATAAACACTGAGACCCGAATCGGCGGTCGAAACCCAAATACGATTTTGAGCGTCTACCGAAAGGTGGTTGATGTTATTGCTGCTTAATCCCGAATTGGCCGTATTGAACGACGTAGAGAGCAAACCATCCACAGCAGTTGTTTCCTGGTTAAAACTCATGCAATAGCTGTCTGCCAGAGTAGCCGACATGGCCGCTTGGCCAAACCTACAGTGCTTTTCGAATGTTCCGCCAGCCACACAGGAATTTCCAGGATGTGCGGCTATTCCGCTAATGCTCTCATTTCCCGATGAACCGATTGTGCGCATGTTGGCTACAAAATAACCTCCGTTGAGTTCGAAAATAAAGGCATCGCGTAAACCCTGGTGCGTTACTATCTGAGCGTCTGCAAAAAACGACTCGGTAAATTCTCCCGAAAGAAATAAATTACCCGTTTCTGAACTACACACACCTGTACCCTTTTCTTCTCCACTATCGCCATAAATTTTAGCATATTCGCTCGCCCCGTTTTCTTGATCAACAATCCAGAGGAGTGCATCGCTTGCACCCAACGGACTCAATTCAATTCCATCAATAGTGCAAGAGGCGCTAACGAATCCAGTTGCTGCAATGCTGTTTCCTTTCAAACACAAATCACTAATTTCATCGTCTTGCGCAGATCCTAATGTTCGGGTCCACTCCCAACTGTTTTGTACGTTTATCTTCGCGAGAAATGCATCGCGCTGACCTTGTGCGGCGTATTGCGTTCCACCCAAATTCGCATTATCGCCAAAATAGCCGCCAATTATTTGGCCCCCATCTGTACTGATTTTTACCGTGGTTATGGCATCATCTAAAACACCGCCACCCACTGCAAACGTTGCAATTGCACCCGTATTTGAAAATTGAATGGTGTAATAATCACTACCACCTTCACTTAGCATAAGCATGTCTTCAATTCCGAGGGTACCATCAAACGATCCGGCCAAAATACATCCACCTTGAGGCAAGGCGGCAACTGCATTCGCGTGCACTGTTCCAGCCGAGAATACACGCGTTGCCCATTGCACATTTCCAAGTGTATCCAATTCGGCTACAAATGCAGTTAAGCCATTATCGCTGGTTAATTGTTGGGAGCCGATGTTCAAGGTGCCTTCAAATTCGCCGCAGATATACAAGCGGTTGTTGCGTACATCCAAAGCGCGTGCATGAGCAAGGCCCGAAAACGGGAATTTTTTCAACCATACTGCTGTGCCCGTCGGATCGATGGACGTAATGTAAATTCCGGCGGTGGCATCGTCTGAAAAACTGGTATTTAAACGCAAGGCTCCGCTACTTGTGCCGCAATGAAACGTGGTTCCGCTTGGCAAAGCGGTTGGACGACCGGCTGTTTCTGTGCTTGAGCTTCCGATTTTTAAACAATAATGTGCCTGGCAAAAAGCCGCTAAAGGCAATAAAAGCGCTATACCGATAATAACTAACCTGTTCATTGGATATGTTTAATCTTCAATAATACAGATTTTTTATTTTTTGAACATCCCTAATTCTAGTGAGGCTTTTTATTGCTTTCTAACAAAGCGTCTGCTGAAAAACCAAAGCCAGGTGAGAATTGCAAAGATAAGGGATGCCTTCCCGATCAAATCGCCGGTTCGACTATAGATGGTTAACTCTGTATTTAAGTGGATTTCATCCGAAATGCTGCCTTCGGTCCAATAGGGCAGCGCTTTTCGAATTTCGCCTTTTTGGTTGATGAAGCAGGAAATGCCGGTATTGGCAGCACGAACCACCTCGCGTCGTGTTTCAATGGCTCGCAGTGAAGCGTAGGCAAGATGTTGGCGATGGCCGGGCGTATTTCCCCACCAGCCGTCGTTGGTAATGATGGCGATGAAATTAGCGCCTTTGCGCATGTAATTGGTCATAAAATCGCCGTAAACCGACTCATAACAAATTGCCGGTGCAGCAACAGATTTCTGATCGGCAGATTTAAATACTGTGCGCTCATTCTGCTTACCCAATGAGCCTGTTGTTCCACCTAAATCGATGGCCCAATCCTCGACCAAACTAAAAATCTGTGGAAATGGCATTTGCTCAACACCCGGAACCAGTTTCGATTTATGGTAAAACGCAATTTTACCGTTGAGGTGAAATGCGGTGTTGTACATTTCGTAATAATGATTCCCATCGGGTGTTTTTCGCGCAGCACCGGGCAATTTATCGCTTTTGTCGAAGAATGAATATGTTTCGGCCCCCATCAATATGTTGAGGCGCGGATATAGCTGTTGAAAAGCTTGCAAACGTTTAACGCGGCGACTTTGCGAAAATTCAAGTTCTTCAATCGGACGAATCAAGGCTGTTTCGGGTCCCAAAAGCCAAGCCGTTGTGGAGTCGCAGATTTTTTCGGAGAGATTCAGAAATTTATCGAGTTGCAGGTCGATTGTTTCGGGGTCAAATTTCTCGTTGTACGGATCGATATTGGGCTGTACAACTGCGATTTTGATGGTGGGCCCTTTTTCATCGATGATTGAAAAAAGAAATAGCGATAAGGCTGCCGGAACAACCAATACCAATGCAATATTTCGAATTGATTTTCGCAGCTCTTCGCCTTTGGTAAACTTCCGGTACAACTCAAGGATTAACAAGTTTATGGCAAGAATCCACAAACCACCTCCACCCGTTCCGGTAAATTCGTACCATTGAATGAGCTGGATGTTCTTCGCAAAAACATTCCCCAAGGTTAACCAGGGCCAACTCAAATCCCAGTCGTGATGCAAATATTCGGCTCCCAGCCAAAAGGGTAAAAGTAACCAGGCCGAATGCCGCCAGCGTAATCGTTTACGGATTAAAAATACCAAGGTAAAAACGCCGGCCATAAGCAGTGAATTGGCCAGAAACGCCAACACAGCGCCTTCGAACGAAGCATTTACAATCCACCAAGTGGCAACGATATTCCAGATGATGAAACTGAGGTATGCCAGTAATAAAACGTACAATGCTGATTTACCGTTCGAACTTCCAAGAAAATGCTCGGCAATCAAGAGCAATGGAAGCCAGGCAACGAAAATCAGATACGACCAACCGATTTCGGGCCACGAAAACGCGAGCAGCAGTCCCGAACAAATAGAAAGCGCCAACAAACGAAAAGCTGATTTCATTGTATTGGCGCTTCAATCAAGATTCAAAATGAATTTAAAAGTTCACCCAACGGAGGGTTTCGCTGCGACCATTTTGCAGGTTAACCTGAATGAGGTAGGTTCCGGGTGTCTCAATCTTGGGTAAGGTTGCAGTCGGTGAACCATTTTGTCCAGCGATACGGCATACTAATCGACCGCTAATATCCATCACTACTGCAGATTCAATTGCAGATGCCGCCCGAATTACGGCATTGCCATTGCCCGGATTCGGATAAATCAATGTATTGCTATTCGATAGCATGTTTGTACCAACTGTAGCAGAATCGATTACGTTAAACTGATCAAGACCAGCCTCTACCAGATGGCCTGGGGCAACATCGCAGGCTTCGATAATAAAACGCACCTGAGAAGGATTCTGAATAAAATCTTTTACGCGGAAATTGAATGGAACCCACTGTGAAATAGCACTATTACTAAGTGTGAACTTTGACACTACAAATTCAGTGGCGTTTTGCTGCACTTTAAGGTATAAGGTATCGTTTCCTGTGCTATTTCCGCCACCATTGAAAAACCAATAATACAAATTTACAAATGGCTCTTCATAGCCACTTAAATCCATACTTGGTGAAACTAGCTTTGCACATCCATCGTCTACATCGTCATTTCCAGGCCCAGATCCCGCAGAATTTCCTGTAACATAAGCAAAACCATTGCAATCGCCCGACACATCAGCATTGGCATTTGAAAATGCTCCGTTTATGCTGGTCGCAACCGGAACTACGCGTTCCCAAAGTCCGGCTGCCGAAGTTGCTGTGGCTGTCCAACCGAAATTAAACTGAAAATCGTCCATATAGCCCGAATTTAGCGTAGATGTAAGCACTGAGCCGCCACCTTGAACATTAACATTTTCGGTACATTCAGTAACATACCCCCATTCTCCGGCTACAACGGTATAAGTTCCTGGCAGCAAGTCGCATCGAGTATACTCGCCCTGATCGTCGGTTGTGAAGTTATACGAATTTGTGGCATCGCTCACATTGACCTGAGCTGCCGATATTGGTGTATTATTAGCATCGGTAACCGAGCCCGAAATTCCCGAAATAGCGCTGGAGTACATTGTAACATTGAGTTCAATGAGGTTGCCATTGGTGAACTGCAGATTTTCAAATGTGAGTGTTTCGTATCCGGGTTTAGAAATCGTCACTGTAAATGTTCCCTCGGTTACCGTACCCAGTTTAAAAATTCCATTGTCGTTCGAAACATCTGAGGCGATTGAAGGTGAAATTGTAATCGTTGCATCGCTGATGGGTGTTCCGCAAGTGCTGTCGGTGATGCTTCCTTCGAGGTAACAGCCACGCTTGTATGTTGGTGTTAAAACCCAAAGTGCGGTTTCGATGTCGGACGCTATGATGTTTCCACTAGGCAAATAGGGATATACGCCCCAACATCCGTGGAAACCATCGCCTTCAAAATCGCTGAAATCATAACGTGCCACTTCAACAAGGTTATCGCCGCGATCGGCATCTACCACCACTACGCCTTCGGTATACCACGACGTAACGGCATAATCGTTCAATACATGGGTGTTGTGCACGATGCAATTTGAGCCGGGTGCAGTCTGAAAACGATCTACCTCCTGTATGTTACCAATATCGTCGATTTTATACGATGCGAGGTAGGAATTACTTATTTCGTCGGTAGTTAGCAAATATTGGTTATTGTCGGTAAGCCAGGTATTGTGTGTAAAATTTCCTGGAGTTTCCTGTAAAGTAAGTTCTACCGGACTAGCGGGATTCGAAACATCAACCACCGTAAAAAATCCGTTATAAATGTTACCAAACCAGGCCGTATCGCCTTCAACATAGCCATCGTGTACATAGTAATTGTTGTATTGACCGAGATAGGTAGGGTTCCAAGGGTCGGAAAGGTCTAAAATCAAGGCACCACCAACACCAATATTCGAACCGTAGAGGTAGCAACGGCCATTATCGATGTGAAGGGCATGAATGGTTGAAAGCTGATTTTCGATAGCTCCATCGCCAAAATAGGTTTGGTAATAAATGGTGTCGGGTAATGAACGAAGATCAACAACCACCAACCCTGCACCATCTCCTTCGGTGGTAACGTAAGCAAAGCCTTCCCAGGTTTTAACTTCGCGCCAGAAATTTTGAACAGAAGGCACTTCGAAGCGCAGAACCGGATTGTCGGGATTGGTTACGTCAACAATTGAAAGCCCGGTGCTTGTTCCCACAAGCGCATATTCGTTGTTGAGCGAATCGGCATAGCCCCATATGTTTGCGCAGGTTTTACCCGGAAAAGGCAGATGACTGCGCAATTGCATATTGAAATTTCCTTGTGCGCTTATTACAAGCGATGTAATGAAAAGCGAAATAGTTAGTAAAAACTTTCTCATGTTGATTGGTTTGAAGGGAGGGCGAAAATAGGATATTTTAGCTTGCAGTAAAACACCGCATATTCAATTTGGTTTCTGTAAACTTATAAATTTAAAATACCCCGAATATCGGGCTTAAAATACCGGTCACTCTTCATCACTTTTCCATCTTCGCGATAGATTGGATTTCCATTTTCGTCGAGCTTGCTCATGTTGCTGCGCTGAATTTCTTCGAAAACGGGCGCCATTTTCTCCTGCAGTCCATGAGCATTTATGGTTCCGCATAAAATATAAAGCATATCTCCAATTGCATCGGCTATTTCGACGATATCGCCATTTTTTACAGCTTCGAGGTATTCTTCATTTTCTTCTTTCATGAGGTTGTATCGCAGCGTGTATTCTTGTTCAGGAATTTTGGCGTTTGGAGTATGGCGCACCGGTAATTTAAACGCATGGTGAAAATCTTGTACATGAATGATGGCTTGTTCGAGGCTTAATTTAGAA
>CAZVHF010000028.1:18135-19230 GCA_964627105.1 uncultured Chitinophaga sp.
TTATTAAACAGTAGAAATTAAAATGTCAGGTAGATCAGGTCAAGTTTGTCGTAAGCAATTCGTTAAAAACCAACTATACTTTAAATCATGGAACAAGTGAATCGTGTCATCAAAATTGGAATATTTTACGATGGCAATTATTTTTTACATGTAAGCAATTACTACAATTACTTTCACCCAAAACGGAGACGCATCAGCATTTCTGGTCTTCACAAATTCGTTCAAAACTACGTTGCAAATGAAATGGGGGTCGATGAACGACTCTGCCATGTTGTTGATGCACATTATTTCAGGGGGCGCATGAGTGCTTACGAAGCATCTCAGCGTGGCAATCAGTTGTATAACGATCGTTTATTCGACGATGTATTGATGTCTGAAGGTGTTGTAACACATTACCTTCCGGCAAGGTCGAAAGGCAGTCGCAAAGAAGATAAAGGCATCGATATTTGGCTCGCCTTGGAAGCATTGGAGCTAACCTGGTTAAAAGAATATGATGTTATGGTGCTCGTTACCTCCGATGGCGAATTTGTGCCACTAATACGTAAAGTAAACACCCGAGGAACCAGGGTAATGGTATTAAGCTGGGAGTTTGAATATACCGACGATACCGGAAGAGAAATCGTAACCCGCACTTCGCAGGAATTACTTTCAGAAGTAAGCTATCCGGTTGCAATGCATGATGTTATCGACGAACATGTGCACTCCAATTTCCCTGCATCAAATCTTTTTGTTCAGCAAGAAAGTGCTCAGAAAACGTACAAAACCTTTATTGATAAAGGCGATGTGAAGGTATCCAAAACACTGAATATGAAAAACGGATATGGTTTTGTTGCCTATCCTCCCAACAATCTTTTCTTTCATTATTTAGATGTAATGGAGGGTGACTTTAATGAGATTAAAGACGGCGACACAGTTGAATTTACCATCGAACTAAATGATAAAGGGAATGAAGTTGCTAAAAATGTGAGGAAGGTAAATGAGGAATTGTATGATTTCAATTTTGAGGAAGATGATTCGCTCTATAATCAATAATTGAAATAGATACTTGATTGATTCATAAAAACCGGAATTGCTCGACTAAGCAATTCCGGTTTT
>CAZVHF010000029.1:0-14628 GCA_964627105.1 uncultured Chitinophaga sp.
TTGAGCAACAAGGTGCCGAAGGTAGTTTGAATGTATTTGCTGTTCGCCACGCGCGACACAGTCGAAATGTCGAGCCCGATGCGGTCGGCAATGTCTTTCAAAATCATCGGACGCATTTTCGTTTCGTCGCCGGTTAAAAAATACTCTTGCTGGTAATCAAGAATGGCCTGCATGGTAAACAGCAAGGTTTGTTGGCGTTGTTTAATGGCGTCGATAAACCATCGCGCCGAATCAATTTTCTGCTTCACGAACAATACGGCCTCTTTCTGTTCCTTCCCACTTATCTTCTTCGATTTGCTGTAATGCTCAAGCATTTCCTGATAGGTACGGCTAATCTTCAAATCGGGTGCGTTGCGCGAATTCAATTGCAACTCCAATTCGCCGTCGTTGTTGATTAGAATAAAATCGGGAATAACATGCTGCGAACTGCGCGGCGAATCGCTCATCGAATTACCCGGGCGCGGATTAAGCTTTAAAATTTCTTTAATCGCATCGCGCAAATCTTCTTCTTCCAACTCCAGCTTTTTCGCAACCTTTTCGTAATGCCGCTTCGAAAACTCGTCCATACAGGTTTCGATGATAATTGATGCGGTCTTGAGCTCAACGGTCATGTGCTCTTTGCGGCGAAGCTGAATGAGTAGACACTCCTGCAGGTCGCGGGCACCAACACCGGGAGGATCGAGTTGCTGCACTTCTCTCAGTAAGCGTTCGAGTTCCTGCTCGGTTGTTATTATATTTTGCGAAAATGCCAGGTCGTCGCAGATTGCAAAAAGCTCGCGGCGTAAATACCCGTCTTCGTCGAGGTTGCCAATCAAATACTCTGCAATGGCAAATTCATGATTGGTTAAATTGCGCAATTGCAGCTGCTGAATCAAATGCTCCTGAAAACTAATTCCACCCGCAAAGGGTATTTCTTTGCGTTCATCGTCGGGGCTGTAATTGTTGGCCTGTAGTTTATAGGCTGGTGTTTCATCGTCGTCGATATAGGCATCGAGATTGAAATCTTCGCGGTTCTGATCCTCGTGCTCTTCCTTGGTATCGTCCTCGGCCGATGCAAACGGATCTTCAGAAACCGGTTCATTCTCGTCGTTGTCGTTAACGCCTTCTTCGAGTGCGGGATTGATTTCGAGTTCTTCTTTGATGCGTTGTTCAAGTGCTACAGTTGGAACCTGCAACAGTTTCATGAGTTGAATTTGCTGCGGCGAAAGCTTCTGCAGCATTTTCTGTTGGAGCCCTTGTTTTAACATACGCTGGTAGATTTAGATTTTTTCACATTCAAACAAAGTGCCTGAATTTTACAAATTCAAATTTTCAAAGCAATCGATTTGTAAGTGATTAAAATTCAAGGTTTTTTGGTGTTCTTGGAAAAGGTATCACATCGCGGATGTTCGTCATGCCTGTTACAAACAACACGAGTCGCTCGAAACCAAGTCCGAAACCACTGTGCGGAACGGTTCCGAATTTGCGCGTTTCGAGATACCACCACAAACTTTCTTCGTGGATGCCCATTTCGGTAATGCGGCGGTGTAATTTGGCATAATCTTCTTCGCGCTGGCTACCACCAATAATTTCTCCAATTCCAGGGAACAATACATCCATGGCGCGAACGGTGCGCCCATCTTCGTCCTGCTTCATGTAAAAGGCCTTGATGTCTTTCGGGTAATTGGTGAGGATTACCGGCTTCTTGAAATGCTTTTCAACCAGATATCGCTCGTGTTCGCTCTGCAAATCAATGCCCCATTGTACAGGAAATTCGAACTTTTTCCCCGATTTTTCAAGAATCGAAATGGCTTCGGTGTAGGTGATACGCTCGAACGGATTGTTCAGAACAAAATTCAATTTTTCGATCAAAGGCATGGCGCTACGCTGCTCTTTTGCCACTTGGTTTTCTTCTTCCAACAAGCGTTTTTCCAGAAATGCCAAATCGTCGGCATGGTGTTCCAACGCGTAGCCGATGAGGTATTTCAAAAAATCCTCGGCCAAATCCATGTTATCGTTGAGTTCGAAAAACGCCATCTCGGGCTCAATCATCCAGAATTCGGCAAGGTGACGCGTTGTATTCGAATTCTCTGCACGAAATGTTGGTCCAAACGTGTACACGCGCGAAAGTGCCATGGCGGCCAGCTCGGCCTCCAATTGACCCGAAACCGTGAGATTGGCTTCTTTACCGAAGAAATCTTGCGTGTAATCGATCGCTCCACTTTCGGTACGTGGCGGATTGCCCGCATCCAATGTACTAACCCGAAACATTTCGCCTGCACCCTCTGCATCAGAACCGGTAATGATGGGCGCATGCACATAATAGAAATGGTGATCGTTAAAGTACTTATGGATAGCAAAAGCCAGGGCGTGACGAATGCGTAAAATAGCTCCGAAGGTATTGGTGCGCGGACGCAAGTGTGCAATTTCGCGCAAAAACTCGAGCGTGTGTTTTTTCTTCTGGAGTGGATAGGCTTCTGCATCAGCTGTTCCGAGAACTTCCATTGAGGTCGCGAGTACTTCAACCGCCTGTCCACTGCCTTGCGATGCTACAAGCTTGCCTTTCACCCGCAACGACGCTCCAGTTTGAATTTGTTTCATCAATTCTTCATCGAAATGCTGGAGCTCGGCCACAATTTGGATGGAATGAATGGTTGAACCATCGTTCAGGGCTATAAAGGCAATTTCTTTATTCCCACGCTTGGTTCGAACCCAACCTGCAATCTCTACTTCCTGATTTTCGGGCGTCGCAGCGAACCAATCGGCGATGCGTTTGCGGTGTAATGCGCTCATACGGTATTGTGCTTAATAAGGCTGCAAAAATAGCACAATGCAACGAATGCCGTCCTTTATTTTAGGAATTCTGCAACAGTTTCAAATGACCAACATGGTGTTTCCCGTGCCAGGCATAGAGCGCAATTAAGTAAGAAACATCGCGGCTGTAATTGTATTGCGGATGGGTGTAAATTCGCCGAAATGACTCGGCCGGAAGAGCCGACACGATTTTGTAGATTTTATCATGCACTATCCGAACCTGCTCTACCGAATCATCAACAGGCATCGAATAATCGGCCAATAGCGCCCAGGCGTTTTCGTCGTAGGGTTTAATGGTTGGATTTTCTTCGGTGATTGTGAGTTTTAACCGCGTTAAAAACTGACTGTGCGAATCGGCCAGGTGATGCACCACTTGTCGCCCGGTCCAGGATCCTTCGCGGTAATGATGATCTAAAGCGCCTTCGGGTAAACTGTAAACAACTTCGCGTAATTCGGCAGGCAATCTCTGAATTTGTTCGCAGTGCAGAACAGTTTCTTCGTCGCTGTATGTTTCTTTGTTCGAGAAACGGCCTATCGGATAAAACAAGTGTTCGATGCTCATTTTTTTACCTCGGGTTGTAATGCGATTTCGTGTTTCGCGGCAAATTGCAGCTGCGCCTTTTCGTAATCTGTGGTTGCATCGGCCGTTACTTTATTTATTTCGGCATAAATTTTCTCAACCAATGCTTCGTCTTCGGGCGAGTACACGCTATCGGGTTTGGAAAGCAACTGAACGGCTCTGCGGTATTCATCTTGAGACAATTCCTGATAGGTTCGAATAAAGGAGACGGTGGCGTCTTTAAAGGACGCATCATCCTGAAATGCGCCCATAGCCTCAGATTTGGCAAGCGATAAATTGATTTGCCCCTGCAAACGGCCCAACATCGTTTGCATGTCGGCTTTAACGTAGGTGTCGAGCACTTCCTGCAGTTTGGCAGATGCTTCTACCACTGCAATTTGTTGTACAACCAAACTGTCGTTGTATGCTATTGGAGATATTTCTGATTTGGATGAACAGGAAGTATATCCTGCTGCGAAAGCACATCCAAGCGCCACAAACGCGAAAAGGTTCTTCATTTGAACTAATTTATAAGGTTCCTCTGCGCTCCTGTTCGCGCTCAATCGCTTCAAACAAGGCTTTAAAATTTCCCTTGCCAAAGGCACGTGCGCCACGACGCTGAATGATTTCGTAAAACAAAGTTGGGCGATCTTCAACCGGCTTTGTGAACAGTTGAAGCAGATAACCTTGATCATCGCGGTCGACCAAAATATTCAACTTGCGCAACTCATCCATATCTTCTTCGATCTTTCCGACACGCGCTTCAAGGTCGTCGTAATACGTGTCGGGTACTTCGAGAAAATCAACACCTCTGCGACGCAGTTCTGCTACCGTTTCCATAATGTTGTCGGTGGCAACCGCCAAATGCTGTACGCCCGAACCATGGTAAAAATCAAGGTATTCCTCAATCTGTGAGCGCTTCTTACCTTCGGCTGGTTCATTGATGGGGAATTTTACGAATTCGTTTCCATTGGCAACCACTTTCGACATCAACGCGGAGTATTCGGTCGATATATCCTGATCGTCGAACGAAATAATTACGCGGAAACCAAGCACATCTTCGTAAAACTTGACCCAGGTATTCATTTCGCCCCAACCCACATTGCCAACGCAGTGATCAACGTATTTCAAGCCAACCGATTGAACGGGCACTTTGGATTTCGCTGCCTTGTAACCCGGCATAAACACGCCCTGGTAATTTTTGCGCTCAACAAAGGTGTGTATGGTATCGCCGTATGTGTGAATGGATGCAGTGCGCACCTCTCCGAATTCGTCGGTTTTTACCTGCAATCCTTCGTGCACTTTCGCTCCGCGCTTACTGGTTTCTTCGAGCGCTTTCGCGGCATCATCAACCCAAAGTGCAAGCACACGAACGCCATCGCCGTGCTTCTTCACGTGGTCTGAAATAAACCCATCGGGATACAAGGATGCTGTTAGAATTAGTCTAATTTTTCCCTGCTGCAAAACATACGAAACCCGGTCTTTGATTCCCGTTTCGGGTCCGGCGTAGGCCACCAATTCATAACCCCAGGCACTCTGGTAATAATATGCGGCCTGTTTGGCATTGCCTACATAAAATTCGACATAATCGGTTCCCAGAAGAGGTAAAAAATCTTCCTGTGTATTGGTGTTGCTTTGTGTAAGCGGATGCATGGTGGTTTCCATGTTTTTTATTTTTGTTAGAATTAATGCTCCATCCAGGAATTCCAGTAAATTCCGTCGTCGATGGTTAATGCATCTTCGGTTATTTGTAGTGGTTTAAAGGTATCTATCATCACGGCCAACTCGAGGGTTTCTTTTTGACCGATTGAACGCTCATAAGCGCCGGGATGTGGTCCGTGCGGAATTCCTGCAGGGTGTAACGTAAACTGCCCGGGCGAAATGTCATTGCGGCTCATAAAGTCGCCGTCTACGTAGTACAATACCTCATCGGAGTCGATGTTGCTGTGGTTGTATGGAGCGGGGATTGATTTTGGATGATAATCGTAGAGGCGAGGACAAAACGAACAAATCACAAATCCTGATGCCTCGAACGTTTGATGAATCGGCGGTGGCATGTGGATGCGGCCAGTAATGGGTTCGAAGTTGTGAATGGAAAATGCGTAGGGGTAATTGTACCCATCCCAACCAACCACATCGAACGGATGACTTGCATAAATGTATTGATGCAGCGTTTGCTCCTTTTTAACCTTGATGAGAAAATCGCCCAGTTCATCGTGTGTTTCGAGCTG
Source organism: uncultured Chitinophaga sp. (assembly GCA_964627105.1). Taxonomy (GTDB): domain Bacteria; phylum Bacteroidota; class Bacteroidia; order M30B66; family M30B66; genus CAMCXT01. The sequence continues at coordinate 5,584 of CAZVHF010000029.1, forward strand.
CTGCGGACGGCGTATATCGCGTTCGCAGTAAGGCGAATGTTCGAGCATTTGGCCAAACCAGTTGCGATAACGCTTGGGGGTATACACCGGGCTATACGATTCGATGACGAGAAGACGGTTGTCGCTCGCATTGAATTCAAACTGGTAGATCATGCCGCGCGGGATTACCAGGTAATCGCCATACGAAAATGAGATGTTACCAAGCAATGTGCGCAACGTACCGCTTCCTTTGTGAATGAAAATCACTTCATCGGCGTCGGCATTCTTGTAGAAATAATCGCGCATAGATTGCTGAGGCGCGGCCACAGAAATGCAAACATCTTTATTTACAAAAAGTGCTTTTCGTGCATCGAGAAAATCAGACTTCGGTTCAACCTGAAAGCCTTTGAGCCGCCGGGCCAACATATTTTTTGCAACGGCAATTTTGGGCTGCAGGTCAACCGACTCAAGCACCTGCTTCACCATAGTAGGCCGATGCACATGGTATAAAAGCGACGACATGCCGTCGAATCCAACCGTCCCAAACAATTGTTCGTAATACAAGCCTCCTGAAGGCTTTTCAAAAACGGTGTGTCGTTTAGTGGGGATTTGTCCGAGTGCGTGGTAGAACGGCATGTTGGCGTTTAAATCTTGGAAATGCAAACCTACGGGATAAATTGGAGCAATGCAACGTAAAATTCACCCTCGCTGGCAGTATAAAATATGATTGTTATCAGCTATTGCATTACCAATTGCGGCGTTATAGCGCATTCATGATCAAATTGGATACAACCTACTTTTTAATCACTTGTAAGCTTCCATTTTTTCGGATGGTTTTTCCACTTAAAATAAACTCATAACGCCCCGAAGCAATGTCGTTAAGCGGAAGGTAAATCTCTGAAGCGCCTTTCTCGACCGAGATTTCTCGAATTACTTTACCGCTACGATCGAGTAGGTGTAACATTAAATCTTCCTTGGCACCAGATTCTTCGAACGAAATACGCGTGAAGTCGTTTGCCGGATTTGGGAATGCGCGAATTTCGGTTGAACGATAAGCGTTTTCTATGCCGGTTGGATCTGCTACGCGGATGGTAATCGATGCTGTATCGCTGCATAAACCTCGGGCAAGTGAGAGAATTACAGGATAATCGCCCGGCTCTTGGTAAACATATGCAATACTATCCAGGCCTTGCACAAATGCACCATCGCCCATGCACCAGCTTATAAATTCTGCATTACCGGCATTGCATTGAAGAATTACCGGTTCATCTATACTCAAAACACTTTCTGAAATTGGAAGGATGCTTGCCACTACCTGATCGCCCGGCTCAATATCCACCAGCTCCTCAACCATAAGAATCCCTTGCGTAAACTCGATGCGGTATTGACCTGAGGCTAGGTTGTTAAGTGAAGCCTCATCGGTTATGTTGCCCAGGTTGGCAAGCTCTACATCTCCCGAAAAAACCGTTGCCTGCCAGTTTTGTGAACCTTCATTCACCAATTGAATCATACCGCTTTGTCCGTTGCACCCTGCACTGGAAGTTGTTATCGAAACACCTTTCGCGTAATGCAGGTAGAAGCGACCTTCGTACAAACCTTCATTTAATACAAAAGTAACCGAAGGATTAAGTTTTAAATTGTAACGTGAATTTGTTGCCCGGTCTTCAAGAATCAGCTTCGCCGTTGCCGTCATATTCAATGCCTCGCGCAACGAAATGTTCAACGTGCCGCTTTGTGCAACCGAAATTGTTAATGGAATGGTATCGTTAGGATTGCTTCCAGAGCGGCTTTGAATACCTAAGTTTTTATTCGCTTTTACAGAATACCAGTACGATTTTGGTTCTAATGGTGCAGGTTTTTGCAAATCGCGGTGTTCATCGAACGCAGCGTTATTTGCGTTTTGATGAAAATATACCGCAAGCTCGTCCTGAATTTCGCCCTGTTGCAAGTTGAGCAGAATCAGAGGCAATGAACAGGTGCGATTTGCGGTGTCCAGTGTCACTATTTCGGCCCGGTGTGTATTGTTTAAACGCAAGGTATCGTTCGCATTGTTCTGCACAAAAAAACCTTCTGCCGAAGAAATCCATGGCTTAGCTCCGTTAATTCCTATTCCTTCATTGTTGCCTGTTACAAGCCAGGCCGCGTACGAACCATTAAAATCGGGATGAGTGGATAGTTTTAGAATTCCCGGTAAAATATGTTCAGACTGGTTTGCATAAACTTTGTTCCAATCGATTGGGGAAGGGTAAGGATTTCCCGCGCTACTCCATACTGCCTCTGTAGAGTTTGCCGAATAAGTTAGTGGCAAGAAGAAATTACCGGAATTCACATTTCCATAGAATTCAAGCGTAGATGCTCCGTGCACTTTAGTGCGGTACGCCTTCATAGCATTGAAAACCAAGTCTTGTTGCTGACGGATTTGCCAGGCCGATGCGAAACCGTTTACGATTGGCAAGCCTTCGAAACTCCAAAAATTGGGGTTGGCTTCCAAAACTTCTGTTAATGATTGATTTTCTGACCAATTTAAAGTTGCTAGTGGCGAACTTATGCTCACGTGCTGTACATCTGTTCCCCGAATATAGCGCTGTAGTGTAGCTTTCCCTTGCAAAACACCATTGCCTGTACCCGAAATTAAAGCCGACCCGTTTTCATCAGATTTTAAAACAAGGCTATCGCCCGATTGAAAGGTTCCTGCTTCGAGTCGCACGATGCCTTTAACGATAAGTTTTCCGGAATTGATCCGATTACCCTGGCCCTGAATTGTTAGATTACGGTAATCGCCTTTGACAATGTTTTGCTCCTGATCGCTTTGATAGGCAACAGTTCCATCGAATTTACGTGCACCGCTACCAGTAATTGCACGCTGTACGTTCGAAGCATGGCGAATAATCAAGGCATCACTTGCTCCTGTTTCAAACGGACTGCTGCCATTCGTCTGATGAATGTTGTGGTTGATAATAAACACTGTACCCGGCAAACTATCTACGCCCAACGATATATCGCCCGACACAATCATATTTGCTGCCGTTTCGGCGATACCACCTTTTTCTCCGGGATTATAAAACGACAAGTTATGGCACGTAAAATCGCCGTTATCACCCAATTGAACGCTAAAATCTTTGTTTGTACGAATCCAGAGGTTGTGATAGTTGAGCGATGGAACCATCTGATTGCCGGGCATATTCCACAACTCGCCATTACCAAAAAATGTTGTACCGTGCCCAGCAATAAACGTGCTGTCGGTTAACAAAATATGTTGTGGCTGCCCTTCCAAAATGAGAATGCCGTTTTGCTGATCGATAACACCTGATTGCTGAAATGAGAATACATCCAACACGTGTGTATTGAGTCGAAGCGAACTTCCTGCATTGATGCTGATACTCCGTATAGCCAAATCGTTCCCAATAGTGTATGAAGCGCCTGCGGTAATAAAAAAATCGACGGCAGTAAAAACGCCCGAGCCCGAAATTTCGTTTTCAATGCTATTACCAGCGAGCGAAATAAACGAAGCGGCAGAATTTGAAAATATGCCATCGTTATGCAGATTGCCAAAAATGGAAAGATGAGAATTGAATTCGTCGGAGCACTCTAGGGCAGCACCCGAAGCAATGGTTAAATTTCCACACGTAGCCGCCACAGACCCACTTAAAATCGGATAATTGTTTAATGCTGGTGGAATGTAAACGGCATTACACCGTCCCGGAATAATATTCCCGCTCCAGTTTTGAGGATCGAACCAATTGGAATTTATGCCCAACCAAACGAGCGAATCAGCAAGTCCGGCCTTGAAAGTATAGCTAAGATTAGCAAGCGGTAAAGTAACAGGCGCCGACGAGCGCATAACGGCAGTTGAAGGACTAAAGCCGAGCTGAGAGTTAAGCCAAGCGGTGCTTCCCGGATTTACCTGACGTGTGTGCACATCTGAAGATGAATTACCTCGCAAGCCTATTTGGAAAAACGCTTCAAATCCTTGGAAGCAATAAGGACTTGTGTTGTAGGAAATCTGAATTTCTGAATTGTGTTCAAGGAGTTTTATTTGAAAATCGAACCGATTGCGCAATTCGCCACAAAAGCCCACACCCTCGGCATCGCCTTGAATTTTAAAGTTGCGCCATTCGATGGTAAATATCCGATTGGGCGCCGAGCCGGAGATGCGGGTTCTAATGCTTGCATTCTCGCCCGACCAGCGTCCTTCGAGATCTGCGTTTAAGGCAGAAATGACGCCATCGAAAGGATAATCGGATTGCAGAATATTGGTGTATGGATATACAATGCCCGACAGGCGAAATGGACTTTCGTTACCAAACCAAACATATCCATTCGATGCTATACCGATTGAAGAATAGAGGCTTCCGTTGAAGGCAAAATTAAATCCAATGGGTTGATTTTCGAAAAACTCTTCGTCGCTTGGCGAAAGAGTATCAGAAATACCCGGTTCTAAACCTCCCGAAGCCAGTTCGACTGTTGGCGATTCTTCTGGAAGGTGCTGGTAAGTAATATCTGTTCGTTGGTTGAATTGGTAACCACATGCTAACTGAGCCATTGCTTGAGAAGCAAAAACCAGCAACAAAACAACTAATCTTAGGTAAGCTTGCAGCATCTATTTCCAGATTCGATTTGCTTACGCGAAAACCAATCGAAAAGTTACGAAAAATAAAAAATGCTGCGGGGCCCTTATGAGCCCCGCAGCATTCACAAACCACCAACCGTATTCTGCATATCTACCCAAAAAGCAGAATACATGGCATTATCCAAACGATTGGACACTCAAAAGTAGAAATACTATTTTAAATTGCAAATGAAATTTAAAAAAAGAATAATTTATTTTTCCTATATCTTAATGAATCTTGTGGCAAATGTTCCGCTATCTGTTTCTATATGAATAAAATACATGCCACTTTTTAAGGATTCTAAATTAAGTGTGAGCATTCCATTAACCGTTGCGAAATTTTCTACCGAAAGTAAAATCTTGCCTTGCAAATCGTAAATAATCAATGTTTTTGGGCTAGCGATTTCGCTGAAATTGTACAGGAAAAGCTTTTCGGCAGCAGGGTTAGGTCCAATGAGGATTTGTGGACCGCTTGTTAAGTCGTCTAATCCCACAAACGAGACAAAAACCAATTTGGTAATTGAGTCTACACCACAGCCATTGCTGGCTACAAGCGTTACCGAATATGGGCCGTTCTCTGGAAAGGAGAAAACAGGATTCTCTCCGTTTACATTGCTTAATGTATCTATAATCCATTCGAAATCGACACCGTTTTGCGTTGTGTTGTCGAACGTTATCGTATACGATCCCGGGCTTTGCGAATAAGTGAAATTTGCAATCGGATATTGCCCTTGGGTTACTTCAATTGTATCTGAGTTTGCAAAACATCCGCCAGCATCGACTGCTACAACATAATAAAAGCCCTCAAAACTAATTTCGTTTGTGGCGCCGATGGTTCCATTCGACCAGACATAATTTTGAAAGCCTGGAGCTGCGTCAAGAACTACCGGATTTCCTCCGCAAATAGCGGGGTTTTCGGGACTAATTGGAATGTTAATGTCTGAAACGAATTCAACGTCAATAATGTATGGATCGAGAACACAACCATTTGTGTCTGTTGCTACTAAGGATATAGGCGAGGCTGGCATTTCATCAACCAGATAGGTGTTTGAACTGCTTCCATCCGACCAGCTGAAGCCATCGAAGCCGGGCCCCACAGTTACCGTTATGGGTATGCCGCAAAATTGAATTGGGGCCTCAGGCGATGTGGTTAAAGCGATTGGCGTTGTTTGAATTACTTCAACAGTATCTGAAATAGCAAGGCATCCGATGGCATTTCGGCCATTGGCATAAACCAAACTCGGAGAACTCACGCTTATCTGGGGAACTAATTCAGCACCAGTAGACCATTCGAGCTCCAAAATGCTTATCGCAGTTGAAACAATTACAGGACCATTGCACAGGTTTGTACTACCGCCCGAGGTTAACAAGTCAAAAACGGGTGTCTGTATAGTAAGCGGCCCAACAGCAGCACTTTGATAGGCGGGCGTTGAGGAAATAACCCGAATAAAATAGTTCCCCGAAGCAATGAGATTGTCGGGGAGGTTAAATGTAATACTGCTCAAGCTTGTTCCTGAAGAAAAGCCTATTTCAGTCGCTGAAGTAAAATTACCAAACTGATCAGACAACAAAACCGTAAATGTATTGCCGGGCTCGTAAGTACCTGTTAATGCTGTATTGATTTCAAAATTTCCACCGGCACAAAACACCTGTCCATCGATGGGTAGAATGGTAATTGGTTCAGAATAAATAGAAATGTTATCAATATTAAATCCGGGAAACGTGCCGATACTTCCATCATTTCGCCATTTAAAGGCAAATCTGAACTCCGGGATATTTTCATATTCAGCGCCAAGTTCAATTACAAAATTTTCGCAAAATGGAGTGTTGGTAAAATCAAAACTATATTCATTCCAGGTCAAACCGCCATTCGTACTTAACATTAATCTTCCGTAATCGTAAAGCGTGAAGCTTCCCTCTCCGATACCAATCCAATCAAAACTAAAATCGAGGTTGCTAAAACCAATCGTACTAATAATAGGAGATATTGCCCAAGACTCGGATGTAAAAGATGTATTGTAACTCTGATCGAAAATAAAGCCATCATCTTCGGCGATAAAAAGCGAATTCCCTGTTCCGCATGTATTATCGAACGTTGTTTCTATGAACCATCCATTTACGCCTGTGCTGTTCTGATTCAACAACCAGTTTTGCCCTGCATTGTTCTGTGTTTCGCCTCCGGCCGGCAAATCAAAATTGTCGGAGAACAAAAAAACTTGAGCGGATATAGGTCCGATATTTCCAAGTATTAGTATAGCTATGAGAGATAGAAAGCGCATTTGAATTTAGAAATAAAGAACAAATATATATTCATTTCGCATTAATTTTAGCATTGCAAGTCGGCTTCGGATTATGGAATGGAAAAAAACTGATTTTCTTGTGATTGGGTCTGGTATTGCGGGCTTAAGTTATGCACTTAAGGTTGCCGATTACGGCAGGGTCATTATTATTACAAAGTCGGATAGTGACGAGTCGAACACAAAATATGCACAGGGTGGAATTGCAGCCGTAATCTCTGAAGAAGATTCGTTCGAGAAGCACATCAGTGATACCCTTGCAGCTGGCGACGGGCTTTGCGACGAAATAGTTACGCGCATGGTGGTTACCGAAGGTCCCGACAGAATTCGTGAGCTTATTGCCTGGGGCACGCAGTTCGATTTGAACGATCGCGGCGTTTACGATTTGGGCAAAGAAGGCGGACATTCTGAGCACCGCATCCTTCATCATAAAGATACCACAGGCTTCGAGATTGAGCAGTCGCTTATTGAACGCGTACAGCAGCACCCAAACATTGAGATGCTGGACCATTATTTTGCACTCGAAATTCTTACCGAACATCAGCTTGGACACTATGTAAACAGCTCAACACCTCAGATTACCTGCTTTGGTATTTACGCGCTTAACCTTTTGACGGGAAAAACCGAGGCCATCCTCGCCCGAATTACCCTCATTGCAACAGGAGGTGCAGGCCATGTGTATGCATCAACTACCAATCCGCGCATTGCCACCGGCGACGGTGTTGCCATGGTTTATCGGGCCAAAGGGCGGGTTGAAAATATGGAGTTCATGCAATTTCATCCAACAGCTTTATACCAGCCGGGCGTTCAGCCCAGTTTCTTGATTACCGAAGCCTTGCGAGGGTTTGGAGCCATTCTTCGAAATCAGGAAAAGGTAGCGTTTATGAAAAACTACGATGAACGTGCCGATTTGGCTCCTCGCGATATAGTGGCGCGCGCCATCGACCATGAACTAAAAACCCGAGGCGACGATTTTGTTTGGCTCGACTGCACCCATTTGGATGCGGAGAAACTGAAAGCGCATTTCCCCAATATCTATATGCATTGTTTGCATATCGGTATCGACATAACACGCGACATGATTCCGGTTGTTCCCTCCTGCCACTATATGTGCGGCGGCATTAAAGTCGATATGCACGGTCGCTCGTCGATTACGAATTTACTGGCAGCCGGCGAATGTTCGTCGACCGGTTTACACGGCGGAAATCGCCTGGCTTCAAATTCCCTTCTTGAAGCACTCGTTTACGCCCATCGTGCTGCAGAAACTGCTCTAAGTACTTATCAATCTATCTCATTCTGCGAATCCATTCCAGCCTGGGATATTAAAGGCACCGCCGACCCCGAGGAAATGGTCTTGATTACGCAAAACCTTAAAGAACTTCAACTAATCATGAGCAATTATGTGGGAATTGTTCGCAGCAATGTACGCTTACAACGTGCGCTCGACCGCTTGCAAATTCTGCATCGCGAAACCGAAAACATGTATCGGCGAACAACGCTCTCGCAACCTCTATGCGAATTGCGTAACCTCATACTAATTGGTTATCTAATCATAAAAGCCGCCCGACAAAGAAAAGAAAGCCGCGGACTCCATTTTTCAATCGATTATCCGCGGCCAGATTAAACTTAAAGGCCATTAACAATCATCTTTTTGGGGTGCTTAACGGCATATCCGAAGCGAATACTTTTACTCTCACCCGGATTGAGCTTGATTTTCCAGGTTAGTTTGCCGGTTTCCTTATTGTACTGGGCATTGCCGGTTTCAAGCACCTCAACCTCCAATTGTTCATTATTGGTAAGTGGAATCTGGTCTTCGAGTTCAATTTCAATTGCCGATTTGCGCGTATTGCGCACCTCGATTTCGTACATACGGCTTACTTTTTTCGTGTTACCCGATATGCTTGTTTTCTCTTTGAATTCGTTCACCTGTTTGCGTTTCACAACAATGTTGTTATCTCTTCCCAAACCAACCGACAAAGTATCATCTACAATACGCGTATCGAAGTAGGTTTGTCCTACATAGTTGTTTTCGAAATATACGTTGGCTTCTCCGGGCAATAATTCGCTCTTATCCCAACCTTGTAAACGGGCAAGTAAAAAAGCGTCTTTATCCACTTTTGGTATGCTTAGGTATGTATAATTGGCCGCTATGGCATACTG
>CAZVHF010000029.1:14728-18401 GCA_964627105.1 uncultured Chitinophaga sp.
GATGCAGGGTTTCCGGTGCTCAGTGCCAGTTTGATGTTTTTCCAATCCTGTCCGGTATTCTGCACAATGTTCGCCTTGGCGGCAATCACTGCTTTGCTGTTTACATCTTTTACACGAATATCGTACGAAGGCGCCCATCCACAGTTGGTAACATAGTAACTGAGTTCGAAATTAGCGGGGCCGGCAGTTGTTGCATTAAGTTGAACCGTGATTTCTCCGGTTGGCTTCATATCGTTGTTGCGCATTTCGTTCATTTGCTGACTCAAAGCGGTAATTCGCTCGTTGTTGCGCTTTTCTTTTTGTTCGATCTCGTACTTCTTCAAACTGCTTTCTTGCATGCGGTTTCGCACAAATTCAGTGAGTTTTGCCAGTTCGGCCGCACTTACGCCGTTATTTGCTCCGCCTATGCTGCGGTTGGCGCTTAGCATGGCAATTTCTTCTTCGTATCCTTTACGATTTATTGCCATGCGCGCATTTTGGTCTGCATAGTATTTTACGGAATCTTCAAGCTGTTTGAACTCTTTGAAATCCTGAGGTTTCAGGTAATTCAATCCATAATTGACAGCGAGAATTGTTACAGCTGCATCGGCTTTTACCTGTACCGAATTTTGGTCGATGTAGTTCGACAGCATCTCGAATACGATGGTCTGCCGGCCATCTTTTAAGGTGGCTTTTCCACGGGAAGTAATTTGAGCGCCGTTGAGGTAAACAAGCGCTTCTTCGGGTTTGGTTGTTACGCGGGTTTCGGATTGTGCATTGCTTTCAACAACAAGGCTGATTGCGAACAGCGCGCTTATGATAATTGCTTTCATATTTCAATTTTTTTCAGGCGGTCTTATGAATCGTTTTAAGATAGGTTCAAAAAAGCGGCGATTTTTTTTCCTTTGTGCAAATTAACGCAAATCTTATGGCACTCATTAAAGAAGTTAGAGGGTTTCGTCCTCACATTGGCGATAATTGCTACCTGGCCGAAAACGCTGTGGTAATTGGCGATGTGACGTTTGGCGACGATTGCAGTGTATGGTTTCATGCAGTCGTTCGTGGCGATGTAAATTCCATCCGCATTGGTAACAAGGTGAATATTCAGGATGGAGCCATCATTCATTGCACCTACCTTACCGCTGCCACCGAAATCGGCAATCGCGTTTCAATCGGACATCGCGCCTTGGTACACGGCTGTAAACTCGAAGACAATGTGTTGATTGGGATGGGCGCCATTGTGATGGATCATGCATTGGTGCAAACCGGAAGCATTATCGCCGCCGGAGCGGTTGTGCTCGAGAATTCGGTTGTCGAAAGCGGATGGATTTGGGCAGGTGTTCCGGCTAAACCTGTAAAGAGAGTTAGTGAAGAAATGGTCAAAGGACAAATCGATCGTATCGCCGATAATTACCTGATGTACGCCGGATGGCTCAAAAACGAAAGCGGGCATTAACTCGGCAGTTTGTATTTCAACTTAACATTATACCTTCGCTTGTAAATTTTATTTTATGCGTTTAACACTTCTTATACTCATCGGATTAATTAACCTGTTCCCGGTTAATTCTTATTCGCAGACTGCCAAAAAGCAACTCAGTTTGCAGGAAATCTGGGGCTCACGCACATTTTCACCATCTTATGTGCAGGGCTTCGAAAGCATGAACGATGGCAAGCATTACGTGGCCATGGAAGCTGATCAAAGCGGCCAAATGCTCGTGAAATACAGTTATGCAAGTGGAGATAAAGTTGAAGTCTTATGGAATTCGAACGAATACAATATCGAAGGTAAGCCCCTCGAAATGGATTCCTATACATTCTCATCCGACGAAAGTAAGTTGCTCATTCCAACCGAAACCGAACCGCTTTACCGGTATTCGAGTCGGTCGCATTTTGTGGTTGTAGATCTAAAAACAAAATCGGCAACATACCTCAGTAAGGACGGTGGAAAACAGGCATATGCTACTTTCTCGCCCGACGGAAAGAAAGTGGCCTTTGTGCGTGACAACAATCTCTACATAAAATTTCTTGATGCAAATCGCGAATTAGCCGTAACCACAGACGGAAAATGGAACGAAGTAATCAATGGCGCGAGCGATTGGGTGTATGAGGAAGAATTTGCTTTGAAAGAATCGTATTTCTGGTCGCCCGACAGCCGTAAACTTGGTTTCTTGCGTTTCGACGAAAGCCGCGTCAAAGAATTTAATATGGCGACATACGGCAGTCTGTATCCGGGCGAATACCGTTATAAATATCCGAAAGCCGGTGAAGAAAACGCGCGTGTTTCGGCATTCGTTTACGACACTGAATCGGGTAAAAGTGTTAAGGTACAAACCGGCGATGATCCCGAGACATATCTGCCACGCATGACTTGGAATCACGATGGCAGTAAGGTATGCGTAACACGCATGAACCGCTTGCAAAACCACCTCGAGCTTTTGCTGGCCGATCCTTCGACTGGTGTCGCATCAACTCTGCTCGAAGAACGTAGTAAAACCTATATCGACATACACGATAACCTGAAGTTTCTAAGTAACGGCAAGCAATTTCTGTGGACCAGCGAATCGGATGGATGGAACCGTGCCTATCTCTATGATATTGGTTCTAAGAAATCAATTCCTATTAGCAATGTTGGTGTCGACATTACCGAAGTTTATGGTATGGATGAAAAAAATAGTGTACTGTGGTACCAGGCTGCATGGCCCAATCCGATGTCGCGTACGGTTTTTTCGGCGAAACTCAATGGTAAAAATGTTAAACCACTCATCAAATCATCGGGCCACCAAGATGCTGCATGTAGTGCCGATTTCAGTTATGTACTTCTAACCGAAAGTGCGGCATCGAAGCCATTAACGTTTACGTTGTATAGCCGAGACGGGAAAACAGTTCGTGTATTGGAACAAAACAAAGAATTGCAGGAGAAACTTGCCGGGTATGCCCTTTCTACAAAAGAATTCATTAAAATCCCAAACGGATTGGGCGATTCGCTCAATGCATGGATGATTAAGCCGCCCGATTTTGATGTATCGAAGAAATATCCGGTATTCATGACGGTTTACGGCGGTCCGGGCCACAACACAGTAGAGGATCAGTGGGAAGGGGCTAATTATTTATGGCATGTGATGCTGGCGCAGAAGGGATATATCGTGGTTTCGGTCGATAATCGCGGAACGCAATACCGCGGAGAGGCCTTTAAAAAATCGACTTACATGCAATTGGGCCGCTACGAAACAGAAGACCAGATTGCTGCTGCGAAATATTTAGGCAGTCTGCCGTATGTTGATGCCGCGCGCATTGGCATTCAGGGTTGGAGTTATGGTGGCTACATGAGTTCACTTTGCATTACCAAAGGCGCCGACGTATTTAAAATGGCCATCGCTGTGGCTCCGGTAACTAACTGGCGTTATTACGATTCGATTTACACCGAACGTTTTATGCAATTGCCGCAGAACAATGCAGCAGGCTACGACGATAATTCGCCTATTAACCATGTGGCGCGTTTAAAAGGGAAATATTTGCTCATTCATGGAACGGCCGACGATAACGTACATTTTCAGAATTCTGTGGAGATGGTTTCTGCTTTGGTTAAAGCCAACAAACAGTTCGATATGTTCATGTATCCCGACAAAAACCACGGCATTTACGGAGGAAATACCCGAATGCACTTGTATGGCATGATGACAGATTATATTTTACG
>CAZVHF010000030.1:0-18233 GCA_964627105.1 uncultured Chitinophaga sp.
GAATGCTATTCTTTTGCAATCGGGGTGGGCCATGTTGTTGGTTTATCTTTGGGGATCTTTCAGCAGTATCATTGAGTATGTAACCTTTGTAGAGTGGATGTTCCTGCTAACTGCCTGTATTGGAATTTTCATAGTGCGAAAAAAATATCCTTCCGAAATACCCTCCTTCAAAGTACCCTTTTACCCTTTGCTGCCAATACTTTTTATCGCGGTCATCGGTTGGTTTATTTTTAAAAATGCCTTGGCCGATAAAGCTGAATATTATGCAGGATTGGCCGTACTGCCAATTGGTGTGATCGTATACTATCTGTTTAAAAGAAACAAAAAATAGGTTCCCTTATAAAACGATGGTATAGTCGAAATCTATTCTCTAATAAAAATCGACTTGTATTACTATCGCATTAAGCTTCCCAACGCTTATATCCCATCAATCGGGCCCATGGAGCTAAAAGAACGCGCATAATTTTTTGCACTGCGATGGGAGGGCCATCAGCAATCCACGTGTCGAAAGCGTTGCCTGAAGCAGCAAGACGAAACATGATTTTAGGCGATTTCATAGTTTCCAGCTCATCCATCAAATTATAAAGCTCAGTAAGATGGGCTAGAAACAAAACAGGCATGTAACCGGGCTCAAGAACTACCTCTTGTTCACTTTCATTGAACAATTTATGCGGGGTTCCCTTAGTGACCAAAATTGTTTCGCCTGCCTTTAATACTTTTTTTTCGCCATCTATCAATACCGATAAACTTCCGGTTTTAACGGTAAATGATTCATCAAAAGCCGTATGAATATGCTTCGGCGGACCTTCTGCATATGCATCGATTTTTAAGTCAACCAATGCCCGTCCATCGGCCACTTCGAGGATGCGCTGTCTGAATCCTTCAACATTACTATTAAGTTCCATACCTGGTAAAATTTTTCCCTGAGGTATTTGTGCCGATTCGGAAAAGACGAGTTGATTAAGAATAACAGGTACAAGGATTACAGCCAAAAAAATAAAAAGATAGGTCATGATCGTGGTGAATTTGTGACGTTATATTGTTGATTGAGAATGAACAATGGAAATATATATGCTTGTAAAGCAAGCATTTTACGTGTAAAGATTTTAACTTCCTTTAACAGGATTCGACAAGTTTATTTTTGAATACACTAAGCCCATTTCATGTGATATGCGTAAAGTAAAAAATAGTATTTGAATTGGCAACACGAAATAGAATAGATCTTTGTGTAATGTCAATTCTCCTTTGGGTTCTATTCTGATAGCATGGCTTGCAGTTATTTTGTTTTCTTTTTCCTGTGTTAGTATGCTAATAAAGTTAAAATGAAAACACAAATCCACATGCATCGCCGCAATGGTAGCATGTAGCCAATTCGGTAGTAGATTCTGCCCTGAAAATTCGGTTCATGTTATTCCATGCCGCGTCGAAGCCGTTCGCCTTCACTTGCCTCTTCTGTTCGCATTACCACTTCTTGTTCGAGGGCAATGAGCCGTGGAAAAAGGTATTCGATTTCGCGGTGTAGCAACTGTCCAAAATTGTGGTCGAATTCTTCGAGCTCGGCATAAACCAGCTTAAGTGTTTCATTGCATTTTACCGGTGGCGTATAGTTGTTGGTGAAATTGCGGATGCCATGCAATAGATCGAGCACGCGCGCATGGTCGAGGCGAATGGCCTTGAGCGTACTTTCGCTGAGGTTGATGTTTAAAAAACGAATCGGAGATTGGGTTTCGCGCACTTCGATAAGCGTGCGAATAAAGGGAAAGATGGATTCCTGCTCGATGTTGATGAGCTTATCGACATTCTTACGTAACTCGAGCAGCAAGTTGAGGAGGTATTCGGCGCCCTCGTGCAGGGTATTTTCCTGATGCAAGGCCGAGTCGAAATTACGCAAGATGAGTTCGAGCATGCTTTTCACATAAGCATGATGCCGTTGCTCAAAGAACACCAACAAATCTTTGGCACCGATGGCATTGAAGTCGATGTGTTGAAATCCCGGCATAATTTCGAATGCTAATAGAAACTGTGTGTGGTTTATCGGGTACGAAATAAAGGAATTAAACGCAAGAAAATGCTGATTTTTATCATCTATACAAATAACCCATTATTAGATATCACACCCAGGCTAATTCAGGATGCCCAATTCGATTTAACAAGTACATTTGCCGCCCATGGCCAGGACACATCCTATTTCAGCGAAATTATCTAAATGGTATGAGAAGAATCGGCGCAACCTGCCTTGGCGCGATAGTTCCAATCCATACCATATTTGGTTATCGGAAGTAATTTTGCAGCAAACCCGAGTCGATCAGGGAACGGCATACTACCTCCGTTTTATTGAGCTATTTCCAGGTGTTCGCGATTTGGCTGCTGCTCCTCAAGACCTTGTATTACACACCTGGCAGGGTCTCGGCTATTATTCGCGCGCGCGAAATCTGCATGCTACCGCAAAAATGATTGTAGATAAACATCAGGGTGAATTTCCGAACGACTACGCTGTAATTAAGTCATTAAAAGGCATCGGCGATTACACCGCTGCCGCAATTGCTTCGATTGCCTTTGGATTACCACATGCAACTGTGGATGGAAATGTTAACCGTGTACTCGCCCGTTTATTTGCAATTGAAGCCCCTGTAGATTCTCCCACCGGCAAGAAACTAATAACAGCAATTGCAGCGGAATTGCTCGATAGTAAAAACCCGGGGAATCACAACCAGGCCATGATGGAATTGGGCGCTTTGATTTGCACACCGCGCAACCCCAATTGCACAATTTGCCCGATACAAGTTCATTGCTCCGGATTTGCATCAAAAAGACAAGAAAGTTTTCCGATAAAACAAGGCAAAACAAAGGTGCGCGATCGCTTCTTCACTTACTTGGTATTTGTCGACAGAAATAGAGAAACGTTGATTCGTAAACGCGAAGAGAAAGACATTTGGCAAGGACTGCACGAATTTCCTTTAATCGAATCGACTAGTTCAAACCATCAGGAAGAGTTACGCGAAACGCTTGCTGTGCGATATACTATTAATTGCGCTTCAAATTACACACATATACTCAGCCACCAGAAATTGCATATCGCGTTTATAACCGTTCAGGTTGAAGAGCTGCCGCTTACCGAGTGGAGTAAATCAATTTGCCTAAAACTCGATGAGCTGAATAATTTTGCATTCCCAAGAGCCCTAACGCGCTTTCTGAATGATGTGCAAATTTGAGCAGGCAGATTGCTGCAGAATATTTCCTATTAATTTTATCCTCAATTGAAACATATTCCCTAATATTGAGTTAAAATTGATTGTCTAATAAAGTAAGCATCGACATGAAAAAATTCGAAAAGGCATCGGTAACGATAGATTTAGCAATGGAAATGGCCAAGGAAGCAATGAAAAAAGCTTCAGAAATTGGCTTAAAAATTTCGGTAAGTATTGTCGACGAAAGTGGGGTTGAAAAAGCGTTTGCCCGTATGGATGGTGCGCCTTTAATATCGGTTGAAACCGCGCGTAAAAAAGCCGTTTTGGCTGCAGGTTTTGGTATACCTACTGGAAATGCCTGGTACAATTTTATTAAGGACGACCCAATCTTAATGAATGGGGCCGATCAATTGCCCGGTTTTATCTTGCTGGGTGGTGGCTCTCCAATTTCAATTGATGGTCAGTTATGTGGTGCCATCGGTGTTAGTGGTGGTCATTATTCGCAGGATGAAACTTGCGTTGCAGCGGCTTTACAGCTCATATAACACTCTTGAAAACAGGTTCGGAGGCGAATTTTCCCAGCAGAGTTAGTATTTGTACACATTATCTAAATGCTTTTAGCAATTTGGATGATGTAAATGTATTGGTGCGTGAGGTCGAAAAAGCACTGGGAGAATTATTTCCGCTGGAGTTCGCCGGCTTGTATCTATACAATGAACAGAAAGGCAAACTCGAACTCCTCATCGCCCACGGATTTACAGAAGAGGAGCGGCGCGAGGCCGAACGAACGGCAATGGATCGCCACCCCGGAATGGTTTTTAGAACCGGCGAGGCAATCTACATTTCTGATACACAAGACGCCACACAGCCTTTTAGTTTAGACAGTAAACGTTCGTTTACCGTACGTTGCCGCCTTTATATTCCCATACGTGCTTTTGGAAAAATCATAGGCACTTTCGGAATCGTAAGCTCAAAAGTGGATGCTTTTTCGAACGATGATAAAGAGTTGTTTCGCTTTATTTGCGAGCTGGCCGGTCAGGTTTACACACGAATTCGCATCGAAGAACAAAAAAAAGAAGCGCTTTCGATTCAGCGCAAGCTTTCGGTTATTGCCACACACACAGATAATGCTGTTGTGATTACTAATGCAGAAGGCCGCATTGAATGGATTAACGATGCATTTACAAACATAACAGGCTATGTATTGACCGACGTATCTGGTAAAGTTCCGGGCAGCTTTCTCCAAGGTAAAGAAACCGACCGTATGGTTTCGAAACAGCTTGGTGAATCCATTCGAAAAAAAGAAAAAGCTGAAGGAACTCTTATAAACTACACCAAATCGGGTAGGCCATACATCGTTTATCTTCAGATTTATCCTGTTTTCGACGAGCATGGACAACACACTAACTTTATTGCACTGCAAAAAGATGTTACCAAGGAGGAGCAGGCTCGAAAAGAAATAATCAACCAGCGGGCGCGGCTTAGTGCTATCGTTAGCACAATTCCCGATCAACTATTTATTATAAATATAGAAGGTGTTATCGAAGAAATTTTTGTTAATCGCCCCGATCAACTGCCATACACGACCGAACAATTACTAGGAGCTAATTTATTACGCTTCGAAAATACCGATTGGGGCCCAAGTGTAAAACGTGCCTTACCGTTGGTTTTGGCCGGTAAAAAAGTAGACGCAATTGAAGGCAGTGCAAATCAAAACGGGCAAATTCGGTATTACGAAATTCGCCTTTCTAAACTCGACGAACAGCGTATTCTGGCTGTGGTTCGCGATACCACATCGCCGCGCCTCACACAAATGGAGCGTGATCGGCAAACCCGGTTTTATCAATTGATTTCAGATTTATCGACACGTCTAATTTCGACCGAAATAGTCAATCTGAGTGACGCGATGTTGAATTTTGTTGGTAATATTGGTGCGTTCTTCGAGTTAGACAAAAGCTCGATTGTACCATTTGAAGGACCCGACAGCATCGGAATTAAACCTATAATCTGGGAGAAGCATTCACCCGTTGGGGCTTCGTCCCTTTGGGAGCATACTTCTGCATCCGATTATCCTTGGATGCTTGAGCAGCTAATTAAACGTAATTCAATATATATACCTGTAGTTTCTGAAATGCCTGCAGAGGCTGAAAAAGAACGCAGTCTCCTTTCCGAAAATCGCATTCAGTCGCTGGTGGTTTTACCCCTGATGACGAGCAATAGAATAATTGGTATTTACACCGCAAAAACAAAGCACATCCGCAAATGGTCCGAAAGTGAAATTTCACTATTCAAATTAGCCGGCGATTTAGTTAACAATGCTTTTTCGCGCAGGGCATGGGAGCAGGAACGCGAGCGCTTCAGCACTATATTCGAAAATGCTGCCTTCGGAGCAATAATGTTCGGAGCCGACGGCCGCGTTCGTTACGCAAACCGCTATGTGTGCAGCCTGCTGCATTTAACTGCCAATCAAGCACAACAGCAGCAATTCGATTCGATATTCCCAACCGAAATCGAAAGCAATCAACTAGCAAGTATCGAAAACATCATTTCCGATGGCCTGAAAGAATCGTTTGAATTAAAGTTGAAACTTCCTGGAAACAAGACCATGACGGTGCTTTCTAACGCCATTTATTTAGAGGAGGCAGAAAGTGGGTTGATTGCGTATACGTTTGTGGATATTACAGAACGTATACATCAGGAACAAGCCACGCGCGATGCTCTGAATATTGTTAGTGAACAAAACAAACGACTGCTGAATTTTTCGTACATCGTTTCGCACAACATCCGTTCGCATGCCAGCAATATATCAGGCATTGCGCATGTTTTAGCCGATGAACCCGAGCCCGAGATACAGCGACAGTTTGTTGATGGACTAATAAAATCGAGTAAAAACCTCGATTCTACGTTGCGGCACCTTAACGAGTTATTGAATATTCAATCGCGTGTTAATATTCACAAAGAGTCGGTTTCGTTTTTTCAGGTTGTGAACCGTACACTCGAAACCTTGGTGGTCGATTTAAAAACAAACAATGTAAAGATTGTAAATAAAATACCCGACGGATTCAAGTTGCAAACCGATATAGCCTACCTCGACAGCATTGTACTTAATCTGTTATCGAATGCAATTAAATACCGCAGAGCAGATGCCGACCCTGAAATAATTATCGAAGCGGGTATTCGAAATACCGTTCCTTATTTTTCAATACAAGATAATGGCAAAGGCATCGATCTTGAAAAATATGGAGATAAGCTTTTTGGTATGTTTAAAACCTTTCATGGAAACCGCGATGCTCGGGGCATCGGATTGTTCATTACCCGCAACCAGATTGAAGCACTTGGTGGCACCATTGAAGTTAAAAGTAATGTTGGAGAAGGAACGATGTTTACGGTATATTTGCCGTAAAATTGATGGAGCATTCGCCGCTAATTTGGATTATTGATGATGATGATTTGTTCATCATGATAACGCGAAACAACATTCGAAGGGCTGCTAGCTTGGTCGAAACGGAAGTGTTTCACGATGGCCTCGAATCAATGGACTGCCTGAAAGAGCGCATTGCAAATGAAGGAGTACTTCCCAATATTATTTTGTTGGACATAAATATGCCCATAGCCGATGGTTGGCACTTCTTGGCCAATTACATTCTTTTGGGAGAAGACATTAGAAAGAAGATCAACCTTTTTGTATGCACATCTTCAATCGATCCCAAAGACATTCACCGTGCGAAAGAGTTTGGAGATGTTATCGATTTTAAAGAGAAGCCGCTTTCAACGGAAGCAATTCTTGATATCCTGGAAAAACAAAAGTTGAATTAATCATCATTTGAGCCCCTAAACTTGGGCAATAAAATCAGCCATTTAAAAATGGGAGTTTTTCAACTTCAAGCGGTTTGGAAATAAATCCTTTAACCAACGCAGAATCCCTTGCTTTGGCGTCATCTTCCGGATCGAGCGAAGACGAGAGCATATAAATAATTGGTAATTTGCTGGAGGATATCTCTGATTGCTGCAAAGCATCGAGAAATTCCCATCCATTCATGCCGGGCATATTGATGTCTAAAAGTATAAAATTGGGATTGTCTCTCCCTTGCTTTAATTCCTCTAGTGCCTCAGAGGCGTAAATAAAGGAACGAATTTCCAACGAAGGATAATGCTCTTCCAAGAAAAACCTGTTGAGCATATTCGTAACGTTGTCATCGTCTATCAACCAAATTTTCATTCCCTCAAACTAAGCCTTGGGAACAAACGTAAGAATAAATTTGGTTCCAACATCAACTTCGCTTTCAATTTGAATGGTACCACCTAAAACACGTGCTTGTTCCCGCACCATATTAAGTCCAAGACCTGTTCCGGCCACATCGGTGTGAAAACGTTCGTATAGTTTAAACAAGCGCTTCCGATTTTTTTGTAAATCGATTCCCCGCCCATTATCGGTAAAATGCAATTCGATTTTGTGGCCCTGCGCCTTACTTATAACGCTAATTTCAAGTTTTTTCTCAGGTCTTCTGTATCGAAAGGAATTGGAAATCAGGTTTTGGAAAATACTGAGCAGATAAGGCTTAAAAGCCATCATTCCGCTTACTTCCTCAAAATCGCGCGTCATTGAAAATTCGATTCCCTCAATTTCATTTTTCAAATTCTCCAGCACCTCATCCAGCAGATGATTAAATGGGATGTATTCGAATTGTTTTAATACATCAACCTTAATATTCAGGATTTTATTAAGGTCCTGTAAAATGGAATCGACGGCATTGGCTGATATTTTTAAGCCATCCATAAGAACCTTGTTGCGTGAATCGCCAGTTTCCTCATCGTTTAAAAGATTTAAACAGCCTAAAATATTAGCTACCGGCGCCCTGAGATTGTGTGAAACTATGTAGGAATACTGCCGCAGCTGAAGGTTTGTATCTGTTAACTCCAGATTGAGGTCTCGCAATTTGCCCTCAGCAAAAATGCGCTCTGCCTTTTCCTGCAGCAATAGAATAACCGATTCGGTTATGGCAACAAAATCGGCATCCGATTCATTTAATGTTTCTAATGTGAGATAACACCTGCCCCGCCCAGGCATCTGTACTGGCGAAATAAGCCAATGTGCAAACTCGTCATTAAATGCAATTACTTTATTCAATGGACTATTGGCAAGGCCTTGCTGAATTTCTCTGTTTAATTTACTTTCCAACTCGGTTATAGCACGAGATGTTGGCGGATAATTATAAAAAAGCGAATAATTACCGCAATTGGTCTCATCAGAAAAAACAGCGATGCTTCTAACCGGCGCTGTTTGAATGAAAGCATCGGCAAATAAAGAGAATAATTCACTTAGCGTTGATGCAGGAGAAATCGCAGAGCCAATGGCATTTAAAATCAATCGACGTCTTTGCCTGTTTTGCATTTCGCGCTCGGCAATCTTCTTCTCGGTAATGTCGATTGTAACACCCATAAAGAGTGTGCTGCCTGAAAGTGAAGGAATTGCCAAAGCCGACTTTTCAAAATACCGAACCTTACCATCGCTTAGTATATGCCGGCATTCTATTTTGTATGGTTGGTTGTTTGCGTGCAATGCTCGAAATGCCTGCTCAAAATTTTCTTTGTCGTCAGGATGTATGTAGTTCAAGGCTTCCTCAAACGACAATGGCTGGGTAATTCTTTCTTCGAGCCCATAAAATTCGTACATCGCCTCAGACCAGTAAATTCGGTTTTTCTCGGGCTCAATTTCCCATGCACCAATCTTTGCAAGCCGATAGACCTCTCGCAATTTATTATCTGATTCGATGCGATTAAAATATTCGAGATTAAAGGAAATCAATTCCGACAAAGAGCTAATGAGGTTAAAATGCTCGTATTCCCAAGTAAAATTTGCATCTTCGTGTTCAAGAAGCATCAGCAAGTTACCGCCCAGTGAACTGCGCACAGGGCTCAACAAAAGGGAGGTTTTTTTCGGAATTCCGAAAATTAAATTCAAGTTAATAACATCATCAAGGGCATTGTCTCGACTATCTGTCGAAATAGTATTTACAACTCCAAGCAGGGTGTCGATTTGGTGCTTGTTAATCTCTTGCTTAGTTCGTTCAAACGCTGTTTCCTCGCGAACGTGGAAGCTTTCGCTAGCATGGTAAGTATCTTGTCCTGCCCTCCAGATGGAAAGGCCAGAAATTCCAATATTTAATTTAAGTCGATTGTATACCGTTTTATAAAATGTATAGAGTGAATCGGTTGCCGATATTTCTTCCTTCGATATATCAAACAAGGTCGATTCGATAAGCCGACGTCTGTCGCTTTGTTTTTTTTCATTCGTGATATCCTGAAAAACACCCGACACTCCAATTGTTTGGCCCGAAGGATCTACGATTTTACGGATTGTTTCCCTAATCCACACATCGATTTCAAAGGCGTTTCGGATGCGGTATTCTATGCTTGCCTCGCCACTTTTAATAAACCCTTGAGATGCTCTCGACAGCAATATCAAATCATCGCTATGAATGCGCGAAAGCCAGAAACCGGGCTGTTCAAGCACTTCCTCGGCCGTAAATCCAATAAGCTGAAATACGCGTTCATTCAGGTAATTGAAAGTATATTTCCCTTCGGCTGATGCACTATACGGAACAACAGGTAAACTCGCTACCAGCAGTGAGAGTTTTTGCTCAGATTCAATTAGTGCCTCCTCTGCCTGCTTTCGCGCCTGTTCGATAAGCGTTTCTTCGGTACGGTCGGTAAACGTAACGAAATTGAGCGGCGCCCCTGACCTGTTTAAAAGGCCACCTTGCATTTCGACATAACGCGCTTCCCCTTGTATTGTGTAAATTTTAACTATTACAGGTGGCGTTTCTTCTCCAGCGTAACGCTTACGAAGACGGTCGGCAATAATCGCATGATAAGCCGGATCAACAAAAGCAAACAAGCTCTGTCCCGAGAAATCGGTCTGTTCATCGGCGCCAATCAATTCCCGGCAGGCATCATTCAAGAAAACGGCTTTGTCCAAGTCAATAATCGCAAATGGTATCGGCATTTCTTTTACAAGGAGGCGATTAAAGGACTCACTGTCGCGCAATTTCTCTTCCGACTTTAAGCGCTCGGTTTGGTCGACCCCGGCAAGTAAAAGCATTTTTTTACCGCTATCGTCTAAAACAGGAGTTGCAGAAAATTCAACCGAAAAGTACGCGTCTGAAATTGTTAAACCGCAATAGCAGGTAAATGTTTGATTCGGGCTAAGTTGTAATGCTTCTCTAAACTTATCCGAGAACTCATCACGATATTCTGACGCAATAAAATCTCTTAAATCAGAACCAACGGCACCCTGATTTTCTAATCTAAATGCCGCACTTGCGGCTAAGTTTAATTCATGAATTACAAAGTTCTCGTCAACGATGAAAAGCAACATCGGGTTGTTATTAAACAGACCTTTGAATCGGTTTTCTGAAGCAGCGATGCGGTTTTCGGTCTTTTTTTCGTTTGTAATGTCGAGTCCATATCCTATTACTAACTTTACTTCATCCTGCTCAACTACCGGATAAAATTTTCTCAAGATATAGATAATCTCACCATTACGAATATGCTCATCTACAAACGTATATGTCTCTCGCGTTTGAACAACCTGATTAAACATTGTGCGGCGTTGGTCAGCAATGCTGTGATCTAAATTTCTACGTGCTACAAAATCATAATCGGTTTTCCCAATCATCCAACGTCGCAACTCGGGATCGCGAATGGCATGTGGATTCAAAAACAGGTAATGATGTTCAGGATTGAACACCGCGATATCGGAAGGTAAATTATTAAGGATGGTTTCGTAAAAGGATTTTACACGTTCGGTCTCCTGTTCGGTAATTTTTGAACGTGTAATGTTTTGAATACTTAAGCATACGCCATTCACTTCATCTAAATGATTCGTTATGGGATATACCATAAAATTGAACCAGATTTTCTTGCCGGGCAAATATTCAAAATCGAGTTCGTAGCTTAGTTGATGCTTACCATCGATGGCAGTTTGTATAGCAACATCGATGGTTTTAGAAAGGCTTGTATCCAGCTCGGGGAGAATGATTCCTTTCTCGAGGTCGAAGCCAAAATATTTCCGAATTTCTTTACGTGCGCGTTGATTGTAAAATAAAATGCTACGGTCAAGATTTAGAAGAATAATTGAACTGCGCGAACTATTAATGATTGCAATTAGCTGAGAAAGCGTATTTTCAAACTCCTGTTTAATTTGAAACTCTTCTGTAATGTCTGAAAAATAAATCAGGCTTTCATTTTCGGAGTTTACAATACGCAACAGGAAGTGACGCATGCCTATTTGCAATTGATGTTTCGCGGAGGTTTTATCCCGCGATTCAGCAACTATAGACTTTAGTCTATTCGACTGCTCCGATTGTAATTTGCCATCTGTTAATTCAAAAAGTTGTAATGCGGCATCATTTGCAAACAGCAGCATACCTTTTGAACTTATCTTTAAAACAGGATTTGGATTTTTTAGCGGCAGATTCGATAACGAATCGAGAACCGGCAGCGATTTTATATGATTCTCGGGTTGAAACTCCAGCCTGAAACCCGCAAATTCGCCCGAATAAATCCAACATGGCGATATATAAAGTTTGCCGGCAAAAATCCCTTTAGGTATAAGCGCGGTAGTCGAAAATCCTGAATCCCAAGCTAAAAACAACCTGCTGTATATAATTTCATAAATCGACTTAATCTCCAAATCAATTGCTTCGAAATGATTTTTAGCATCCTGAAACAGATCCAGCAACGCAGCATTTCCATAACAAATTCGTGCATCTTTCGTAAAAAATGCAAGTGGAGCACGCATCAATCCGGATGCCTCAATCGAATGACTCAGAAAAGTTTCAAATTGTTCTGATTTAGGGTCAAGCACTTGTGCACGCTTGTAGATCAATTTTGACAAGTCGCTTGCATCGCGTTTGTAGAGATTAAAGGTGTCTTCGGAGAAATGTACAAAGCCCTGGGAACCTAAACGTACATGATGATTTGCGTGAATAAACTCAGCGCCATCTTCCCAAACAGCTTTTTGGAATGAATCGATGCCAAATGATTTGATATCAGTAGAATCTGTTTCAAAAGAAACAAGGTAACCATTCAAATCAATTACTGCCGAAAAGTAGCCGTTCATCGCATCTTAAATCTGCTACAAGTTCGAAAAAAAAAGATTCAAACATTATCGAAATGACCAATTCTGCGAAAGAATTACTTTTCGATTGTTCAGGCAATATTTTAACAAGCCTAAGTGACCTTTAATTTGAAGTTTGGAAGAAATACGTGCCCTAT
This sequence comes from uncultured Chitinophaga sp., assembly GCA_964627105.1. Lineage (GTDB taxonomy): Bacteria > Bacteroidota > Bacteroidia > M30B66 > M30B66 > CAMCXT01. The sequence continues at coordinate 12,468 of CAZVHF010000030.1, forward strand.
GATTTTCAACGGTCTTTATGCTAATGCTTAACTTCTTGGCAATTTCTGCCGAGGTTTCATTCAAGGCAACACAGGTAATTACCTTTCGCTCGGCTGGCGAAAGTTTTGCGAAATCCTCCGGACTTGCCTTTGGGAGCTCCTCTGTTGAACCTGAAATAATTTTTTCGTAATCGCTTGCCTTTTCTAGGCGTGCATTAACAGCATTCAATAATTCGGCCTGCGTAAATGGTTTTGTGAGGTAATCATCGGCCCCCAATTCCATTCCGGTTCGAACGTCTAAACGCTCTGTTTTTGAAGAAATAAAAACAAAGGGGATAATTGCACCCAATTTAATTTTTCGTGATTCATGCAAAACCCAATAACCGTCAAAGTCAGGCATCCTAATGTCACATAAAATCAAATTAGGTTTGTAAATCGGAATAATGCGAATCGCTTTATCGCCCTCGGCTAGAGAAAGTACTTCAAAACCATTATCTTCGAGCAAATTGGTTATATTATTTCGCAATTGGAACTCATCTTCAACCAACAAAATCTTCTTCACACGAGTAGTATTAAGTATATTCATACTATTTAAATATTCTAGAACTTGATTAATGAAAATTTATTACTCCAGAATTTAGATACCTAATTGCACTTTGAATTTTTCCAAAATTAGAAAATAAACACGAATAATACTCTTTGAACTGATTACATTTGACGCATAAAATTCGATGAGCTCAAAAACAGGTGTATTACTGCTTCAATTAGGCACTCCCGACAGTCCCAAAACCAGCGACGTCCGCAAGTATCTGCGCGAGTTTCTTATGGATCCGCGTGTTATCGACGTGCCATATGTTGCGCGTCAAATTTTAGTCAACGGTATAATTGCAAACTTCAGAGCGCCAAAATCAGCGAAACTTTACCGCGAAATCTGGAGCGAAAAAGGTTCTCCTCTATTAATTCATGGGTATTCGCTTCGTGATAAATTGCGTAATTTCCTTGGAGATGCATTTCAGGTCGAACTCGGAATGCGTTACCAAAATCCATCAATGAAAGAAGCGATTGCCAAATTAAAGGCGTCGAATCCCAACCGAATTATCCTCATGCCACTGTTTCCGCAATTTGCTTCTTCGAGTACAGGTTCTGCTCTCGAATATGCACTAAAGGAAATTTCGTCTTGGCAGTATATTCCAGAGTTGCAGGTGGTTTCTTCATATTATTCACATCCCGATTTTATAAAGCTTTGGGCAGAAAAAGCCCGGCACTTTATGCAACTTGAAAAGTACGATTCGTATATGTTCACGTTTCATGGTGTTCCTTGGCGGCATATTCGCAAATCGGGGTGCTCGGCTTCTTGCCAGAAAGGCCCGGCAGAATGTCCCGAAATAAATTCCGGAAATCATTTTTGCTACAGGGCGCAGTGTTTCGCTTCTGCCAAAAACGTCATTAAATCGCTCGATTTACCGCAGGAACGCTGTGTAATTACCTTTCAGTCGCGCCTGGGCAAAGATCCTTGGTTAACACCTTACACCGATTATACACTCGAACGCCTTGCATCTGAGGGAAAGAAGAAAGTTCTGGTTTTTTCAATGGCTTTTGTTGCCGACTGTCTCGAAACTATTCATGAAGTGAGTACGGAGTATCAGGAACTTTTCGAATCCAAAGGCGGAGAAAAACTTCAATTAATTCCTAGCCTCAACGACGACGACGATTGGGTTAAATTTATCGGAAACAAGATTTTGAAGTTAAATCAGACGCATTGAAATTAAGTTTTTAACACGTATACTTCATTCCATATAATCCCGTTTTGAAGCATTGATGTTGCCCAAACAACTGCGCTTTCTTCATCCTTACCTGCATGCTACCGGCCTCTTGCTTATGGCTGTTGGCTTACCATTTTCGATGTTGTTGATGAGCCTTTCACAATTTTTTATTGGAGGCAACTGGATATTGGAAGGCGATTATTTGAATAAATGGAAGCGCTTTCGTTCCAACAAAACAGCACTGCTTCTCGCAAGCTTGTTTTTAATCTATTTACCTACTGTTATCTGGAGTACAAACGTTGATGAAACACTGAAAATGTTGCGCATCAACTTACCTTTGCTCATCTTTCCATTTGTAATGGGCAGCACAAATCCGCTTCCCGCCTCGTGGTATTATGGCCTGATTCGCATTTTTATTGCAGCGGTATTTTTGGCAGCGGTAACATGCTCGATTATAGGATTACCACAATGGATTAATGGTTCCTTAAACGACATTCGCCATATTTCACTTTTCATTTCCCACATACGGTTTGCTTTATTAATCGTGCTTGCCATGTTTTTGGCCATTTGGATATTGATTTACAAGCCTTTTAAAATCGGTCAAATCGAACGAATTGCATACCTTATTGCTATTGCAAGTTTGTTGATTTTCATGGTTGTATTGCAATCGCTCAATGGCTTTGCCGTCCTATTTACGATTGGTTTATGTTGGCTTTTCGTTGAGGTTAAAAGAAAACTTCGTCCAATGTGGTTCAATGTTTTGGCGAGCACACTGTTTATTGTATCGCTTATAACTGCAGGTATTCTGTTTAAAACGTGGAGAGATTATTTTACGCCCGCTGAATTGTTCTCGAAGCCTTTACCGAGCCTTACGCAATCAGGCAGGCCCTACTCACACAACCTCGATTTAATTGAAAACGGCAGCTATATAGGTTCATTTATTTGTGATTCGGAATTGCGAAACGAATGGCCTAAATTGAGCAATATTGCAATCGACAGTTTTGATTTAAAGGGTCATCCCATCTTAATAACACTTATCCGCTATCTAAATTCAAAAGGTCTTACCAAAGATAGTTCAGGAGTAAACGCCCTTTCGGGAGATGATATTCAGAACATCGAAAATGGAATGGCGAATTTTAAATATGCCGGGTTGTGGGGCCTTCGAATGCGCTATTACCAATTGATGTACGAATATGCCTTTTATGCTTCCGGAGGAGAAAATGCATCTGGGCATACTTTGCTTATGAAGCTTGAATTTTGGAAAGCCGGTGCGAAAATAGCATTCGAAAATCCATTGTTAGGTGTAGGTATTGGCGATGTCCCCGACGAGTTTAGTGCATATTATAAGAGGACAAATACCTGGCTAAGCAACGACTGGCGCTTAACATGCCATAATCAGTACTTATACATTGCTGTAGCAGGAGGCTTTCTAACCTTAATGCTGTTCCTAATTATTTTTATATCTGTTTTGAAAATTTCCTGGAAGCAAACCGTTTTACCTTTCAAGCTTTTTATTGGAATCGTTTCGGTAGCTATGTTAACCGAAGATATGCTAACCACCCAAGCGGGCGTTTCGCTCGTGGCATTTTTCCTCAGCCTTTTTGTTTTGGGTAATTTTAGGGTCGAAACATCCAGCAAAACAACGAATCAGATTAGCTGAGGTGATAGGTTTCGCGAACTTTTGACCGCAAGTAACGGCTTGGAAACTATTTGCTAAGGTTCAACTCGGCGATATTCTTGATGCGATTCTTCTCAAGGAATTCATCAATGGTCTCAAGATGCTCAATTACGCGCTTATCCTTAAACTCAAACACTTTTTGGGCAAGGCCCATCAAGAAAGCACGGTCGTGCGACACAAGGATTAATGTGCCGTCGAAATCGAGCAGCGCTTCCTTCAATACATCTTTTGATTTGAGGTCGAGATGATTGGTGGGCTCATCGAGAATGAGCAGATTTACAGGTTCCAAAAGGAGCTTCACCATGGCCAGACGCGTGCGCTCTCCACCAGAAAGTACACTTACTTTCTTATTGATGTCGTCGCCGCTGAACATAAAACGACCCAGCATGTTTTTAATCTGCGTTCGGATATCGCCCACGGCTACCTGATCAACAGTTTCGAATACTGTAAGCTCGGAATCGAGGAGTGCAGCCTGGTTCTGAGCGAAATAACCAACTTTTACGTTATGACCGAGTTGTACATTGCCTTCGTCGACCGATACTTCACCCAATAAGGCTTTAATCATTGTGGATTTACCTTCGCCATTTCGTCCTACAAAAGCAATTTTTTCGCCGCGTATGATGGACATATTCGCATGGTTGAACACCACATGCTCACCGTACTTTTTTGAAACATCACGTACCGTTACCGGATGTTCGCCCGATCGTGGAGCCGGCGGAAAGCGCAGACGTAGCGCCGAAGTGTCCACTTCGTCAATTTCGATGGGAACGATTTTTTCCAGCATGCGTTCGCGCGAGTTTACCTGATTGGTTTTGGAATACGTGCCCCGAAAGCGCTCTATAAAGGCTATATGGTCGGCAATTTCTCTTTGTTGTTCCTGCCAGGCTTTTAATTGATGCGACCGTCGTTCCTCACGCAATTGCAGATAATGCGAGTAGTTAGCCTTATAATCGTACATACGCCCCATGGTAATTTCGATGGTGCGATTGGTAATGTTATCAATAAAGGCTTTGTCGTGCGAAATCACCAAAACAGCATTGGCTTTATTCACCAAAAAATCCTCTAGCCACATTACCGATTCGATATCGATGTGGTTTGTGGGCTCATCGAGTAGGATTAAATCTGGCTTTTGCAGCAGTATTTTTGCCAGTTCAATGCGCATACGCCATCCACCGCTAAATTCGCTGGTAGGCCTATACAAATCTTCTTGTTTAAAGCCCAAACCTTTAAGCGCCTTTTCTACTTCTGCATCGTAATTGACTTCCTCGAGTGCATAAAACTTTTCCGACAAATCAGACACGCGCTCAATGATACCCATATACTCCTTGCTTTCATAGTCGGTGCGTGTTTCGAGTTCTTTGTTGAGACGTTCCATTTCATCGCGCATTTCGAACACCTGCTTAAAAGCTTTTGCCGCCTCGTCGAATACGGTAGAGGTATCTTCAGTTAACAAATGCTGAGGCAAATAAGCAATTACTGCCTCTTTTGGTGCCCGAACGCCCCCGCGAGTAGGCTTTAATTCGCCGGCAATAATTTTCATGATTGTTGATTTTCCTGCACCATTTTTCCCCATCAAGGCAATTTTATCGGTAGGGTTGATGGCAAAGGAAATTCCACTGAAGAGCGTTTTTCCGGTGTATTCAACGGTAAGGTTATCGACGGTAATCATGAATTTGCGAATTGGGCTGCAAAATTAGGCAATTGGCAGCTATTTAAATACTGGGCTATTAAAGCACCAATTCAATTTGTCTCAAAAGTCTAATTTTTTTTATTTATCAACACCGCATCCGTTAAAACGCAGGCCTAACCTACATTTGATTTCCGGTTATCAGTTTTCAGTAATTCTAAATTATATGGAAAATAATCACCTCGTTTTAGGCGAGCAGGGAGAGGCAATCGCCGAAAAATACCTTATCCGAAAAGGCTATTCAATTCTCGAACGTAACTGGAAAAACAGGCACGAAGAAATCGACATCATCGCCCGAGCAGATGCGCAGCTTGTAATCGTTGAGGTTAAATCTCGCAGCAGTAAAGCGTTTGGACATCCTTATGAAAGTATTGGTATCCGAAAACAGCGTCTGTTAGTAAATGCCGCCGAAGCCTACATCATCAAATACAACAGTACCCTTGAAACGCGATTTGATGTAATATCGATAATACGCACTTCGTCGGGACATGAAATTCAACACATCGAAGGAGCATTTAGTCCATTTGATTAGCAAAACCAGGCTATTGATGAAATAGTTAGGACCTGCTGTAAAAGTCAGAAATGCAGCAGATGCGAGGTGACAAGGCGAAGCTGTATATTGAATACTGCGGGCACCGAAGCAGATGGTGTATTTATCT
>CAZVHF010000031.1:0-18099 GCA_964627105.1 uncultured Chitinophaga sp.
TTTCTTTGCCTACTTTCTTTTTTCAAGAAAAGAAAGTAGGTCGCCGAAGGCAATGAATCAATTGGTTTACGACTAAAGTAATAATGTAAAGCTTAGTGATTATTGGAGAAGTAATTTCAAAATGATGTTTGCAGGTTCGACTAAATAACACAACCTTGAATTAAATTGTCGTATTTCAAAGGAAGTAATTTCAATTTATAGCTCGTCTCTTGGTCTTAAAATCAAAACAGCCGCTTTCTTTTTGGAAAGCGGCTGTTTTTTGTCGGGATGGCAAGATTGCTAAGCGATCTTAGTGATGGTGTTGGGCGACAATTTTCGCAACGCCGCACCTTCACTTCGTTACGCTGCTTGGTTTTGCGTTTTTCGCCATTCGCTTACGGACAAGTCCGAGACTCAGGCTCAAACGCAAAACAGCCGCTTTCCTATTGAAAAGCGGCTGTTACTTTTTTGTCGGGATGGCAAGATTGCTAAGCGATCTTAGTGATGGTGTTGGGCGACAATTTTCGCAACGCCGCACCTTCACTTCGTTACGCTGCTTGGTTTTGCGTTTTTCGCCATTCGCTTACGGACAAGTCCGAGACTCAGGCTCAAACGCAAAACAGCCGCTTTCCTATTGAAAAGCGGCTGTTACTTTTTTGTCGGGATGGCAAGATTCGAACTTGCGACCTCCTGGTCCCAAACCAGGCGCGATGACCGGACTACGCTACATCCCGAACCGGCACGAAGCCAATTTCTTAGGTGCGGTGAGGGCGGGATTCGAACCCGCGGTACAGTTTCCCGTACGTCAGTTTAGCAAACTGGTGGTTTCAGCCTCTCACCCACCTCACCGTGGGGCTGCAAATGTACCAAAATATTTTACTTGTCAAGATGTCGCACAAAAAAAAGTGGGTAATCCTATTGAAGAGGGGGTATTGCCATTCTGGTAAAGCGTTTGTCCCGTATCTGTACCTTTGAAATATTGACGATTTGAAAGGAATCCGTACCTTTCGCACATGAATAATCGCAAGCTTATATTGGTTTGTAATGACGATGGAATTACAGCCCCTGGCATCCGCAATTTAATTGAAGTTGTCGAGGAATTTGGCGAGGTGGTTGTTGTTGCGCCCGATAAGCCGCAGTCGGCCATGGGGCACGCCATTACCATAAATTCAACCTTGCGCATTCATCCTTACCGTGAGGGGAATAGACGCGAGTTTGCCTGCAGCGGCACACCGGTAGATTGTATTAAACTCGCCGTGAATAAGCTCTTAGACCGCAAGCCAGACCTTGTTGTTTCCGGTATAAACCATGGCTCGAATGCATCAATTAATGTGATTTATTCGGGTACTATGTCGGCGGCAATGGAAGGTGCCTTGGAAGGAATTCCCTCTATTGGGTTTTCACTCTGCGATCACTCCATAGATGCCGATTTTAGCGCATCACGTGAATATGTGCGCAAAATCGTGGAGCATGTGTTGCGCGACGGAATTCCGCAAGGAGTTTGCCTGAATGTGAATATTCCAAATGTTGGTAAAGAAATGATTCGTGGCATTAAGGTATGCCGCCAGGCGCGCGCAAACTGGGAAGAAGAATTCGACGAACGCAAAGATCCATCGGGGAAGCCCTACTTTTGGCTCACCGGTGTTTTTCGCAACTACGACGAAGGCGAAGATACCGATATTCGGGCTCTTGAGAACAACTACGTTTCTGTGGTGCCCTGCGAAGTTGATCTCACGGCTCACCATGCTATAGAACGTTATAAACACTGGGAAAATGTTCCGTAAAAATTCGTTGGGATTCGGTGCGTCAATCGGTGCCGTTATTCCGCTGCTTTTATTCTTATTGATTCAGGAAGTTTTTCAAGTCGAACGCAATGGAATCATGGTTCCGCGTTTCGATCAGGCAACGATTCTGGTACTTTCAATAGCAGCTAACCTGATTCCGTTTAGTCGGTACATGAAAGACCAACGCTATGAACAAACCGGGAAGGGCATTTTATTGGTAACATTCCTATATGCTGCGATTTATATCTTCCTGAAGTTTTTCAAAGAAGTATAGTTCTCCCGGTTAGAATTGATCTAATTCTACTTACAATTTCCCTAAAAAGGATTTGCGAATGCCGGATTTGTAATAAAGGTACTATCTGTAAAAGTCTTCAGAAAAGCCACCAAATCGGCTTTGTCCTGTGCCGATAAATTCAATCCCGTTCCAATGTGTTTCATCAAGGGGTCAACGGTTGGCGATGGTTTTCCGCCCGAGTTGTAGTGCTCAACTACTTCTTCCAGCGTCGCAAATCGACCGTCGTGCATATACGGAGCAGTTAAGGCAACATTACGGAGCGAGGGCGTTAAGAATTTGCCGTTATCAAATGCATTTCCGGTAATAGCCCCAAGGCCCAGGTCTGTAAATATTGAATCAAGACCGTTGTTATGAAACTGGTTGTCGGTAAGCAATCTTCCTCCATCGATGTTGTGACAATGAAAACAATCGCCACGTTCAGTAATGTAAATTGACAGACCATTCATCTCTTGCGGACTAAGATTTATCAAATTCTGCAGGCGTTTATCGAGGCGCGAATTGTAGCTCACCATCGTGCGCATAAATTGAGCAAGTGCTTTGACAACGTGAGACGAATCGAATTCATACGTTCCAAACGCAGCATAAAACTCGTTCTTATAGTTTTTGGCATCCTTTAATTTGGCTACGGCATCGGGCCAGCGCTGGTGCATTTCGATGGGATTCGGGATGGGTTCGAGCGCCTGTTTCTCGAGCGATTCAGCGCGACCATCCCAAAAATATCGCAGATTAAAAGCTAAATTTACCAAGCCCTGTGCATTGCGGTTACCCTGAATGCCATCAATTCCGGTACTGAATTTATTCCCGTTATCACTAAATCCAAGCGCTTGGTTGTGACACGAACCGCATGATTGGGTATTGTTGCGCGAGAGCAAGGTTTCATAAAAAAGTTTCCTTCCCAAAGCCACACCCTCTACCGTTGTGGGATTATCTGCCGGTTCAATGGGCGCTGGAAATCCATTGGGTCGAACCAATTCAAATGGCGTAGGATTAAACGGTGGTTTCTCCGGATCGGGCTCCTCCTTGCGGCAGGCGCCAAGCATCAGGCTCAAAATAGCCCCCAACAGCATCATTCTTTTCATCGTTGCTTGCATATCCTACCAACAAAGATAAGCCATCAGGGTTTAAATTCGGCATTATGGAGAAAACCTTCATCGGTCAAACTCTCCAGAAAAGCAAGTAAATCAAGTTTTTCGTCTATACTTAATTTCAAGGGCTTGATGCGCTCATCGGTATTGTAGAACCCGGTACCACCCTTGCTATAATGATTCAGTACTTCTTCAAGGGTAGCGAAGGACCCATCGTGCATGTAAGGAGCCGTGTGCGCAATGTTGCGCAGCGATGGAATCGAAAATTTACCACGGTCTGCCGGATCCATTGTAATACGCTGTCTTCCACTGTCGGCATAGGCTTCAAACAATCCGTTGGATGCAAATCCCGGACTGTCGAAATTAAAGCCACCGTGGCAATTGCTGCATCCTGTTTTGGAGGAGAAAAACAGTTTTTTGCCGCGAATTTCCTGCTCTGACAATGCCGAAGGATTCCCGTTTTTCCATTGGTCGTAGCGCGAGTTGCCCGAAATGAATCCAACCTGAAAACACATCAGCGCATGCAGAATCGAATTTCCTGTAATGGTATCGTTGTAGGCTTTCTTGAACGCGGCCCGATAGGTATCATCCTCGCGTAGTTTAAGAACGATTTCCAAGAGCGAACTTCCCATTTCGTTAGGGTTTTGAATGGGATTCATGGCCGTAAGCTTCAGGAGCGATACACCACCGTCGCGAAAATAGTGCTCTTTCCATGCGAGGTTAAACAAAGGCTGTGCATTTCGAAATCCGCTGCGTCCACCAATTCCTTTACTCAGGCTTAATGGCTCGGCAAAGGCGTATTCGGCCTTGTGGCAAGAACCACAGCTAATGCTATTGTCGGCCGAAAGCCGTGTATCGTAAAACAGTTGCTTGCCCAGTGCTATGCGTGCATCTGTAAGCTCGTTGGCAAGCGTTGCCGGAAGTTGCGGAAATCCATTCGGAATAGTTAACTGCGCACGATCCATGCGTATTTCTTCTTCGTTTTTCTGGCAGGCAGAAATCAAAAGAATAGTCGAAAACGCAAGGATGATGTGCCGAATCATTCTTTTTTCTTGATGCTTTTACTGATGTTGCGAATCACTTTTTCGGCAAGAGCTAGGTTGTCGGTTGTGTGGGTGAAATAGTTGTTCACCATGTTGATGGTATCGCCCGGCTGACTGAACACTTCATTGACTTCGATAGCCAAATCGAGCTGGGTTGTTTCATTCTCTTTTATTGCGATCGATAAATCTTCAACTCGACCGGGCGAATAAAGTGCATCCAAGCCGCTATGGTAGAACCACGTAAACGTGGGCGTTTGGTTTTGAGCCGCTGATGTGTCGGTCTTACCTTCGATTTTCGAAAAAATATAGCCACTTGCCCACGACCAGTACATGCCGTTGTAGATGCTCTGCGGATGATCAACCGGAAACTGTGCCTCATCGAAGTTTGGATCATTGGTGCCGTTTTGCTCGGGCGTAAGTCCGATTGCATAACGTAAGGCCTTATAATTTCCGGGCCTTACCGAAAGTTTAAGCGTTCTGGTTGATGACACCAAATCAATAAAACTCACATCCTTAATTAAAACTGAATCTGTGTCTGAACGCAGATATAGCCCAGAGAGGTAGAATTTGAAATTCTCGACAAGCATACGCTGGTTATTGGGCCCCGTAAATATCGAATTGGCCTGAAAGGGAGCACCATTCATGGTGGGATGAAAACGAATTTCGAGTATTCCGGCAGGATCTGTGATTTCAGGAATGGCTTCATCTTTTTTGCAGGAAGTCATCGCGAGAAGTATGCACATAAATCCAAGAACGGGTATTTTTTTAGTAAGCATAAACATCGATTTTGAGTTTAAACAATAAGATTGCAGCTATGTTTGGAGGATTGTAAAGATACAGCATGTACCTGCGTTTGCCTCTTGACAACGCTCAATTTTTTTGTAGGTTTGCAGCCCATTCGGGATGTGGCTCAGCCCGGTTAGAGTGCTCGTCTGGGGGGCGAGAGGTCGCGGGTTCAAATCCCGCCATCCCGACAGAATCCGTTCGATAACGATATTGAACGGATTTTTTTATGGAATGAAGAGATGGATAAGCATTGAATTGTCTGACATTTTTTAGTTTTGTTGTCCTTAAACAAAAATTCTATGGGACGCATATTCGAGAAGCGGAAACATAAGATGTTCGCGCGGTACGACCGCATGGCGAAGACATTTACCCGAATAGGGAAAGAAATTGCAATCGCTGTAAAAACAGGCGGTCCTGATCCCGATGGCAATCCGCGTTTGCGCGCAGCGATGCGAAACGCGAAAGCTATCAACATGCCCAAAGACCGCATCGAAGCTGCCGTAAAACGTGCACACGATAAGGGTGCAGGCGATTTCTCGGAAGTGGTATATGAAGGCTATTTGCCACATGGAGTAGCCGTTTTAATCGAAACAGCAACCGATAATCCCACCCGAACTGTTGCCAACGTGCGCATGTACCTCACCCGAGGTGGCGGCTCACTTGGAAAAACCGGCTCACTCGATTTTATCTTCGAACGTAAAGCCTTGTTTAAACTGCATGCCGAGGGACTCGATATCGAAGAACTCGAACTGGAATTAATCGACCATGGACTCGAAGAAATTCACCTCGACGAAGGATTGATTTACGTGTACACCGCATTTATCGATTACCACAAGATGCAGACTGAACTCGAACGCCGAAATCTGAGCATTTCGGGGTCTGAACTAGTTCGTATACCATTAACTACGGTCGAATTAAATGCCGAACAGGAAGAAGAAATCAATGAACTAGTCGAGAAAATTGAAGAGGACGACGACGTACAGCAAGTGTTTGTGAATGTGAAATAAACCCTACCTGCTTAAAATAAATTTAGTTGTAATCGAACCCAGATTTGATTGAATAGAAAGAAAATAAATACCATCTGCCAGTTCTTCAAGATTTATGGCAGTTGGTAGTTTTTCATCAAATTGAAATTTCCGTTCGATTTTGCCCAATACCGAATGTATGCTAATTCGTCCATTCCCCTTGAGCCCTTCAATGGTTAGTATGCCAGAGGTGGGGTTGGGATAAATTTTCAGGTTCGCTTTCAAGGCATCTCCGAAAGGGGCTTGTCCATTTGGCATAATGCCTTGGTAATAGGTTAGTCCTCCGGCCCGGTTACCGATAATAATATCCGGAAAGCCGTCGGCATTCAAATCGCCGGTAGCAAGAGTGCTTTGCGCCCCCTCGTCGAGCGATAAAAACGTTGAATCAGCCTCAGAAAGGCTCCCGTTAATCACCGGCCACACGAATAGTGAACCGCGTTCAGATCCGCTTAGCAGAAAGGTGTCGTTCTGAAACAATAGCAGCCGCGGAGCAGAATAGCCATTATTGCTAATTCCCTCTTCAATGGTTTCGATTACCGACCCGATCCATTCCGTTTCTGTAGCATCAAATTGCGGCGAAGTATTCGTTCCCAGATTTAACCAGGCCTTCAGTTGGCCTTGCTTATTTCCGGTAATCAAATCTTTTTTCCCATCAGAGTTTATATCATACAATTCAGGATTGGCCCAATCGCCTCCATCGCCCGGTATTACCGAAGATGAAGCAGCAGTGAAGCCAAACAATCCATCCGAAAAATACAAGCCCAAAGTGCCGTTATAAAAGCCAAGTACCAGGTCGGCTTTGTTATCGGCATTCAAGTCGGCTAAGGCCGGAGAAATTGACACATGATTTTCTGCACTTAAATTCAAAACATCGGCGCTAATGCGCAAAAACTGGGGATTTGTTTCCGTACCTATGTTTTGGTAAACGCTAAGGTTGCTGGTATACACTCCATTTGAGAATTTGCCGCTATTACCTACCACAAGATCCAAATCGCCGTCTCCATCGATGTCTCCAAGTGCCGGTGCCGCATTTTGTCCAAAATCTAGCGTTTCATCGGTTATAAAGGGTTCTTCTGCCAAGGTAAATGAGAAATTATTTCCTGGCGAAGTTCGGTAGCGCCTCATAACCCTTCCTATATTGACCGACTGCTGATCGGTATTGGGTGCTATGAGTAAATCGGGGGTGTCGTCGGTATTGGATTGAATGGAAAATAACCCGGGGAAAATAGGAACGCCCACCTGTTGCCAAGCTGTTTCGGGATAATTTGCTGGGAGCGGAATAATCATATCGGTATTGCCACTGGGTTGATTTATAAGAAACAGCGGATTCGGGTATGAAACATCGCCAAGCAACAAATCCAGATTTCCATCAGAATTTAAATCGTGTAACAACAAGGTAGATCCTGTATGCCGCTCACCGCTGCGTCCACAGCTATCGTTATAATTGATGGAATTATCGTTGGCCGATTCGGTAATCAATCCCCAGTTGTCTGACTCGAGCTGAAAGATGAGCGAGTCGGCACCATAACCATATTCGCGACTTAAATTCTTGTGGTATTCGATGCAGGTACCCAGAATGTAAAACGTGAGGATATCGAGATCTTGGTCGCCGTCTATATCTGCAATGGCCGGAATATCGGCCCGGCTTACATAAAGGTTTAATGGCGACTGAAAATACACCGAAAAAATCAGCTCCGATACAGGTTCGAAGGCGATTTTATTCGCAGAATCTATGTATCCGCGGTAAACGCCAATACCATTGAAATTAGAATGGAAAATATCCTCTATTCCGTCGAAGTTATAATCGCGAACAATAAACCAATCTTTCAGGGCGGGCAATTGCCGTTTGTATGTGTAATTGCATTTCCAGGTTTGCCGGCTATCGTCGGTTTCAAAGATTGATATGCGATTTCCCGATCGGTCTAATGTAACCAGTTCTTTTACTCCGTCGCGGTTAAAGTCTATTTCGTGTATTTGTGGCGCATTGAAACCACCGGTCCAGGGATTGTTTAGAAATTCGCCGACATTTTCAGAAACTTGTACGTCGTAGGTTTGCTGAAAGGAAAATGGAATTGTGCTTTGCGCATTTAAGTTTTTGCAGATCGAAGCCGAAACGATGAAAATGAGCAAATACCTCATAAATTAATAGCGAATCAAGCTATGCACGTTTTTCTGAAAGCGGTTTAGTCGATGTGCGCCCTCCAAAAAAGCAAGTTCGACTAAAAAAGAAAATCCTGCAATTTGTGCATCCTGCATCAGGATTAGTTCTGCCGCCGCCGCCGCCGTTCCTCCGGTAGCAAGCAAATCGTCGTGCACAATAACCTTCCAGCCTTTCTGGATGCTATTAACATGCATCTCTACGGTGGCACTTCCGTATTCTAAATCGTAGGAGCATGAAATGGTTTTATAGGGGAGTTTACCGGCCTTACGCACCGGAATGAATGGAATGTTAAGCTTTTGCGCCATCAGCATCCCAAATAAAAATCCACGGCTTTCTACTCCAACAATGGCATGAACTTCTTCCGAGCGAAATGGCATAATTAATTCTTCGGCAATCTCATTGCACAGGGCCGGATCTTCGAGTAAGGGTGTAATGTCTTTGAATAAAATGCCGGGTTTCGGAAAATCGGCTACATCGCGGATCGTGGTCTTTAGTTTTTCTTCAATAGTCATTCAAACGATAAGTAGTGGGACAAGCGTTCGATTTGATCGGGCTTGAGCGCATAAATTTTGCGCAGATCGTTAATCGAACGAAAGTGTCCATGTTTACTGCGGTAATTTACGATGCTTTTTCCAACCCCATACCAACAATATGGATGCTTTTGAAGTTCTTCGGTTGTAATGGTATTGATGTGAATTCGGGTAATTTGCATAGAATCGACTGTTAAATAAAGACTTAAGCTAGCAATAAGCGTGTCGTCGAAGCCCTTAATTTCTTTTAATTGATTCATCGACCAAAAACCACCGAGGCGCGTTCGGTGGCGAATAATTTTTGATGCGCGAAAGGGACCGATTCCTTTAAGGCTAAGCAGATCCAGTGAGTCTATTGTATTCAGTTCGAGTTTCGTAAATGCTGGATCCTGTTTTTTCTTTTTTGGAACTATATTTTCATTTTTCTCATCAAGGCTTATATAGGCTTCAAGTTCTCGATATTTTTTCTCGGTTACGCAGAAAATCTTTTTTAAGTCTGCTTTTTGTTTAAACCGAAAACCTTTATTTCGAAGTTTAACAATCGCTGCTGCCTGTTTGCGTGAAAATCCCAGCCGCGTCCATTCCCCTTCAGACAGCGTGTTTGGGTTGAATACGAATCGTTCGAATTCTTCAGGCGATTTATATCGTTTCCTCTCAAACTCCAAACGATCGGCCTGTTGTAAACTATCTATCCATCGCTTTTCAAATGGGGTAAACTGAATCGAAGTATAATGCGCATTCGGAAACCATTTGGGATAATTGTAGCGTACAAACTCTGCAATTCCAACCAAAATCAAGAGCAGCGTAAGTCCGCGAACTTCTGTATGTGTAAAATAAAAGTTTGTCTTGATGAATTTTTTCATGCATCAAGTATACGTTATGCAATAGGCTCTAGCCGTAAATAAACGTTTATAAACGTTTAAAACGGGTACGGCATTTCCTTCGAAACTATGGTTTTAGTGCGGCAAAATGAAACCTACGAAAAATACGATTCGAAGTAGCTGCAAACGGCCTGTTTAATTAAGAATTGCTGCTGTCCCGGACTTAATTCGGGTAGGTTTTCTTCGATTTTCCAATGCGGATAACCATCCTCATCCAACCCTTCAAATGTATAGTAGCCATAAGGCTCTAGCAACGTGCATATTGCGATATGCATGAGCTCCAGCTTTTGGTCTTTGTTGAATTTTTTGTAGCCTTTTCCTAATTCCTTAACTCCAATGAGCAACAATACTGCTTCAAGGTCAAGCTCATCGCCAAACTGATCTCGGAGTTTATGCAGCACCTGCTTCCATTGGGCTTCAATGTCGTGCAGACTCGATTGGCCTTCGCGAAGCATCACGCCCTATTCAACGCACAACCACTTACGCATCGCCGAATGCGACCCCGCATCGATTCGAATGATATATGCACCGGGCGCGGGCTGAATTCCCGTAAGTTGAGATAAGTAAATAGTATGCTCTCCAAAATTCAACAAGCCCAGATTTCTTGAAGCGATGACTTTACCTGAAATATCCATTATGTGAACGTTGACATTCTGCGCTGTTGTTAATCCAATCTGAAGCTTTGCCTCTGATACATTCGCAGGATTTGGAATTAATTGCGTCGAAAATTCATCGATAGGACTTAACTGCATACCGAGTGTCGGATCGCCGAAAAAGTTGATATCATCGATAAACAACGAATTTCCTCCTCCATCTGTCATCTCAAATTTAATCATACACGAAGACTGCCCAATAAACGATGGAATCGAAACCGTTTCGGTTCTCCATTGCGATGCCGACGGAATAAATGTTCCCGAAATGGTTTGTCCGCTTGGTAAGGTGCTTAAACTTGCTGCTAATTTTGTGTAACGGGGTGTCCAGGTGCGGCCGCAATTGTTAGAGGCGTATACAATTAATTTGTCGGTCGAAGATGTGCTTTTACGGGCAAATGCAACCTTAAAGGTCATGTTAGCAGGCGCCACAAGATTCGAACAATCAAAAATGGGCGATTGGAGTTCACTAACTGTACCACTGGATATAGCGTTATTGTTGTATTTGATGCAAGCCGAACCTGTTGCAGAGGTTTCTTGTGATCGGAAGAACGAACTTGCGCTGCCGTTCACTTTCCAGTCCTGGAATTGGTCTGTTGACAAATTGGGGAATGCGGTATTTTCTGCACCTTCGAAAAAAGGTGAGATAAGCGCCGGATTATCGGGCATTATGGTAACAAAGCTCGATTTGGTAACGGAGTTTGAGCCGGTCGAATTGGATACATTAAGCGTTACAGCATAGGTTCCTGGATTTGCATACTGCACAACGGGATTTTGGACCGTTGATGAGGTTGTTGAAGCGCCGGGAAAAGACCAGTTCCATGTCCATGAAGCATCTATCGGAGCATTGTAACTTTCGTCGTTAAATGTAATGTTAGCACCTACACACGCTTGGTCGGTTGAAGCCGAGAAATCTGCTTTAGGTGCACAAGGTGCCGCATTGGGATTGTTAACGCCTGTAAAGGCTAGATTCGATGTCGACCATAAGTTGTTACGTTGACCGGTGCTCGAATTTGCCGCTGCAATCATCCGATTGCTTTGCCCTGCGGTAAACATGAGGCCGCAGGATGAATAATCCATGTAATTCTGCACATTATCGAGCGAACCACAGGTTTGTTGATTTAAATTACAGCTTTGATCGGCAACACCAATGCAGTTAGGCGTATCGTTTACGCTATCGTCTTCATTGCAATTCGATGACAAACCCGGCGAATTGCTTCCACCCCAGGTATGGTCAAGGTTAAACCAGTGTCCAGCTTCGTGTGTAAGTGTACGACTGGCAAAATTGCTGCTACTCGACGTTCCGATACTTCCAAATTGGGTGTGCGTAACAATCACACCATCCACCGGGTCGCCAATAAAGTTAGAGGGTTGATAAGCATAACCTCCTACCTGTGTTCCGCCATCGGTAATTACATTGTCTACAACCCACACGTTAAAATAGCGATTACGTGGCCAGGAAATAAGTTCCTTTACATTGTCATTCCCATTAAACGTAAGGTTCGAAACAGTTCGAGTTATACCATCTGTGCAATTGCCATTTGGATCTTTGCGGGCAAGACGAAATTCAAATTCGGTATTCCCGGCAATTCCGGCAAATGCAGGTACGATTTCGGATTGATCCTCATTCAGTAGTTTAAAATCTTCGTTCAATATGCGCACTGCATCCTCCACCTGCTCCCGGCTAATGTTTTCGGAGCCGTAGGTGTGAATAATATGAAACACGATGGGGATGATTTTAAGCGCACGCGAACCATTATCATTGAAATTCTGTGCTTCGCGGTTAAACGCTTCCTTTTCTTCTTTCATGCCCGGATACTTTTTCTGCATTTCCGATTGAACGATGTGCGTACCACAACGCTCAATCTGCTGTGCCGAAAGTGTTAAGGCCGCTGCGTAAACTCCAAGAATAGTTAAAAATTGAAATCGCATGATGCTTTTGATGGTTTTGTTGAAAATTGGATGCGCAAGTTAACAATTAGATTCATCATTTGGTTCAGGTCATTCAAAATTGCCATACAATCATTTTAACGTTTCGTTGTTCATTTATTCGTTACATAATAGCTTCGAATGAGCGAGGTATTCTGTAGGTTTGCCTTGCAAATGAATCGAAAAATGAATCTATTTTCAAAAATATGTCTTTTTGCTGTGCTTTTATCGCTTTCGGCACTAATTTCATGTGTTCCGGGTCGCCAGTATGAAGAGGTTAAGGCCGCAAACGATAAGTGTTCGGCCGAATTATCGGAACTGAAGGCGCGTTACGAATCCTTTACAGCAAAAGAGAAAGAATTGAATACACGGCTTACCGAGTTAAACCGGCAAGTGCAGATGCTACAAAACGACACGCTGAGCTTGGGTACATCGTTTAGACGC
The DNA here is from genome assembly GCA_964627105.1 of uncultured Chitinophaga sp. Lineage (GTDB taxonomy): Bacteria > Bacteroidota > Bacteroidia > M30B66 > M30B66 > CAMCXT01. Next base: position 12,593 of record CAZVHF010000031.1, read on the forward strand.
TTAACAACTGCCTATGAAAAGCTAACGGCAACCTACGACCAGCTGCTTGAAAACAACAACAAGCTAATGAAGGGGAAAGAGGAAGACACGAAAAAGTTAATGGGGCAATACCAGCTAACGCAGGAAGAACTGCAGCGCAAAGAAGACAAATTGCGCACTGCCGAGGGCGATCTCGAAAAGCGTAAAGCCGAAATCGATTTATTAGCGAGTGAGATGAAGGCCGCCGAGGAGGCATTAAAAGTTAAGGAACAGCGTGTAAACGAGCTGGAACAAATTTTAGCGTCTAAAGATTCGGCAATGAACGCACTTCGGAGCAAAGTGTCGGAGGCCTTGCTTGGGTTTCAGGGCAACGGACTTACAGTTAGCACAAAGAACGGCAACGTTTATGTTTCGCTCGAGGAACGTCTGCTTTTCGAATCGGGCAGTACGGTTGTAGATGCGAAAGGCGTCGATGCGCTTAAAAATTTAGCGAAAGTGTTGGAGAAAGAAAGCGATATCGCAGTAATGATCGAAGGACATACCGACAACGTTCCGATTAAGAGCGCCAGCATTAAAGACAATTGGGATTTAAGTGTTTTGCGCGCAACATCCATCTTACGGATTATCACATCTAATTCGAAAGTAGATCCCAAAAGGCTTACTGCGGCAGGGCGAGGAGAATTTATGCCCATCGACAAAGCTAATACGCCTGAAGCCCGTAAGAAAAATCGTAGAACAGAAATTATCCTAACGCCAAACCTCGATGAGCTGATGCGTTGGATGAATGCACCGGAGGGGAAATAAATTGATTTGGCTTAATACCCAGATTCCTCAATCGATTATTTTAACGGGCTAACATTCTATGAATACAATCGTTTTTTTTGCTGCTTTAGCAGGTATTTATTTCTTCTTCTTGTTTGTATCCCGAAAATTATTTTTTCAAGGCAAAGTCGATTCCGAGAACTACATGGTTTATAATGTGTCTTCTGTTCTTGAATATACTCAGATTCTGTTTTTTTTACTTGTTATTTCTTTCCAGATTTACACGCTGACCAATTCACGGCCGATTTGGTATGAATGGATAATTCCGGTAATTATGCTTTTGGTCTTTCTATCTAAAGCGCTTATAATTTTTAGTAACAGAAATAATTTTTTAAAAGTGCGCGATAATGAAATATGCTACCAAACAGGCAAAGAATATCGAAGCATTCTAATGAAGTCGTATTGTTTTTATCAGGGCACTGATACCAACAAAGGAAACTGGTATTTAGAAATCAATGGTATCGAAAACGGAATTGAAACCGTAAAAACTATAAACCTGAACGATATCAACCTTCAGGGATTTAGGAAAAGCATGGAACGGTATTTTGAAGCTCAGAACTATAAAAAAGCCGTCAGAAATTCTGCAGAGGCATAAGCAACTCTTCAACGCGGTTATTTCTTAAGGTATACAAAAGTTTATTTAAATTATATTGCTGATTAATAGTGCCTTATATCCCTGCAAGCTTGCCGAAATTTCACAGCAGGCTAATTCGGAATCTAATTTTGTCTCGAATTTAAAAACAAAGCTTATGAACTCAACAACACATTACATCCTTATCATGGATGAAAGTTCTAGCATGTCGAGTGCTAAACAAGAAACGCTTACTGCAATAAATGAGCAGATCGAAAATTGCCGAAAAATTGCCCGAGAAATGGGCGAAGAAGCAATAAGCCTTTCATTATCATTTTTTAGCACACATGTGAAGAAGGTATTTGTTCGACAACGTCCAAGTCGTGTGGGATTACTTACCTCAAGCGACTATAATCCATCGGGGTATACTGCATTACTTGATGCTGTAGGTATGAGTATTCAGGAAACAGAATCCAAAATACTTCCTGATGATGATGTTGTAATGCTCGTATTAACAGATGGTCAGGAAAATGCATCCCAGTTTTTTAGCTTTCGACAAATTGCGCAACAAATAGAGCGTTTAAAGGCAACTGGAAAATGGACATTCAGTTTTATGGGAGCTGATATTGATGCCTGGGATTTGGCAAGTCGTTTAAGTATAAGCGACTCTGAAGTTATTAGCTTGAAAAAAGAAAATCTGGGCGAAGAAATGAAGAATGTTCAATCATTTATGTCCGATTATATGAGTGAGAAATTCAAAGGAAATTTGAAAACGCACTTTTTTAAAAAATAATAAGCAACTTGTTGCAGACATTTTAAGATAAAAAATTGCATTAAAATGAATGTATATCTCATCAGAACCGGAGAAGTAGACGACGATTTGTACACAGGCGTCTACGAGTTTCTAAAACATAAGGCCGGCCCATACAATTTTTATATTGCCGATATGCCGATAGAAATCTCTGTTTCTGATGAGATTAAATTTCTTGAAAACACTAGTGATGAGTTTTACATTAAAAAGGTACCGATGCAGTTCTTTAATCACGAACCCCCGAGTTTTCATTACAGTCGGCAGAAAATTGTTCAATACTCCTGGGCCGACTTGTTGCTCCCGTGCAAGTCCTATCGTCTTCAAAATCGACTCGATAAATCAGATGTTGTTATTAATTTAACCTCACATGGCAATCACCACAATTGGTTTACAGGTTTTGAACAGTCGGGCGAATTAAACTTTTTCGTAAGTACCGAAATGTGGAATTACTACACAGATGGCGACTGTCGTTATCCTATTGCATATCTCATCGGTACCATTTTACTTAAAAAGCATATGTTTCGATCGCCTCTCGATGCTGTAAAAGCAATGCATAAGGTTAGTCGTGGATGCATCATGGATTTTTGTGAGCAGAAAAAAGAAATAGCTCTTAAAATGCGTACAGCAGATGTATGTATTTCGTGCCAGGATAAAATACGTAAAAGTGCCGTCCCCTTGCCAATTCTTCGCTATACCTTTGATGTACTTGAAGATATTCGCAAACAGCTTCTGGCTAAGGATCGCTATGGAATGCTAAGTCCTAAAGGGACATTGCTTGTAAAAGGATATCAAAAACACATCTTTATCCCCGAAATGGGCATGCTAAAAATTAGCCTTACGCCTTTGGAACGGGCAGTTTATCTCCTGTTTTTGAACCATACAGAAGGCATTCGCCTTTCAGAAATGAATATGTTCAAGGAAGAGCTTGCTGATTTGGTTAAGCGCTTAAGCCGAAACGACAACCCCAAAGATATTTTGTATTCAATTGATGCGCTTTGTCAACCCGATAGTAATTCATTGAGTGAAAAGCTTGCGCGGATTCGCAATAAGTTTATAAAGCATTTGGGTGAGGAAATGGCGGCTCAATATATAGTGTCTGGCCCAAATGGTGGTTTGAAACGAATTAATCTCGACCGGGAACACCTTTCCATCATGGATTAAATTCGTAAAGAGCAATTCAAACCTTAAAAACGATTGCCGTTACCGCAAATTCGAACATGGATAGATAATCTACCATGCAAGGAATTTTTTTCCAAAAATTTAAAATTTTAAAACATGAAAAATACAATTCAGCATAAACCGATGAGCTTAATTTATAAGACAATAAATTTCGTTAAGGAAGAACAACTATGGTACGTCGACCTACCCGAATTTATTGAGCAAGGTTATGGAACGAAAGGCAATTTACTTATGGTTGCCGGCGCTGATGAATTTCTTGAGCTAAGTTCAAATGGCAGTACATGCGTAACAGCGACCGTGTCGAATCGCCAGTTTGAAAATTCACGTCAATTGGTAAATACTTCCGTTGGTGTCGATCTCGAAATGCTTGCCCAATACAATCACCCTGTAGTAGAAGATGGTGGTTATTATCGCCTTAGCGAAAATGGTTTTGTGATGTGGTTATGTCCAACGCTTTTATACGTTTTTGAAAGCAGGGTATATCCTTCCGAAATTTATTTCCACATTCATTAATGCTCATTCGAACCTTATTTCAACACGTCGGTTATGGGCTCTGTCTTTCGCCGATTGGTTGTTATTCAAAGGGCGGGCATCCCCAAATCCTGCAGTTTTAATCTTACTGGCGGGGATCCCATTTTGTCGTAGATAAGTTGCGATTGCTTCCGCTCTTCGAAGCGATAATTGCTTATTGTAGGAGGGCTTTCCGAACGAATCGGTATGTCCTTCTACATTGAGCATTTTAAAGGAGTTCTGAAGAATAAAATCAAACAGTAATTCAAGTGTTTTGTTTGCTCCCGAGGACATTTTGTCTGAATCGAATTCAAACAACAAATCGGGTAAAGTTATAGCTGGTTGTGATATTGGAATTATTTGATAAATATCGCTTTGATAATTCTTATGCAATGCAGCCGATGGAGCGCCTTCGATGGTATAACCCGATCTGAAATTGGTTTCGAAACTATAGGCATCTCCATCCTGAACTGGTAATTTTGATGCATATGGAAGTGCAATTGACCTTGAAAAATAGGCTGTTGCATTTTCTTTTGCTTCCCTGAAAAACCAGTCATCGCCTTCAGAGCTTAATTCTTCTACCAGATAGGGACCATCCCAAGTAGTCCAATCATCTGTTTTTATGCGACGGTACTCCATGATATCCAGGTCATATCTGTTTTTATTCCAGCCGTTGGATGCTACATACAGGCGTTTCCCATCCTCCGAAAGAAATGGCGAACGTTCGGCGCCGGCTGTGTTTACTGCTTCGCCCAACGCAATCGGTTCTGTCCAAAATCCATCTTGCTTGAAACTAACATAAATATCCGTATTACCCCAAAAATTGTCATGTTGCCTGATACCCTTTTTATGATATTCGCCCACTGCACCGGGTCTGTCGGATGCAAATAAAATGGTTTGCTCGTTGGGCATATAGGCATCGTATTCTCCGTATTGCGAATTAATGGGTTCGGGAAAATGATATATCCTGAAATTACCCGAATGGGGCTGAAACATGAACACATCGGGCGACATACTTGCTGCATCTTTCCCTTTGGGGCCAAAGTTTTCGGGATAATTGCCAACCACGAGGAAACGGTTGCTGGGCAAAACCTGGGTAATAACTTCGTGTGAATTCGTGTTGAAATCGAATAATGGTCGAGCATCCTCGAAAACACCTTGGCGAAAAGATGAAACAAATAAATCTTCCCCACCTGCATTTCGCGTTTTTGTAAAATCGATGCGGTAATCGAAAAAGCCACTGCGGTCCATTGCACTAAAGGCGAGGTCTCCATTGGGCATTGGGCATGGATTGTATTCACTTTGAGATGTGTTCACAGCATGACTCAAGCGCATAACACGAACGTTCTTGCGAACGTTGCCTTTAATTTTTAGTGTGACAACGGTTGAATCCGAAATTGTTGTTGTTTGTTGTTCAGCGGTCGATTCAAGTTTTGAATTAGAGCAACTGCAGGAGAAAAATACGATCGAAACAATGGGCAGGATTGTTTTCACGTGAATAATTGCAATCCGATTAATTATTTTGAGTTGGATTTGTTCCTAAATTTCTGTTGTCTTATTAGATGCACCAATAAATCATTGGTATGTATTTTAAGCATCTTCCCAGGTAATTTGAAATTCAAGCTCATGCTTGCC
>CAZVHF010000032.1:0-17998 GCA_964627105.1 uncultured Chitinophaga sp.
AGTGCCTGGTAATCTTTTTGCGGAATGACTCCGCCGGCAACAACAACCACGTCCTCCCTACCCTGCTCCTTTAATTGCTCGATTACTTGTGGTATGAGCGTTTTGTGCCCACCGGCTAGTGATGAAATACCCAAGATATGTACATCGTTTTCGATAGCCTGTTTTGCAACTTCTGCCGGGGTTTGAAATAACGGACCAATATCTACATCGAAACCCATATCGGCAAAACCGGTACTAATAACCTTCGCTCCGCGGTCGTGACCATCTTGACCCATTTTGGCCACGAGAATGCGCGGGCGACGGCCAGCCAACGTGGCAAATTCATCGGCCATGTTACGGGCCTTATTCAGTTGTTCGTTGTTTTTCACTTCTGCCGAATATACGCCCGAAATGCGTTGAATGTTTGCTTTGTACCGACCAAAGACGTTTTCAAGTGCCAGCGAGATTTCGCCCAAGGTAGCGCGTTCGCGTGCTGCCCAAATGCTTAGCTCCAGAAGATTGCCTGAACCATCTGAAGCCGCTTGCTGAATTGCATTTAGAGCATGCTCAACAGCCTTGGAATTGCGCTTTGCCTTGATTGCTTTGAGCCGATTGATTTGATTTTCGCGAACCTTTGAATTGTCTACTTCCAATATTTCCAAATCGGTGTCCTGCTCAGGTTTGAATGCATTAACACCAATAATGGATTCTGTCCCAGCATCAATTCGCGCCTGCTTTTTTGCAGCGGCTTCTTCGATGCGCATTTTGGGGATTCCCGTTTCAATTGCCTTCGCCATCCCCCCAAGTGACTCAATCTCCTCGATAAGCTTCCAGGCGTTTTCGATTAACTGCGCGGTCAATTGTTCAACATATAGGCTTCCTCCCCATGGATCAATGGCTTGGGTAACTCCAGATTCGTGCTGAATGATCAACTGAGTATTTCGTGCAATGCGCGCTGATGCATCTGTTGGTAGGGCAATAGCCTCATCGAGCGCATTGGTATGCAGGCTTTGCGTGCCACCTAAAACGGCAGCCAAGGCTTCGACCGTTGTACGGGCAATATTATTATACGGATCTTGCTCGGTTAAACTCCAACCGCTGGTTTGGCAGTGCGTGCGCAAGGCCATGGATTTTTCAAGTTCTGGATTGAATTGCTTAATGAGCTTAGCCCAAAGCATCCTTCCAGCACGCATTTTGGCAATTTCCATAAAGTGATTCATTCCGATGCCCCAGAAAAAGGACAGACGCGGCGCGAAATCATCTATTTTTAATCCGGCTGCAATACCGGTGCGCACGTATTCGAGTCCATCACACAAGGTATAGGCAAGTTCGATCGAAGCCGTAGCACCAGCTTCGTGCATGTGATACCCTGAAATGCTGATGCTGTTAAACTTTGGCATATTGCGCGAGGAGTACGCAAAAATGTCGGCAATAATACGCATGCTGGGCGCTGGTGGATAAATGTAGGTATTGCGCACCATGAATTCTTTCAGAATATCGTTCTGAATCGTTCCACTCAATTGTTCGGGCGTTACCCCTTGCTCCTCGGCTGCAACAATAAAAAAGGCCATCACCGGTAAAACAGCACCGTTCATGGTCATGGATACGCTCATCTGGTCGAGCGGAATCTGATCGAACAGTATTTTCATGTCTTCGACCGTATCGATTGCCACACCGGCTTTTCCAACATCGCCTTCTACGCGTTCATGATCCGAATCGTATCCACGATGCGTGGCTAAATCGAACGCTACAGAAAGTCCTTTTTGACCTGCTTCCAAATTCCGGCGGTAAAATGCATTGCTTTCTTCGGCAGTACTAAAACCGGCATATTGTCGAATGGTCCAAGGACGTGTGCGGTACATACTTGCGTACGGACCGCGCAAAAAAGGTGTAACTCCGGCCTGAAAACCGATATGCGCTTGTTGTTTTCTGATATCTTCGGCGTAAACACTTTGTAAATCAAATCCTTCGGGCGAGGTCCAAACTCGGTTTTCACTTTTTGCCATCGCTTCCACCTTCCATGGAAATGCTATCTCACTGAATGGCTTATGCTTCATACGATTCGCTGTTAACCATTTGTACTAAAAACTTTCTAAACAACAATTCCATATCGCAACCCAGAAAAACGAATTCGTCTATGCCGGCCTTCTTAAGTTCATCCTGATTTTCGCATTTACCGGCAATCCAAACCGCTGTAGAACCAATTGCAGCTTTAATCTCTTTAATCTTTTCTACGGTATAATCGGCATTAGAAGCACATAGAACAATGATATCTGCTGCATGCGCCGCTGCCGATTGAATTTGGTCTGAAGCAGTAGTTTGAATACCACCCGATTGAATCTTAAATCCGAGTGTATTGAATAAATCGCGGCAAAAATCGGTACGGATGCTCGCTGTTTTCGGGTCGCCAAAAGGCAAAAGAAACACCTCACTTTTTTTCTTTTTCTGAATAAAGTACCGTGCCTGTTCGAACCATTCTGATTCACGAAAAGGTTCAATGGTTTTGATAAGAGGTGCTTTCGCCAAAGGATCACGCTTTTTCATGTATGGCGATTGGGCTTCTCCCCCGGCAGCAAATTGCGAAGTTCCTATGATACCTTGTCTTCGTGTGCGAACGGCAGTACGAATTCGCTGTGTATTAGTGTGTACCCGCTCCTGCAAAACACCTTTTTCGAGAAGCTGTGAAAATGAACCTTGTTTTTGTAGTGATTGAAATTGTTCCCAGGCTCTCTCTACCAGCTGTTGCGTAAGCTGGTCGATGAACCAAGCGCCCGAAGCCGGATCGCATACTTTATCGAGGTGTCCTTCGTCGTGCAACAAATGCTGCACATTTAGTGCAAGTCGCCATGAATCGAGGCCTGGTTCAACACAGAAGGCATCATGTGGATAAAGTGTAAGCTCATCGGCTCCTCCGATAACGGCTGCCATTCCCTCCATGCTGGAGCGAATGAGGTTGTTGTAAGGATCGTAAATCGTTTTGTTACGATGGGATGATTCTCCGGCAATTTCGAGTTGCGCCGAGCGACTATCGACATTCCATGCCTCCAAAAACATATGCCATAAGAAACGAATTGCCCGTGTTTTAGCTATAGAAGTAAAATAGTCTCCACCTATGCTAATTCGGAGTCTTGACATTCTGGCAAGTCGATTAAGATCAATACTCCCCGAAAATGTTTCAAAATACTCCTGAAAAATAAGCAACATGAACGTTAGTTCATCAGCCTCATTTGCGCCTGCCTCGTGAAACAAGGTTGCATTTACGACTAAATTCCGAAATTGTGGCAATTCTCGGCTACTCAACTCGAGCATAGCTTGTAAAATGGCAAAACTTTCGGCCTTAGAATGGGGAAAAACACCCATTTGTGCATAATCGCTAAGGATATCGTATTGAACTGAACCCGTAATTTTTTCGGTCGGCTTGCCCCTATTTGCAAATTCATCAGCCAACATAAAGAGCAGTGCCGGTGCTCCTTCGCCACAAGTGAAATTTAATGTGATGTACTCCGGAATAATATCTTTTAGGGCTAAACGCAATTCTTCTTGTGTAGTAATTCCTAAACCATTAAAACAAAGTGCATCTGCACCATGTTTAAGTGCTGCTAATGCATGCTTGTTTGCCTGATGCGGATCATCGGCATTGATTTGCACACACTTTCGCCATTCGTTTGCATAAGCAAATTCCTCATTTATAGCTTTTCGGAACGGGCGAATCGAAAGCACTGTTTGCTGTGTATCGGAACTTTGGTAAGAATCGACCTGCAAACCTGCGTATGTAGAGGATGTTATCCGGCTTAAATCATCGGATTTCAAATCTTTTCTTAGTGCTTCAAGCCAATGAGCGGATGTTTGATTCGAAAATTCGGAAAAATTAACGGGCATTCAGGTTGGTTAAAAATGGATTACCTTGTAGTTGCTGATGTGGTTGTATCCATTACAATCCAAACATCTTCACTATCTTTTTTCATAAAATAATGTTCCCTGGCAAATTTCTCTAGGGATTGTTCGTCAAAAAATAAATCACTTAACTCCACCTTGGTTTTACGAATTTCCTGCTGGTAATAGCGCTTTTCACGTTTCAATTCAAACAACTTGCGATTTCCGGAGTATTGAGATATCAAACTACTAGCATCAATAAAAACGACCCAAATCAAAAACGTGGCAAAGGCAAGGAAATAGCGATTTGCCAAGAGCGGGTATTTGCGCAATAAAGCAATTATAAACTCCGGCTTTTTCATTTGGCCGAAGGTACTAAGTGAACATTCAAACTACAAAACGTGTTGCAAAAACTTATTAGCAACAAATTGTTATTCACTTATTCGACCACCAACTTCCCCGTCATTTTGGGATAATTTCCGGGAAACGTACTAATAAATTGATATGTACCCGCTGCAGGGGCGTTAAACGAAACTTCTACCGCAGCACCCGGAGCTGCCAAAGGTGTCGCAGCAATTATATTTTTTCCCGAAGGAGTATAGTTGTTTTGAGTACCCTCCGCCATTGCATTGTTCACAACTTCCTGGGCTGAACCTAAATTAACCAATACCCAGTTTTGATATAATCCTTCTGCTCGTATTGTGTTATTCAACGTTAATTTTACTCTATCTCCTTTTTTTATACTGATATTATTAGGATTAAAGCGCATATCCGCTATTGATGTCCCTGTTACTTTAATCGAAATCAGCCGTTCGCCGCTCGCCGAGGTTGTTCCGGAAGTAGCCTTATCGCCACAAGCTATAAATAAAGTTATGAGTGACATTAATACTATAATGGATTGACTCTTAAGATTTAATTTTTTCGATTTATTAATTAAAGGGGTCATAGCGTATCTGAATATTTGGCAAAAGTAAGGATAAAGCAGACAAAAAGATGTGAACAATGCATAAAGTTCAAGCCAATGCCATTATCTTTGAAAGATGGAGCAATTTCTGGTTTCGGCGCGTAAATACCGTCCCAGCACCTTTAAGTCGGTTGTTGGTCAACAGACTATAACCAATACCCTAAAAAATTCTATACGCAACAACCACTTGGCGCAAGCGTTTTTATTTTGTGGTCCGCGTGGCGTTGGTAAAACTACCTGTGCACGAATTCTGGCAAAGACTATCAATTGTCTTAATTTAACCGATGAAACAGAGCCCTGTAACACGTGTGAAAGTTGTGCAGGATTTAACCGAAGTGCGTCCTTTAATATTCACGAGCTGGACGCCGCATCCAATAATTCGGTTGACGATATTCGTGCATTGATTGAGCAGGTTCGTTTCGCACCGCAGATTGGGCAATATGGCGTATATATTATCGACGAGGTGCACATGCTCAGTACTGCAGCCTTTAATGCATTCCTTAAAACATTAGAAGAGCCGCCACGTCACGCTATTTTTATTCTGGCCACCACCGAACGCCACAAAATTCTTCCAACAATTCTATCGCGTTGTCAGGTTTTTACATTCAACCGAATTTTAGTGGATGATATTTCCTCGCATCTCGAGTATGTGGCACAAAGTGAGAACATTATCGCGGAACCGGAAGCCTTACACGTTATTGCCCAAAAAGCCGATGGTGGTTTGCGAGATGCGCTTTCCATGTTCGATCAGATTGTAAGCTATTCGGGCGGAGAATCTGTAACTTATCAACTTGCTATTCAAAATCTTAACGTACTCGATTTTGATTATTACTTCAAATTAACAGATGCCTTTTCTGAAGGCAGTTTCAGTCAAGCGCTATTAATTTTAGATGATATTCTTTCGCACGGTTTCGACCTTGGAAATTTACTAAGTGGATTATCTGAGCATTTCAGAAACTTATTGGTTTGTACCGATGGCGCAACGCTCTCGCTTCTGGAAGTTAGTACAGGCGTTAAAAGTCGATATCAGAGCCAGAGTCAAGGCTGCGGTCCGGTTGCCCTCATCCGTGGAATTGATTTATTGAACCAAACGGAAATCAACCTAAAAAGTGCTCGCAATGGAAGGTTGACTGCTGAACTTTCATTTTTAAAGTTGTGTGGATTGTTTAATCCTTCTGTTCTTCAGAGCGAAACCGAAAAAAAAAAGGATGAGGCAGCCAGCGTATTACCGAATGAAGCGCGAACTATCTCAACAAACAGTTCCGTTAACCAAACAGAAAAGCCCGTTGTGCAGGCCTTGCGGGGAATAACAGCTATTCGCCCAACGGTTTCAATAAAAAAACACCTCAATCCACAAACTGAATTAGCTGAAAAGCCAAATGATTCAGAAATTGTGGAAATTAATCATTCGGTACGTGAAGACCTGCCAAATGAGCCATTTGATTTGGAAGCACTGATTTTAGCTTGGAACACTTATGCCGACACGATGCGTACTTCTGGAAAACAAGCTTTGTGTGGCAACCTTACCATAGGAAAACCCGAATTGGGGGAGAATTTCCAGGTGCATTATCAGGTGCAAAACGAAAGCCAATTGAGGGAGCTCGAGAATACCAAACACGAATTGGTACAGTATCTTCAGAAAAACCTGAAAAATTATTCCATCCGCTTGTACCTAACTAAGGCTGATGCGCCCATTAAAACGCGGCCTTATACTCCCGACGAGAAATTAAAGGCAATGGAAGAGAAGAACCCCCACATCATTTTGCTTCGAAAAACGCTTGGTTTAAATCCCGGGTAAACTGCTTTTATTAAGGAATTATCATTCGTTTCAGCATACTCAATGGTCCCGGACAATACTTCTCGTGGCAACGAATACAAGCAGTAATCATAGAATTATAGGCTGGTTTCAGGTTTTCAGCTTCGCTCCTATGTAAGCGCTCGCAGTTGGTTAAGAAAGCGGTTGCCAAAGCATTAAATTCTTCGCCTTTTTTGTTTTCAGAACTTGGTACCGCAGAAAATATGCGCTTGTATTTTTTGTAGAACATCGGAATCTTATCGCCATTCTGCACTTTTTCGCGGATTTTCTTGGCATCTGAAGTCATGCTTCGCATAAGTTTCGACAAATCGCTCTCTGTCGAAAAACCATTCAACGCAAGCATAATTCCGCACAATGCAATTGCGGTGATAATCCTTTTCATGGATTCACTACTTATAGATCAAAACGCCCGATGCTTCGAACGATAAACGCGTTTCTGGTTCGGTAATTTTCTCAATTTCTTCCTTCGATTTACCGGCATCTTCGGCATAGTGGCGCAGCATATCAACCGACAACACTTCGCGAAAAGCGCGTCCTTCCATTATCGCTTTTCGTCCCGATGCATCCAACGGAACAAAAAAACCATAATCCTTGAAACGAACCATCATCGATTTACCATCACCCAGATCCACATTCATCCAGCAGCCTTTTTTCTGACAAACCGATTGAATGGTAGCTTCGAGTTTGGTGTCGAGTGAATCTTTTCCCTCAATAGATTTTGAAAAAGTAGGACCATCGATTGCGCCCTTTGCGCTTATTTTATCGCCAAACGAATCGCTTTTTTGAGCATTGCCTGCCATTCCAACTAAAAGGAAAAGCATAATGAGTGCGTTTTTCATACTTATTTTTTTTCAAAAATACACATTTAACGTTTTCGGGCGCGAAGCATGTGACGCTTAAATGGGGGTCCGGGCAACCGTTCTACCTCGCATCCCAATTCCATTAACGTTCTGCGAACATCACCTTTGGCGCAATAACTTACCCAAATTCCACCCGATCGCAAAGCGTCCACACAACTTGCTAAGGCATCATTTCCCCAAAGTTCTGGCTGGCAACTTGGAGCAAAAGCATCATAAAAAATAAGGTCTACCTGATGCTCAAAATTAACCAACGGCCAGTGCACGTTTTTTTTTTGAAATGAAAATTGTGGTGACAATTGGTTTGAAACCTCCCATTCATGCTGATGCAAGCGCATGAATTGTTCAGGCGTGCCTTCTTCACACAATTTAAAATCTTGCAAAATATTGGTATCTAGTGGATAGGCTTCTATGCCCGTATAATTAACAATTACCTTATTTTTCTCTGCCCAATTCCAAGTGAGCAGGGCATTTAATCCGGAACCAAAGCCAATTTCCAGCAACTTAATTTTAGTGTGGGATTGAAATTCATTCAAGCCATGTTGAATAAACACATGCCTACTTTCCTGCAAAGCCCCATGCAAACTATGATATGAGGCATTGAAACGTTTAGAATGCACAGAACTGCTGCCATCGGCTGTTTCAACAATGTGCAAATCTGCCATTTGAATCTGCAAATGAATTAGCGCGATAGAATCTTGAACTCTGTGCGTCGGTTTAATTGTCGGCCTTGGTCAGAATCGTTGGGAGCGATAGGTTGCTCGAATCCATATCCTTTAAATTCGAGTCGATCTTTCGCGACGTTTTTCTTATTTACCAGATAATCAACAACAGATTGCGCGCGATTTAGCGAAAGCTTTTCGTTATATGCAGCAGAACCTACGTTATCGGTATGTGATGAAATTTCGATGCGCATAGTTGGATTGGCGCTCAACAGGCGTTCCAAACGATCGAGTTCGGCAATCGACTCTTCGCGCAAGGTTGATTTATTAAAATCGTAGAATATGTTGCGGAGTACGATTTTTTGACCAACCTCAAGCTTACTCAATTCAATGTCCTTCTCAATTTCCTGGTAGGATTTGGATTCGGGCAAGTCGACATTCACCGAGTTAAAAAGGAATCCTTCCGCTGTAACGGCAATACCGTAATTTTTTCCGGAAGGCAAGGAAACAAGATATTTACCTGTTTTTGAGTTAGACTGGAATGTCGCAACCACTTCGTTCTTTTGGTTGTCGGTAATCACAATCATGGCTCCAATCGGATCCTTGCTAAATGCATCTGTAACCACGCCCTTTAGAATAGTTACGTTAGAGGCGAACTTAGATGCTTTCGGTGCAGCATCGATGGTAATAGCTTCGCGAACGGTTTGATTACTTGATAATAGCAATTGCTCTTCGGCATTAAGAATCGGTTCTTTTTCAGGCCCTAACAATGTTATACGATAGATATCGGTTTCGCCGATTGCATCCATTTTTGCAGACGAGTAATAACCATGTTTTCCGGATGCAGCTACAACGAAAAAAGCATCGCGGTCGGCAGAGTTAATTGGGTAGCCCATATTCTCAGGTTCAGACCAGCGTCCATTTTCGTACACCGAACGAAAAATATCGAAACTGCCCATGGTTTTGTGCCCCTTCGAACTGAAATACATTGTTTTACCATCTGGATGCATGTAAACTCCTTCCTCATCGTAAGGTGTATTGATTGCTGGACCAAGGTTTTCGGCTTTCTGCCATTTTCCATCCTCACCCAAACGAGTAACATAAATGTCGAAGCCGCCCAAACTGCCCTCTTCCTTGTTACTCACGAAATAAATAGACTTTTCGTCGAATGAGAAACAGGCATGAATCTCTGAAAAATCGGTATTTATTGCTTTTCCACCTGCCGATTCGGGCTTAGTCCACTTATCGCCCTCGAGGCGAGAAATCAAGATATCTCCATGGTTATTACCATCATCAGAATAGATGAAAAGCTTCTGTCCGTCGTTCGAAAGTGCAATTGTAGCATCGTGTTCTCGCGTATTCACCGGACTCGGGAGACTAACCGGAGACGTCCAGATACCATTTTGTTTGGTGGTGGAATAAATATCTTCGAAATAAAGACCATCATCGGCGATGAGTTTACCCGTAGTGTTGTCGCGGCGTGAAGTAAAAAACATGATAGACTCGTCGGCAGAAATTACAGCAGCATACTCACGGTATTTCGAGTTCACTACTGGTCCCATATTTTCGATGATAACGCGTGCAGGATTAGCCATCAGTTTCTTTCCTTCGTTGCATTCGGTGATGCGTTTGTCGGGATCGAGCCCTTCGCGTTTATCAGGGGCTGATCGGTAAAGCGAATAATACTTTATTGCATTATCAAAATCATGGTTTAGGTGATATGCTTCGCCAAGGAAAAAATTGATATGCGGGTCGACGTCCTTATTTAAAGTTTGAGCCTTGGTTAGGAAGTCGAGCGATTTGTATTTATTGGGAGAATTGAGGTAACAGATTCCCAATTTAAAATTTAACAAGGCATTATTGGGGTTAAATGTATTTGCCTTTAGATAATAATCGATGGCGATATACATCGTATAATCAGCGTTGTAATAATAGGTGTCGCCCGTTTCGATATTATTCAGTGCATCTTTTAGTCCCTTTTTATCGTTCGGAAAATTCTCTTTTGTAAAATCAACATTTTGTTGAGCTGCAGAAAAGAATGCCCAAAAAAGCGAAATTATGGTTAAATAAATGGTTTTCATACTATTTGCAATCTGTATCTAAAAATGATTGGGCTGCTGCGAGGCCACGTTTTGATGCTTCTCCCCAATCGCTGCAAGCCGCTGAGGTATTGTTAAGGTTTTCGTTGGAAATTCCTCGGTTTAGAAATGCATAGGAATAGTCGGGACTGAGAGAAAGTGTCTGATTGAAATCTTCAATGGCTCCTTTGTAGTCGCGCAATTTATTTTTTACACAGCCTCTATTATTGAAGGCATAGTAGTCGTTTGGATTAACCTCAATGGCTTTATTTAAATCGGCTAAAGCACCTTCATAGTCCTGCAATTCGTACTTAATGCGTGCCCGTTTAACATAACTATCGCTTCGTTTGGGATTTATTTTAATTGCAAATCCGAGCTCTACTAGCGCAGCCTGTAGATCGCCCTGAGCTCGCAGAACGTTGGATAGATTTACATAAGCAACAACCAGCGAAGGTTTTAATTTAGCCGCCTGTCTATAATCGTCGGCAGCCGATTTCCAATCTTGTTTTTTTTGTTTAGCGCTCCCCCTGTCGTGAAAAGCTTCAGCATATTCGTTATTCGCAGCAATAGCCTTAGAGAAAGCGTCAATCGATTCGTCGAACCTACTTTGTTCAAAATAAATTCCACCTGCATAATAGAAAGCCTCTGCATTCGAAGGATTCTTCCGACCGGCTTCGAGGTAATCATTTAATGCCGACTCTTTATTTTGCGCTGAATAATTAGCCTGGGCACGGCTAAAATAGGCTTTATCATCAGCGTTGGCTTCTTTGGAAATGTATTCCGAAAAATCTGAGACGGCTCCTGCAAAATCCTTCAGTTCAGATTTACAAATGCCTCGGTTATAATAAGCTTTCGCGTTTGAAGCGTCTTCCCGAATTGTTTGACTGAAAAGTTGAAGCGCCTCAGTGTAATTCTTCTCATTCAGTTTGGTAATTCCTTGTGAAAACGAATCTTCTGCTTGCGCCAAGATAACCCCACTTTGAAAGAGCAGGAAAATCAGCACAGATAAAGTGTATCGCATATTAATTTGGTGAAATTTAAAGGTCGAATATAGGGATTTTCATGGCTCACATATGCCACACGTTGAATTATTTATTTTTTACCCTTAGCTGATGATTAATGACACAATCGAACACGGAAGTATCTTTGAATACAGCAAAATTGAAGAGTGAATTTCCTTCTTGGTCGGAGCTGGTTTGGAATATATCGCGTCCAACTATTTTGGCAAACGACAACTTAAATAATTCGGTGCAATAGACTGTCGTAGTGTCTTTAGAATCAAAAGAATGATCGAATGGACGTTTTTCTTCGGCATAGCGACATGTTTCGCGAACAATTTGTTGAAGTGTATCGGCAGATGCTTTATAGCGAAACACCATCACAGAATTAGCTTGCGATTCGTTAAGAAATTGCTGAAGTAATTGGTATTGAACGCCGTCAAAGGGGGCTACTGAACTAGATAACGCGTGTACGACCTGCCATGTGTTTTTTCGATTTACAAGCATTGCACAATGAGACACTTGAAAAGGCCGTGTATCGGCTCCTGCAATTTTTTCGGAAAAGTAACCATAACCTTTACGCAGCAGGATATCGCCTGAACGAAGAAGCCCTTTTTCTGATTCGCTAAGTGGATAGTAAATTTGTTTTGTGTTTTCGGGACTTAAAAACAACTGGTAAACAAAATACACCAATGTAGCCAGAAAAAGGGCTGATAATATAAGTACCAAGCGTTTTAATCTACGCATTGGTGTTAAACATTATTTCGTTTCGGCTGATTCTGCAGGTTCTGAAGTTGGTACTGCACCTGCCGAATCAGTTGGCGCGTCCATATCCATCATGCCTGGATCGAGTTCTCCCGGAGGACCTTCTTTCGGCTGATGCGCCAACCATTTACCATCAATATTCTTCATTTGGAGATTCTCTTCCTTTCCATCTACAACAAAGGTGCAAACTGCAACAGTATCGCCTTGCTCGATTTTACATTTCAAGTCTTTAACTTCTGGTTTTTTTGCGTCTTTTTCCTTTTCGCCGCTCATACCAGCTATGGTTTTCAGGAAGTCGAGCATGCCGGCTGATTCTTTAGTGCAATATTCTTTTGCCTTTTCAAAATCTTGAGCGTTAACAGCGTCGAGGTAAAGTTTTGCAGTTTCTTCAGGACCGGAACCACCGGAACAAGAAAACAGAAGGCCTGCCACTGCAAGCGAAGCCCCGATTACGAGTTTTTTCATATGGTTTGTAAAATTTCAACAAAAGAAAGGGAAATACACGAGCAATTCCAATTGAATTGAATCAGATTTCAACAAAGTTATTCGCAATACATTTATTTACGAAAACTGCGAAGGTAATTTATCGAGCAACATGTTAAAGAAATTGCTCAGTGGGCCTTCGGCCATCATTTTCATAAATGCATTCATTTCGCCGTTAAATAAAAGCGCAACATCTGTAACATTACCAGATTCGCGTAATTCGGCTTCCAACGTAAATGGAAATGGCGATTTTCCAAAGGATTCCAACACGATTTTATTCTCCGGAAAACGCTCACGTACCTTCATTTCGATCTGTGCCATACCTTTAATGGCAAAGGAACACGATTCAGTATCAGAGTTCCAACCCTCTACCCTATCGGGCATTAAATTTTCGAGGTTATTAATATCTGAAAGGTATGCGTAAACTTGGCTTTTGTTTGACGGAATTGTCTTGAAACCAGTATTGATTGTTAACATAATTAGGCAATTTTAAGCGAAGCTCCCCAGGCTTCTGGATTGTTTTTCCAGGAACGCAATAGATCTTCATCTTTCTTCGACACATATTTATTTGCAAGCGCACGTTCTAAAAGAATATCATAATTGCTTAAACTAAAGAACGGACACTTTTCGTTTTCGAAAACTAAACGTGCTGTATCAAAACCATAATCAAAAATGCTAACCAAACCTTTAACTATTGCACCCGATTCGCGCAATGCCTGAACCGCTTTAACGCTACTCTGTCCCGTTGATACCAAATCTTCGACAACTACCACTGTTTGCCCCGATTCGATCTTGCCTTCAATAAGATTTTCCATCCCATGACCTTTAGCTGCAGAGCGAACATAGACAAAAGGGATTCCAAGTTCCTGGGCAACGAGTGCTCCGTGGGCAATACCTCCAGTTGCAACGCCGGCGATTACATCTGGCTTTTCGAACTTTTCGACAAGCGCCTTCGACATTTCTTGACGTATAAAAGTACGAACCTTAGGAAAAGAAAGTGTTAAACGATTATCACAATAAATAGGCGACTTCCAGCCCGAAGCCCATTGAAAGGGTTTGGTGGGCTGCAGCTTTATAGCTTTAATTTGCAGCAGAAAATCTGCAAGCTGTTCTGCTGTATCTTTTTTAAAAATCATGCCCCAAAAATACATCGTTTACTTCAACCAAAAATCCATAGTTTTCAACAATCTCACACCCGATTTTGTGCGAAACTTACCTGTTCACATACTTTTAGGCAATAATCAACAGACAATCGATAATGCGTTTGAACTTCTTGAAAACGAAAACGATGAACGTACATGCATATACCTTAAAGCTATGGATTGGGAGATTGGTTTAAGCTTGTTGAAAACACGATTTGCATTCATCCGAGCCGCTGGGGGGCTCATACGCAACGAAGAAGGCAAGTACCTTTTAATTCACCGCCTCGGGCAATGGGATTTACCGAAAGGTAAAATAGAAGTTGCCGAATCAGATGAACTGGCTGCTGAACGCGAAATAGCTGAGGAAACCGGGATAGTCATTGACCCACCGCTCCATTTCTTGTGTTCGACATGGCATACCTACACGCAAAAAGGAAAAGCCTATATAAAGGAAACCGTTTGGTTTTATGGTAATTCGAAACAAAAAAGTATACCCATCGCGCAGAGCGAGGAACATATTGAAATGGCCATCTGGTGCACGGCAGAGGAGGCTGGCACTAAATTGCGGAACTCCTACCCTTCTATCGCCGATGTGTGGAATACGTGGGCCAATTTGAAAGCGCTCAATCTTTAACCAATCCTAAGAACGCATCCTCAATGCCGGTTTCGGGGCCTTCTGCCGGAGCCTTGAAAAATTGCCCTTTGCGATTGATCAAATAATAACTATTTAAATTAATGGTCTCTGGGATTTCCTTGAATGAATCTGAGCAGGATGCGAAGTCACAAACCAACAGCGTGCTTTTAATTGACTCGAGCGCACGGCTTAAGCCTGCTTTTTCGCTCGTATTTACCACTACCAAAAACTCTACTTCATTTTTAAAACGTTCCTTGAATGCTTGCAACATAGCTAATTCGCGCAATGTGGCCTGATTAAAAAGCGCGTAGTAGCATAGATAAACAGGCTTCCCTTCTAAATCGGTAAACTGCATGGCCTTGCCGTTTAAAAGACGAAAGCTGAAATCGGGCACTTTGTTCCCCTTTTTATACTTCAGCCAATCGGTTTTTAACGAGGTGCCTGCTTTTTTCACGTGCGGATAAATCGATTGGGCAATAAGCGAATCTATCATCCATTCGAAGGAAACATCGCGAAAAGTACTTTGATTTCGAATTTGATTTAAACCAAGTAAAAACGCGAATTCGCGCACTTCGGGATGCATGGCCAAGCTATCGTTGCGAAATTCGGTCCACACAGGTTGCCACAATTTCTCTCGTAACGCATTTTGTAACTTTAGACCATTGCGGGAGTTGAGCTTTTGAAGAATAAATCCATTGTACAAATTCCTGAAACTTTCAATCCAAGCAACATTATCCGGATCGGCATCTTGTTCAAAATACTTCTTCATGAGCCTGGCCCGAGAGTCAGACTCTGCAACTATTTCCACATATGCCGTTCGGTAAAACACATAATTTCTTAAAATATCTGAAGGATGTTTTTCGTAATTTTTTCGAAGTGTATCGCAAAAGTATTTCACCTCTTTTGCGCGACGAACGGAAGCATACTTCAAAAAATCAAACAACCGAACGTCGCACAAGGAATCAACGGCCATCATGTTAAGATTCAACCCGCGCGATTTTCCTTTCATAAAGTTCCATCGTTCCTTTTTTACTATCCAGTCGAGCCAAAGCGTGTCGTTATTACCTATATATATTCCAGCTGAATTTGCATCAACCGTGATATAGTAAGTACCCGACTGAGGCATAGCTATCGATGTGTATGCATCATCTAGCTTGACTTCTGCAATGCTTACTTCCTTCATTAAAATCGCATCGGCTGGTTTTGTGATCGTACACTGAAGAACAGGCGAATCACTTCGGAGCATAAAAACCGATTGAGCTGTTGTTTCTGAGCAAAATGCAACACCTAAACTAAAAGCGATTAGCAATAATTTGCGCATACGCACTAAACGTAAATAGTGCCATTTTATGTTTCGCTCCGATAAATCCATACTTTGAGTTTGGGGAAATTAAAAATAAATAGCACCTCTAATCGTTTTCCCGATTTTTATTTTTTTCTTCGATCCACATCGACAAAAATCGTGTACTCTGCATACGGTGGTGCATCAACATAGCTCCGGTAAAATTTTTTTGCCGTTGTTTATCGACATTGGCTACAAGATTATTCAAAACCTCTAAAAATCGGAGTTGAATGGTATTGTCTGCGAACTGTTGTTTAAAATATCGATACCCGTCTGTAGAGGCGCCTTGCCATAAGTGCTTGTCGTTGTGAAGCGTAACAGCTCGCTCTGCAAAACCTTCAATATCATTAACCACAGCATTAGGCGAGCAAAAGAGCCCTTCAGCTCCAACATCGGTTGTCACAAATGGAGTTCCACTTTGCATAGCATCCACCAGTTTTCCTTTTAATCCGGCACCAAAGCGCAAGGGTGCAATTAAAACGCGATGTCTCTGAATGGCCGCCAAAGCGTCATTTACGCGACCATGCATAAAGAAATTCGATTTCACGTCGTGTAATTGTTTATCCTTTGTGAGCATGTAAGCGCCATAAATATGTAATTCGGCATCTGGCTTACGTTTCAAAATTGCAGGCCAAACTTCCTCTTTTAGATACAGAACGGCATCACGATTCGGTGCATGCTGAAAATTTCCAATCATCGTATACCCCTTGCGTTTTTCGAACGCTGGATGTGGGTTAATCGCGCTGTTTTGCTCCTCATTTTTCCTGTAAAACGGAAGGTAGTAAAGCAAATCCTCTGTGATGTTAAACGTATTTTTTAGCAAATCGAATTCAAATTTAGAAATGATAAGACTAAGATCGCATCGGTAAATTGATGCGATTTCTCTGAATGTTTCGGCCGTAAAAAAATCAGCTTTACGAATATCCGAGATCGCATTAATTCGATTGGCACGGATGCGCCTCAGAAAATGTAAATCTTCTGTGTCGAGAATCCGAACAGAATGCGGGAGAGCTTTAGCAACACGCCATCCATATTGTTCTTCGCTCATAAACCTATCGAACAACACCAAATCGGGCTTCTGTTCTTTTAACCAGGCATCAAATTTTGAGCTATTCAACTCAATTTGCACTTTATCAATAATGATATTATCGGGAAAACATACGAAATCGCTACGTTGTGCTGCGCTTGCGAAGGTTAGTTTCCAACCATCGGCATAAAGCATAAGCATAATTTCATTGATGCGTGTACCAGCGGCAGAAGAGCCGGGCTCGGGCCATACATGTCCAATAATCAATGCTTTCATGCCAGATTATTATTGAATAAAATCTTCAAGATTGTGAAATTTAAACAGTGGAATCTACAGGGCAATTTATTATATTTGGGTTGATGCACACGAATCCATTACTGAAAATCGTTGTGCGATATAAAAATACTTTTATTATGGAAACTGAAAAATCAGAAACGGAGCGTTATGAAAACCAATTACAGGAATTAACTCAGGATGTTAAATACCGTAGGCGGCGTTTAATCGAGAACAGTTTATTCTTAATCTTGATTAGTTTCATATATTATCAGATAATCGACAACTACATTCGATATAATTCTTTTGGAAGCGGCCTGGATTATTTCCTCCTAGTTTTTTATTGCATCTTTTTTATTTTATCAATTATGGCATTAAGAGTAGCGCATTATAATTATCGATGTGCGCAACGTTTATTGTATTGCTTTAGCGAAGATCCGGAGGTTATTGAAGAGGCTTTTCGAAAATTTATTGAGGAAGAAAAAGAGAAGGAATGAAAGATGAATCTATGAATTCAATCGCATTTTACCCCTTATTGGATGGTAATTCAATCGAAGAGCTTATGCAGGACAAGGCTCTGCTCGAACTTCTTCTTCAGGTTATGGAAATAGAAAATCTTGATGATTTATTTTTTGATTCGGGTATGGCACTAAACAGAGTCAATAAAAGAATAGAGCCGAATAAAATTGAAAATGAAAATCAATTTATCGTTAATCTCTACAACTTAATTCATTGTTTTATTAAAGCACAACGTTATGATATTGCAGCTGCATTGAAACAAAAAACTTACTGCAACATTCAGAATGGATGATGACCCTATAGAATTGGCATTCGAGAGCATGAAATCTAAATTCGGAATATGCCCTTCGGGAACAGATGATTACTTACAAAAGCTAAAAAACTGTAAGCCAAATGAAAGAAGCAAAATTATAAATGACTTGGCAGCAGCTTATAAAATCGAGTGCGATTTTTATCTGCAGCATATTGATTCGATGACAACAATCGAAATTGAGGCATTTGTTTGGTTCATCGTTATGAAGCTTGATTTGTTGCGTGGGCTTCTTCCAGGTGCCCAAGGTGCCGCAATTCCGGAACTGAATGACAT
>CAZVHF010000033.1:0-17479 GCA_964627105.1 uncultured Chitinophaga sp.
TTTGATTTAACAATTTTTTTCGTGAAAAGTTTATTGCCGGATTGTATTCGGATAAAGTATACTCCGGCGGTGTTGATTCCTTCAATTTTATACCGATTAACGTCAGACTTTACCAGATTGCAATTCACTTTCTGACCAGAAGCTGTGAATACGTTGAAAATGGAAATAGGGGAATGAAAATCGATAAATACTTCACCCGAAAGTTGAACAGGATTGGGGTAAATCTGCAATTCATCGGAATCATCTGAGCTTGTTGCAAGTGGTAAGATAACCTGTTCAAGCGTATCTTCTGTTAGCATTACAGCGGCCTTGTCTGCTGCGTCATACATGCCTAGAAAGGTGTTGATTTCGGGTGCTGCAAACATGCGCATTTCATCGAGCCAATAGGGCGGAACCGATTGGTAATATACACGTGCCGAAACCGAAATATTGGCGCTCAATTCATTAATAGCCAATTTATAGGTGATTACATCTGCACCCGTACCTTCGAAATTTCCAATGCGGTTAAAATTCGGATCGGTTTCGGCTGCGCCAACAATACGAACCGTATCATATACCGGATGCGTTGTCGAAAAGCCCAATGGTGGAATGCGGTTGTCTTTTAAATGCACATAGCCTCGTTCTAACACAGTAGTTGGATTTCCATTCACATCGCCCATGCGCATTTCGTAAACCTGTGCCTGGTTGGCATTGCGAATTACATTGTAGTGCGGCTCAACACCAATCGTTTCATTTTGAATCATACCATTTGCAAGCGGAACGCCCGAAGCAAAAAGCGTGTCGCCATTCGGATTTTTCACCACAAACGAAACAAATGCCCTGCGCGATGGATATCCGCTTGGGAATTTATGTCCGGCTTTGTTGGTCACTGTTACCGGGAACGCAATGCTATCGCCCTCTATTACCGGGCTACCCAGCTCAAGGTCAACCGTATTGAATCGTAGCAATCGGGTAATTTCACTTAACGTAGAATCAAAATTTGCATCTGAAGCATTAACACCCAAAGCAGCTTTATTTTGCTTTATTAGGTTAACCATGAACGAATTCGCCCCCGAAAACGTGTGTAGATTGTACGGCGATCTCCCCGGTAAACCAGTATAGCCAACTGCAATCTTCACCGGATCTTCAATCTTCGGCATATGGCAGGTCTGGCACTGGCTGCCCTCTTCGGGATATGCCGAATTAAGCCATTCCTGGTACGTTGCCTGTTCAACAAACGTTTCGCCCGTGCTATTTCCTTCCAAATCAACTGGATGAGTTATAAGCGTATGGCAAGGAGAGCAGAATGCGCCTTCGCTCACATGTGGACTGTAGGCAGGTGTATAATTTACATACAACTGCATCGGCCCGAGCATCGGACCCGGGAAAGGCCCGTAAGCAAATCGATTGGTGTCGTATGGAATATCGCCGGTGAAACGATAACCGAGCCCTTCAGTTCCAATGGCATGACATCCAAGGCATCCAACTCCTGATTGACCCAGTGAATCATCCTCCAGATCGGCTAAGCCATAATGCTGTTGTCCTTTGTAGAACGCCTCGAAATGACCCATTGGCGCGTGACAAGAAGTACACAAATCTTGTAACTCGGTTCCATGCGAGGGATTGGTCAGCACTTCGTGACGTACTTTTGCTTTCCATAGTGGATCCACGCCTGCTAAACCCATCATGGATGTTTCCCAATCGTCGAAAAGATTGATATCTACACCATCGAGCGTAACGTTCGCAATGCCCATCGGATCATATCCATGGCAACCTTTGCAACGTGTAGCCGAAAAGAAAATAGCATTCGTATCGAGCTCACGATGCGCATCAAGCAATTGCTGCATGTAGGCATGTATATCCTTTACCTGCTCTTCCTTTTTCGATTCAAATGGCTTAACGGCGGCTGTTAATGCAAGCGCCGAAATTATTGCGACAACTAAAATTTTCTTCTTCACAAATCACAATGTTGGTTTGGTTGATTTTTTTATCAGTCCAGCACGTTTGCAATTTTAATCAATTTCTTGTGATTTACTATTGCTATTTTTTTTCCGTTTAGTCGAATTACCTCATCCTGTTTGAATTCACTTAACAAACGTATGGTAGTTTCGGTTGCGGTTCCCACAATATTTGCAATATCCTCGCGGCTCATGGTTACGGCAATCGTTTGCCCATCGGCCTCTGTTCCATACGTTTGATGCAAATAAAGCAAGGCTTCGGCAACGCGCTCACGTACAGGTTTTTGTGCCAATTCGGTAATGCGGTGTTCGGCATCTTTCAAATCTTCAGAAAGCAATTTCATGAGTTGCATCGACAAAACGCCATTATTTTCAATCAGGCTTAAAAATGATTTTTTGGGGATGAAACAAATTTTCGCATCATCAAGTGCTTCGGCTGATGAAGAATATTTGTCGCCACTTAAAATGGCACGATAGCCCAGGATGTCTCCAGACTTAGCCAAACGAACAATCTGCTCTTTCCCTTCGTCGCCCACTTGAAAGACTTTTACTTTGCCCTCGCGGATGCAAAACAAACCATGCGGATATGATCCGGCATTGAATACAACTTGCCCCTTTTTATAGGCACTACAGCCTTTTTCCTCCTCCAGTTTTTCGAGGTCGTGGCCATGCAGGTCGCAAAAGATTGAGCGTTTCCGCGAATCACAATGCTCACAATCGGGCACTTCAAATTTTCTTTGTGTATGTAGCGTACTCATATGTGTACAAATTTAGTTATTGATGTTTATCATTGAATGAAAGTTGAAATTAAATCATTTTAGTTGATATAGACTGTTAAAAATTCTTTACACATTCCGATGTCCTTAACTCAAAGCAGATTAAATTCGCATCCCCAAATTGTTTTGATTATGCTTCGATCTCATACCTGTGGAGAACTCAATTTATCGCATTGCAATACATCGGTTACCTTATGCGGATGGCTGGGCCGTTCGCGCGATCTGGGTGGAATGACCTTCATCGATTTGCGTGATCGGTATGGCATTACGCAATTGGTGTTTAATATGGATGATAATTCGGCGCTTTGCCTCGAAGCACGCAAATTGGGGCGCGAGTTTGTATTGCGTATAGAAGGAATGGTTACCGAACGTTCGTCGAAAAATGCGAACCTCAGCACCGGCGATATCGAAGTAAAAGTGACCAAACTCGAAGTGCTTAACGCGTCGAAAACACCGCCTTTTACTATCGAAGACGATACAGATGGTGGCGACGACCTTCGGATGAAGTACCGCTACCTCGATTTACGCCGCAGTATGGTGCGTAAAAATCTTGAGATGCGGCATCGTTTGGCCGGAAGTATTCGACGGTATCTCGATACACAGCAGTTCATCGAAGTCGAAACCCCGGTACTTATCAAATCTACGCCTGAAGGGGCACGCGATTTTATCGTGCCTTCGCGCATGAATCCGGGCGAATTTTACGCCTTACCGCAGAGCCCGCAAACCTTCAAGCAGATTCTCATGGTGGCCGGATTTGATCGCTATTATCAAGTGGTAAAGTGTTTTCGCGACGAAGATTTACGGGCCGACCGCCAGCCCGAGTTTACGCAGATCGACTGCGAGCTTTCGTTCATCACGCAGGAAGACATTCTGAATATTTTCGAGGGATTGGTGCGGGCATTATTTAAAGAAGTGAAAGGCATCGAATTCAGCGATTTTCCGCGCATGACGTATGCCGAAGCCATGGAGCGCTATGGTTCTGATAAACCCGATACCCGATTCGGCATGGAGTTCTGCAACTTTACCGAAACGACGCGCAATAGTGGTTTTGTGGTTTTTGATCAAGCCGAATTTGTAGGCGGAATCGTTGCCGGTGGATTGATTTATGTTCGCTTTGCTGCCGACGGATCCGTTAAATCATCGGTCGATAAATTCTTTACCCCCGAACAACTGCTAGCGATGGGTGAAAAAGCCGGAGCCAAGCCGGGCGATTTATTGCTCATTCTCGCCGGCACAGAGAGTAAAACCCGTAAAGCGCTGAACGAATTACGCCTTGAGATGGGGAATCGCTTAGGACTGCGCGACAAGAACACCTTTTCGCCTTTATGGGTAGTCGATTTTCCGTTGCTTGAGTGGGACGAGGACAATAAGCGTTGGCATGCCATGCATCATCCGTTTACTTCGCCCAAACCTGAAGATTTTCATTTGATCGATTCCAATCCCGGACAAGTTCGTGCCAATGCCTACGATTTAGTTATAAACGGAGTTGAAATTGGGGGTGGTTCGATTCGAATTCACGATCGTGGCTTGCAAAAGCAGATGTTTACCCTTCTTGGGTTTTCGGACGAAGAAGCACAGAATCAATTTGGGTTTTTGATGAATGCGTTTGAATATGGCGCCCCCCCGCATGGAGGAATTGCCCTGGGATTCGATCGCTTGTGTTCCATTTTTGGTGGAGCCGACTCAATCCGCGATTTTATCGCCTTCCCTAAAAATAATTCTGGCCGCGATATGATGATTGATGCGCCATCGCAAGTAAATACACAACAGCTGAAAGAATTGTATATTCGAACCGAAAAATAATTGTTCGGAGATGAAAAAAGGAATTCAATTAAGTATCGCGTTCTTATTTCTTTTTGCATTTATTGCCAATTCGCAGCGTAATTCGCAGCGTAAACGTTACACGCAGGCTTTCGACCAGGGCATGGTGGTGCTCGATTTACACACCAGTTTCGTTCGCTTAAAATCAAGCGATGCCTTCACCCAAAAACAGCCAATCTTTTTTAATGCCGAATTGGGTGTTCGCAGCGATGTTGGTATTGGTGTTCTTGGTGGATGGAGTCAACGACAAACAAAAGAGTCAGGAAAGCCTGCTGCAACCATTAATAACTACTACTATGGTTTAAAGCTCAACATGCACTTAACACGTTGGATAAAAAACCAAATGAAATTGCACCTTAGCGATCACAAACAAGATATTTATGTGAGTGTTTGGGCCGGGCGCAATACAGAGGAGGAAGTTAATCCCCTGCAAGGTGGCGGAAATTTTGGCGGAACAACAACGATATATGGTGCCTTAGCGGGAGTTAAAATTTACAGTAAATACAATGTTGGGCTTATGCTCGAGGCTGGATTTGGAGCCTATGGTTTGCTAAATGCAGGCGTTTGCTACAAGTTCTGATTCAAAAGCGCTTAAAATACGTTGCGTATTTTTTCTTTCTGCTGTAAAAGGATGGATACAACATCATATAAGCTAAGAAAGCCGGGAAGTACCATGGCGTTGTAAATTGAATGGAATCAGTAATCAGCACATTTTTTTCCACTTGTTCGATGCGATGTACATGCCTCCATTTTTTCAAAAAGAAAGGGAGCGTTTTACCCTCGTCGGTAAATTCATGAACCTGTCCCGAAACCGAATGGTGGTGAACAATCTCGCTGATCCATTTTAATTCTGATACGCCCGGAACAATCAAAGAAACCGAGACCATATCACCTGTTTGGCAGCCATCGAACCGCTGCACACGCATTTTAGGAAATGCCGGACTAAGAAAGGTAAACAGGCTGAGGTTGAAGCCTGCGAAAACAACATCTGCTTTGGCTTCGCTCACATACGAGCGAATGGTAAACTGCATTACAATGTTTCGAGCACTTTTTTCACATCCTCCATCAACCACATCGGGGTTGAGGTAGCACCACATATGCCGATGCGCTCATTCGATGCAAACCAGGCTTCATCCAATTCTGAAACAGTTGAAATGAAATAGGTGCGTGGGTTTTGCTCCTTGCATACATTGTACAACACCTTTCCGTTTGATGATTTGGTGCCTCCAACAAACAAGATAGCATCAAAAGAACAGGCAAATGAGCGAAGTTCGTTATCGCGGTCGCTTACCTGTGAACAGATGGTGTCGTGTGCGGTAACTTTTATCCCTTTCGACTCGAGTGCTTCGCGGGTTTCGCGAAATTTCTGCTTGCTCTTTGTGGTTTGTGTGTACAGCGTTATTTCTTTGGGTAATGTTTCCACTTCGAGTTCGTCAACATCCGAAAATACAACGCCACGGTTGTTAATTTGCCCCATCAAGCCTGTAACTTCAGCATGACCTTTCTTGCCCATAAGAAAAATGGTTTCGCTTTTATCGTACGATGAACGAATGCGGTTCTGTAGTTTCAGTACCACAGGGCATGTTGCATCAATGAGTGTAATGTTATTTTCGATTGCCTTGCGGTACGTCGAGGGCGGCTCGCCATGTGCCCGAATAAGCACTTTTTCATCGCGCAAAATATCAAATTCGGCATGGTCAATGATGCGCAATCCTTTTGATTTTAAGCGATTTACTTCTTCGTCGTTGTGAACGATATCGCCAAGGCAATACAAATAACCTTGTTCATTTAGTACCTCCTCGGCCATTTCGATGGCATACACTACTCCGAAACAGAAACCGGAGTTCTCATCAATGGTTACCGATAAATTTTTTGTTTTCATTGCAATTCGAATTTTTCGGGTATTAACCTATGAGATTGAGTTGGTGGCGTAAATAAGATTTGAGGATGAGCGCATATTTTCGTCCATCGGGAATGCGAATTCGTTCCTCAAGTATGCGAGCACTTGGCGTTCCGCTTATTTTATTGAGCAATGCATAGTAATACACGTATGCAACATAAACTCCGAAACGCGCGCCTTTGGGCAATTCCAAGATTCCTTTGAAACCATCGTCGAAATCTTTGCGGATATCTTCAAGAATGGCTTCTTTGGTTGATTCGTCGAATTTGGATAATTCTATGCCTGGAAAATAAACTCTTCCTAAACCGAAATAATCGGCGTTTAAATCGCGTAAAAAATTAATTTTCTGGAAGGCTGATCCCAAGCGCATGGCCGGGTTTTTCAGTTTTTGGTATTCTGCTTCATTGCCTTCACAAAATACACGGAGGCACATTAAACCTACAACTTCGGCAGAACCCAGAATGTACTTTTCGTAACCCAACTGGTCGTATGCAGTTTCTGAAAGGTCCATTTCCATCGAAGTGAGAAAGGTGTCGATCAGCTCTCGCTCTATTTTGTATGTATTAACGCATGCCTGGAAGCTATGCAAAATGGGATTCAGACTAATACCTCTCTGAATGGCTTTGTAGGTATCGTTGCGAAACTCACTGAGTAATTCAGCTGCATCTGTTCTTTTGAACGTATCAACAATTTCATCGGCAAAACGAACAAAGCCATAAATAGCATAAATAGGATCGCGGTATCGTTTGGCGAGCGACTTAATACCAAGTGTAAAAGAAGTGCTGTACCGCTGGGTTGTGAGCCGCGAACAGCGAATACTAACCGAATCGTAAAGTTGCATCGATGCCATAGCGAAAGATAATGTTTATCTGTATCCCTTTAACATCGCCATGAGTTGACGGCGCGCTAAAAATATGCGGCTCTTCACTGTACCAATTGGTAAATCGAGATAATCGGCGATTTCTTTGTATTTGTATCCGTCGAAATACATGTTAAATGGAATTTTGTATTCGTCGGTCAGCAATTCGATTTTGTTCAGAATTTCGCGCTCCGAATATTTCGATTCGGGGGCAATTTGTTCGCCATGCTGTGGGATATTGAGGAAATATAAATCTTTTGTTTGGTCGACAATCGTATTCGACTTGGTGGCGCGGCGGTAGTTGTTTATGAAGATATTCTTCATAATGGTATACATCCAGGCCTTTAAGTTTGTTTTATCGGCAAAACGGTGGCGGTTGCTTATTGCTTTGAGTAAGGTTTCCTGCAAAAGATCCTTCGCTTCCTCATCGTTCGAAGTAAGATTAAGCGCAAAGTAGCGCAGGGGCTTACTCAAGTTTAACACTTCGGCATTGAATTCTACTGTTGACATAAGCAGTTTTGTTTAATGATGTAGCAAATATATTAAACAATATTTGTTTAACAATAGGCAATCAAAGATTAAACAAAAAAAATAGCCTTAACCATGTAAAAAAGGCTTAATGTGCTTTAATACAAGCAAATAAAATATTCTAACCGCGAAAAAAAATGTTAAACAGGAATGGCCTAATTCTGCGTGCCCGTTTTGGACTTAAGCGAACGGCCTTCGGCAAGGTTAATTAAATCCATCACCGAACTTATGAATGTTACCTCCTGTGGAATTATAATCTCTGGCTGATGAATCTGCATTCCAGCAATGAGAATTTGCGTTTTCCCCGAGAGCTTCACCAAATCTTTCAGATAAGTATTAATCGATTCCACAGAATGTGCAGCCGTAAAGAAGGTGAGTAAATAGTCGGGTTTGTATTCTCGGCAATACACTTGCACGTCTTCGCGTGGAAGCGTTTGTCCCATGTACATTACGCGCTTTCCGCGGGCCTTTAATAAATACTTGGAGAAAAGCAGTCCTACTTCGTGCAATTCACCTTCGGGCAGGAACAATAAAAATGTTTCCGCATTGGGATTATCTACAAGCGGCAACGAATCTATCGCTACTAACATTTTACGCCGTATTAAATTGCTAATAAAATGTTCCTGTAGGATGGACGACTCTCCCGAAAGCCACATCATGCCAACCTTCTGCAAAAAAGGTATAATAATGTTGAGCATCGTAAATTCGAACCCCATGCGCTCGATGCTTTCTGCCAATGTTTGCTCAAAGCGTTTTTCCTCAAATTGCAGCATCGCTACAACAAGATTATTCACCTGACCTTCGCAATAGGGTTCACGTGCCTTATCGGCATTGGCCAATTCAGAAATCTTCTGGGCTATTTCCTGCGAGGTAAGTTTGCAAATTTGTGAGATTTTGCCCCCGTGCTTCAACAACAACGAAACATTGAGCAATAATTTTACATCCTGATCGCTGTAAAGCCTGATGTTGGTATCTGTACGATCGGGCTGCAACAAATTATAACGCTGCTCCCAAATGCGTATAGTATGGGCTTTAACGCCCGAAAGGCGTTCCAAGTCTTTAATTGAATACCTGGAATTCAACGAATGCATATCAACATCACTTTATCGCCATACTGCAAGGTAGTTCCCACAGGGTTGGTGAGAACGAAACAACAAGGTAAAACAAATGTTTACAAACGTCAAAAATTTTTTATCGATGATTACGCGAAGCAAGCACAGCCAGGTATTTTCCGATAATATCAAACTCCAGGTTCACCGAATCGCCCGTCTTCAGGCTTCCCAAATTGGTGTGCTCCCAGGTGTAGGGAATAATCTCTACCGAAAAAAAATCAGCACTGCTTTCGACTACCGTTAGGCTAACGCCGTTTACACAAATGCTACCCTTGGGTACCGTAATAAATGTATCAGCAACCGCATGACTGAAATACAATCCCCAACTACCATTGCGGTCTTCTATTTGCTGCAAATTGCCCACACAATCAACATGGCCCTGAACGATATGTCCGTCGAATCGCCCATCGGCTTTCATGCATCGTTCTAAATTGATCTGTTTACCCGTATTCCAGTTTCCAAGTGAACTGCGTTTCAAGGTTTCGGCTATGGCCGTTACTTTGTGGGTATTGCCATTTATTTCTGTTACTGTTAAGCAAACGCCATCGTGCGCCACGCTTTGATCTACTTTTAATGCACTGCTAATCGAACTCGATATAGTAAAATGCGTGTTACTTCCTTCTTTTTCAAGAGATATAACAGTGCCGGTCGTTTCAATTATTCCTGTAAACATGTTATTCTTCCTTAGTTGGCCTGCGTTTCCGACCCGTCGAGCAATTGAATGGTTCCTTTTAAGGTTCGGGTTATCAAACCTTCGAGCCGCTGCTCATAAACGATACATATATAAAAGTAGACACCGTCGGGAAGAAATGGCCCCGAATTTTTGATGCGTCCGTTCCAATTTAGCTCCGGATTTTCGGTATAAAACACCTCGGTTCCCCAACGGTTAAAAACGGTAAACTCAACCTTTTCTACAAAACGATACGGAAATGGACGAAATACATCATTAAGTCCATCGAGATTGGGGGTAAATACATTGGGCAATTCGTATTCCGGACAATTATCGGCACAAAGTTCTGTTGCGGTACTTTCATTTCCGGCCGAATCGCTCGCTGTTACCTTGTAGCATCCTGCAACAAAGTTACCGGGAAGGTGCATATACGCGTATTCGCCAACTGGTAGTGATTGTAAAACTTCGTAAGGCGCATCGAGTTGCGGTTTGAAATAAACCGTGTAACGCACCACATCACTGAGGCAAACCGAATCGGGAACTTCCCAGGTTAAACTATTGCTCAGCGAATCGCATGAACTCTGCAATAGAACTTTCGGCTCACAGGGCGGTGTTAAATCCTGCGCAATTACACACAATTCTTGCGAGAAATTCCGAATCGGGAAGACGTAGCCTTCAGCGGTAAAACGACCAATCGATTCAACTTTGTAACAATAGCTCTGGCCGTTGATTAAATTGCCATCGCGGAAATTCGTTGTATTCGAAACTCCAACTGAATCAAATAAGCCGCTCAATTCATTTTTACGATATACAATAAAGCTGTCGTTTTGCCAAAGTACCGCATAGCTCCAACTCAGGTTAACTGCATTGTCGCTACCACTGCCCGATAGAAACACCGAAGAAGATGGCAATGAACGTGCGATTTCTACTGATGTTTCTCCTTCTTGCACCAAAATAATTCTGTAATTCAAGCCCGAACTTTCTGTATTTAAAGGCAACAATGAATCAATATAAATGGTGTCATTTAAACCACTCAAGGTTGATAATTCTGTAAACTGGTTTCCATTCTGCCCTGCAGCACGTTCAATTTTATAGCTGTAGGGGCCAGGCCAGGCCAGTGTATCGAGT
Organism: uncultured Chitinophaga sp.; assembly: GCA_964627105.1. Taxonomy (GTDB): domain Bacteria; phylum Bacteroidota; class Bacteroidia; order M30B66; family M30B66; genus CAMCXT01. The sequence continues at coordinate 10,732 of CAZVHF010000033.1, forward strand.
TCATCGGGCTTCGACCATTCGAGGTAAACGCGTCCCGAATCGGCACTTGTTTTTTCGATGCTCACATGCGTAATCACCGGCCGTGCATCCTTCAAATACGCGCATGCTTCGGGCGATGTATAACTTTCGGCGCCATCGGGAAACAGTGCGATAACGCGGTAACAATACGAACTGCCCGGCATTAGCGAACCATCTGCTCCATCGGTGTATGACAGTGTATTCAGACCGTTTACTGTATCGATGAGGGTGTAGCCGGTAAACGCCGGAACGCCGGTCTGGCATTCGGCAGGTTCAAAAGGATAACTGCCATTTCGCCTGTAGATTGCATAGGCACTGGCTTCGGCGCAGGGGCTAATGGTCCAGTCGAGTCGAATCGTATTGCCTTCGGGTGTAGCGATTAATGTATCGGGACCTTCGGCAACAACCGTAATATTTACACTTTCGAAATCGGCCAGGTTGGGATTGCCGTTGTCGATGGCTTTAAATGTTACGAGATAGGGCTGTTTGCGCACATGCAGGCAGGCAGTATTCCATGAAAATTCCTGAGTTACATTCGAAAACATGGAAAGACTTGGAAAAACGGCATCGTAGGGCGCGTCAAATAAAAGCGGGCCTCCGGTTCCGGAAAGCGTAATCAATTGGGCCGGAAAATCAGAGTCTGTCGCCGTAACGGTAAAATTCACTGTATCGCCAGCCGTTACGCAAATATCGGGGATGGGCTGAATCACCGGCGGTGTATTTTGGCATGGCACGACATTGATTTGCATATCGCGGGTAACAAAACCAACGAGGTTGCCCCGGCGCCATTCTTCAATTACAAAAGCTACGTTGTATTCGCCAATTCCGCTCGGTGTTGGGGTATTCCAAATGAGATCGCCGGTTACCGGGTCGAGTGTGAAACTATTCGTTGCTAAAGGTTGTGCAAAGCCCGGAATGCTGGTTCCGAGTTCGCCGAGACAATTTACCAAACGGTACGAAATGCTATCGCCGTCGGGATCATACGCGCCCGGATTATGAATAAAAATTTGTCCGGCACAGGCCTCATCAATCGGAGGATTGAGTAATTGTACCGAACTGTTTACGCCTAAAAAGGGATTGATAATAAGCTGTGTGGAAACGTAAAATGGGATGTTTACGGAGTTGGGTATATTTACAACGCCCCCATTGCGGTTTGGGTCTTCGAAACTAAGTGTGTAAACCGCCGGTCCGGGATAGGTATGAATGCCGATGTACACATTTTTTTTGATATCGTCGGCCACCAGCTCACCAAGACCGCTTCCGTTAACGCGCAAAATGGTATCCACAATTCCGTCACCCCAATTGATTCCTACGCTAGGTCTGTCGGCCGGACTGCTTGCTTTGGTGTAAGTAATTATGGTTGCCTCATATTGAAACCCGCCGAGGTGACGGTAGGTAATTTCGCCGGCTCGATTATGCGTAGCATCTGCCTCTAATGCGAAGAGGGCCAGAATTACAGCAAGCAGATGGCGAAAAAACTTCATGCGCTAAAGGTACCAAAACAAAACTTGCCGGAACGATGTTCACGGCAAGCGTATACTTTTTATATGCAAATTGGTTTAATTGGCGTTCTCTGAAATGAACCGAATCCGCACCAAACGCAATTCGTGTTCTCCGATTTCATCGTCGGCCAGCTCATCCATGGCAGCCTGCATGGAATCGGTTTCGGCATTTCTGAAATAATCGAAAATTTCTTCCTGAATATCCTCATCCACAACATCATCAATATAGTAAGAGATGTCGAGTCGCGTACCTGAATACACGATGGCCTCCATTTCTTCGATGAGCTGATCCATCTTCAAGGAACGCGCATCAGCGATATCTTCGAGTGATATTTTTCGGTCAACGCTTTGTATAATATGTACTTTCTGCGTCGATTTGTTTACGATAGATTTCACGACCATGTTCATTGGGCGTTCGATCTCATTTTCCTTAACATACGTAGCAATTAACTGCACAAATTCGCGTCCATACTTTTCAGCCTTGCCAGACCCAACACCCGGAATTTGCTTGAGTTCGTCGAGCGTAATCGGATACTGAATGGTCATGTCAATCAGCGATTGCTCCTGGAAAATCACATACGGAGGCATGTTGTGCTTCTTGGCAATTTTCCGTGTTAAATCTTTCAAGATGGCGAACAAGGTTTCGTCGGCAGCTGCACCACCCTGACCATTGGCCGAAATGATGTCGTCGTCTTCGTCGGTATCTGAGTAATCGTGGTCTTCGGTAATTAGTACTTCGTGCGGATTTTCAAGGAAGGCATGTCCGGCAGCTGTGAGTTTTAGTGTACCGTAGTTTTCTACTTCCTTTTCGAGGAAGCCTTGTACCACGGCCTGACGAATAACACCACTCCAGTGAAGTGCCGATTGATCCATGCCTTTACCAAAGAATTCGTTTTGGTCGTGCTTGCATGATTTAACCGCCGAGTTAATCGTACCGGTGAGAATATTTACGATATGTTTGTCCTTGAATCGCTCTTTTACCGAAAGAATGGTATCAAGGGCAAGGCAAATATCTTCCATGCCATCGAATTTTTTCTTCGGATGGCGGCAATTGTCGCACATGGTATTGCAACCCGAATCGTCGTAATGTTCTCCAAAATAATGCAGGAGGTATTTACGGCGGCACATCGAAGTTTCGGCGTATCCGGTTGTTTCGGCTAAGAGCTGTTGCCCAATTTCCTGTTCGGCAACATGCTTATTTTTAAGGAATTTCTCAAGTTTGAGGATATCGTCGTAGGCGTAAAACGAGAGGCAGATGCCTTCTCCGCCATCGCGACCGGCACGACCGGTTTCCTGGTAATAGCCTTCGAGCGATTTGGGCATTTCGTGGTGAATCACATAACGCACATCGGGTTTGTCGATGCCCATTCCAAATGCAATCGTGGCCACAATAACATCCGCTTCTTCCATCAGAAATTTATCCTGATGCGAAGCACGGGTTGATGCATCCAGACCGGCATGGTAGGGGAGCGCTTTGATGCCATTCACAACAAGTGTTTCTGCCAGTTCTTCTACCTTTTTGCGCGACAGGCAATAAATAATACCCGATTTACCTTGGTGCTGACGGATAAAGCGGATGATTTCCTTTACCACATCTTTCTTCGGGCGCACCTCATAATATAGGTTTGCGCGGTTGAAAGATGACTTGAACAAGGTAGCATCGGTCATGTTCAGGTTCTTCATGATATCCTGCTGAACCTTGGGCGTTGCCGTTGCAGTAAGAGCCATAATAGGCACGGTGCCGATTGCTTCGATTATTGGGCGCAGACGGCGGTATTCCGGCCTGAAGTCGTGGCCCCATTCTGAAATGCAATGCGCCTCGTCGATAGCAAAAAATGAAATGTTGATTTCGCGGAAAAACTGAACATTCTCGTCTTTGGTAAGCGATTCGGGCGCAACATAAAGCAATTTGGTAACACCACTGGTGATATCTGCTTTTACCTGCGCTATTTCAGTTTTATTGAGCGATGAATTCAGGAAATGGGCAACGCCGGTGGCACCGCCAAAATTTCGGATGGCATCTACCTGATTTTTCATTAGGGCGATGAGCGGCGATACAACGATTGCCGTTCCTTCAGAAATTAGAGCAGGTAGCTGATAACAAAGCGATTTCCCACCTCCTGTGGGCATAATCACAAAGGTGTCGTTGCCGTTTAGAATGTTGCGTATGATGGATTCCTGTTCTCCCTTAAAGGAGTTGAATCCAAAAAAGTGTTGTAGTTGTTCAGATAATTCAACCGGACTTTCGGCTAATTCAATCATGGTTTGTGGTCTGAAAAATTAAGGTTCAGATTGACTTTGAGAGGAAGAAACAGCCCAAAATAAAAATGGTTAATTCTGGGATAAAAAAATCTGCACACATCCTGTCCTCGAAATCAAACTTAAAATTACACTAAATAATCGTTGTCGCAAGAAAAAGATTGTATGAAATGAAAATATTCAACATGTACATAATTAGATACTTGTGATTTTAGGGTTTGCACTTTTGCAATAATCGGTTCGTATTACGTTCGTTTTTTAATGAAGGTTGCACAGAAATTCCCTTTAACGTAATCGAAAATTTGTATTGATGCTTCGGATATAATATGCCCTTGAGGCTTAGCTAAACTTAACGCTCTTTTTGCCAAATTGCGGCACACAATTTTTACCGATTCATGAATCATTTTTCTGCCGAATACGCTGCACTTTGTGACGCACAGGATGAATTAAAATCGTTTCGAAACGAATTCCTCTTTCCGGAACTTGACGGAAAGCAGGCAATTTATTTTTGTGGCAATTCGCTTGGTTTGCAACCTCGCAAAACGCGGTCATATATAGAGCAGGAACTCGACGACTGGCACATTTATGCGGTAGAAGGACATGTTGAAGCGCGTTTGCCCTGGGTAAGTTACCATGAGCAATTTGCCCCCTTACTGGCACCGCTTGTTGGAGCTAAACCATTGGAAGTTGTGGCCATGAACGCCCTAACCGTCAACCTTCATTTGCTAATGGTTTCGTTTTACAAGCCAACTACCAGTCGGTTTAGAATTATTTGTGAGAAAAAGGCCTTCCCATCCGACCAGTATGCCCTCGAAAGCCAGGTTAAATTGCATGGGTTGAATCCGACCACAGTAATTCGCGAAATAGAGCCACGAAATGGCTCAGCTGAAATTTTACACGAAGATATTTTGGCTGCAATTGCTGAAGAAGGCGACCGCCTTGCGCTTGTTATGCTTGGTGGCGTAAACTATTATTCGGGCCAGGTGTTCGATATGCAGTCGATAACTCATGCTGCGCATACTGTTGGTGCAATAGCCGGATTCGACTTGGCTCATGCAATTGGAAACATTGAAATGAATTTACACGCCTGGAACGTAGATTTTGCCGCATGGTGCTCCTACAAATACCTCAATTCGGGTCCCGGCAGCGTGGCGGGGGTGTTTGTTCACGAAAAACACTGCACAAATCCCGATACATTTCGACTCACCGGGTGGTGGGGCCACAACAAGGAGCGCCGTTTTCTAATGGAGCCTGAATTTTCGCCCATTCTCACTGCCGAGGGCTGGCAGATGAGTAATGCTCCGGTACTTTCGATGGCGGCACATCGGGCGGCCTTGGAACTTTTTGCCAAAGCGGGTATGCCAGCACTGCGGAAAAAAAGCATCAAGCTTACCGCCTATGCGGATGCGCTATTGCGCGCAGTCCTCGAAAAACCTTCGCATAAAGACCTATTCTCAATCATTACGCCCGAAAACAGAGGCTGTCAGCTAAGTCTGCTGTTTCACCGTAAAGGAAGAGAAGCATTCGATTATTTGCTTAAACAAGGCATAATTGGCGACTGGCGCGAGCCCAATGTAATTCGCATTGCACCTGTGCCATTGTACAATAGCTTTAGTGATGTATATAAACTGGCTGAAGCCTTAGCCGCATTTCCAGCATAAATGATGAATCGTCCTCAAAATATTACCATAGCGGGTTCCGGCCTGGTTGGAGCTCTTCAGTCGATCTATTTCGCCAAACGCGGCTTCGATGTTACGTTGTTTGAACGCCGTCCCGATATGCGCAAAAATCGAATCAGTGCCGGTCGGTCAATAAATCTGGCTCTTTCGGATAGGGGTTTCAGAGGATTGGCCGGCGTAGGAATCGACCAGGAAATTGCCGAGATTTCAATTCCCATGTATCGTCGTGTTATGCACGATGTTCAGGGAAATCTCTCTTATCAAAACTACGGTAAGGATGGGCAGGCCATCTATTCGGTTTCGCGAGGTGGATTGAATTGCAAGTTGATGGATCTGGCCGAGGCTTCGGGTGTAAAAATACACTTTGAGGAACGGTGTACTTCGGTAAATTTAGAAACGGGTGCAGCAACCTTCGAAGGACCTGCGGGCGCACATTCTGTAAGTCCCGAATTTTTAGTTGGGGCCGATGGGGCATATTCAGAAGTGCGCAACGAAATGGAGAAGCGCCCCTGGTTTAATTATTCGCAATATTATATCGACTATGCGTACAAAGAACTGAGCATTCCGCCTAACAGCGACAGTACGCACCGACTTGAAAAAAATGCACTGCACATTTGGCCGCGCAAGGATTTTATGCTCATTGCCTTGCCCAATCTCGACGGATCGTTTACGCTTACCTTATTCTTTCCGCGAAAAGGCGAACTTTCGTTCGAGAGTTTGGACACAATCGATAAGGCTGAGGCATTTTTTAGGGAGACCTTTCCTGACGCGCTCGATCTGATGCCTCACTTTAGAGAAGAATATGCTGCCAATCCGGCCTCGGCAATGATCATTGTGAAGTGCTTTCCATGGACCTGGGGCGACAAGGTGATGCTTATCGGTGATGCGGCACATGCGATTGTTCCATTTTATGGACAAGGGATGAACTGTGGCTTTGAAGATTGCACTGTGTTTTTTGAATTGCTCGATGCGCATCGTGGATCGTGGGGCGATTTGATGCGCTCGTACGAAAAAAGTCGAAAATCGAATGGTGATGCCATAGCCGAACTGGCATTGCGGAATTTCATCGAAATGCGCGATCGCGTTGCTGATCCGCGGTTTATTCTTCAGAAGAAAATAGAAAGCCGATTCAGCGAATTACATCCCGACAAATGGATTCCGTTGTATTCAATGGTAACCTTCTCCCACATTCCTTATTCCGAAGCACTCGAAAAAGGAGACAAGCAGGAGGCCATCATGCAGATGATACTTGCGTTGCCTGGTATTGAAGAAAAATGGGAATCTGAAGAA
>CAZVHF010000034.1:0-17405 GCA_964627105.1 uncultured Chitinophaga sp.
TTAGATAAATAAAAAATAAACAAAACCGAAAGATTGTTTTTGTAGAATAGCGAATCGGTGTATTTTAGGGCACTTAATTCATTGTCATGCACGTTGCCATTGCCGGAAATATCGGATCAGGAAAAACCACATTAACATCACTGTTAGCCAAGCATTACAATTGGGTTCCTCATTTTGAAGATGCGGACGATAATCCCTATTTGAATGATTTTTATGAAGATATGCAACGCTGGTCGTTCAACCTTCAGATTTACTTCCTGAACAATCGTTTTAATCAGGTAAACGAAATTCATAAGAGTGGAAAGAAAGTAATTCAGGACAGAACCATATACGAAGACGCCTACATTTTTGCGCCCAATCTGCATTCAATGGGCCTAATGACCACGCGCGATTTTGAAAACTACTTTACGCTTTTTAATTTGATGGCGAGTTTTATTGCTCCGCCCGATTTGTTGATATACCTGCGCGCTTCGGTTCCCACTCTTGTTAGCCAGATTCAAAAGCGCGGTCGTGAATATGAAAATTCTATTCGCCTCGATTATCTTAAACGCCTTAATGAACGCTACGAAGCATGGATATCGAATTATACCCACGGAAAACTTTTGATTATCGATGTGGATGAAAATAAGTTTTCCGAAAATCCAGAGCATTTAGGTGAGATATTCAATAAAATTGACGCTGAAATTAACGGATTGTTTTAATAATTAGTCACAAAAATTTATTGTAAACGAATTGCCTTTGGCTTGATTATTGAGAAAGGCGGCGTGAATTTTTAAAACCATGAAAACACGAATCATTTTATCGGCCGGAATTGTTTTTGCAAACTTTATAGCATTTGCTCAACCGGCAAGCACAGAACAAAATTGGACACCTACAGTTGAATTCGAGAAGGTGGAACATAATTTCGGAAGTATTCCGGAGGGGCCAAAGGCATCGTACGATTTTAATTTTACCAATACCGGCAAGGAGCCCATTAAAGTGGTAACAGCGCAGGCCGGTTGTGGATGCACAACGCCCGAATGGCCTCGTTACGATATTGAGCCTGGAAAAACAGCAAAAATTTCGGTTGGGTATAATTCTGCTGGAAGACCAGGGCCTTTTACGAAAGATGTTAATGTTACTTTTTCAACCGGAGCGAATAACGATAAACAAGGTGCAATGAAATTAACCATAGTTGGAAATGTGGCATCTGCAAATCCAACAGGCGTTTCGCGCGAAACAGCTGCGCCTGCAGTAGTTAATCCAACAGAAAAGGCTAGTCCATCGAAACAATCAAAAAATGTTGTGAATTCTCCAATTCCGCAATAAATGTTTTTGAATCACCGAAATAAATTAAATTTGCATTCCAATTTTTTAAAAACAATAAGAATCAATTCATATGAAGCGCACTTTTTTAAGTTTCGTTTTTGCAGTTGCCGGGGCGGTAGCTGTAAACGCTCAGGCACCAACGCCAAGCACAGAGCAAAACTGGACTCCAAGCATCGAGTTCGATAAAGAAACACACGATTACGGAACCGTTAAACACGGTGGCGACGGAACGTGCGAATTCAAATTTACAAACACTGGTAAAGAAGCTTTCGTAATTTCCAATGCTCGCGGGTCTTGCGGTTGTACTGTTCCTGAATGGCCGAAAGAAGAAATTGCTCCAGGTAAAACAGGATCTATCCGCGTTAGCTACGATACTAAGCGTCCGGGAGCAATCAACAAAAACGTAACCTTAACAATCCAAAATAAGGATAAAGATAAAACAGGCACCAAAATGCTTTATATCAAAGGAAACGTTGAACCAGCTCCAGCCGATGCAGGAATGCCTGAGAAAAAAGGCGGAATGGCTCCCCTCGAAAACAAGTAAACAATCTTTTTAGCATCTTTGCACCCCGATACACCAATCGGGGTTTTTTATTTTATGCCAAGCATCTCTACCAAAGGTATTCAGTTACCGGCCTCACCAATTCGTAAACTTGTTCCGTTTGCCGAAAAAGCTAAATCCGAAGGCGTTAAAATCTATCACCTCAACATCGGCCAACCCGATATTGAAACGCCCGAAGAAGCACTAAATGCAGTTAAATCAACTCCACTCAAGGTTATCGAATATAGCCATAGCGCGGGGAACGAATCATACCGACGCAAACTTGCATCCTACTATCAGAAACACCATATCGATGTTAACCACAACGATATACTTATTACAACAGGTGGTTCTGAAGCGCTTTTGTTTGGCATCATGACATGCCTTAATCCTGGTGATGAAATTATAATCCCCGAACCATTCTACGCGAATTATTTAAGTTTCGCTATGACTGCCGGAGCGAAAGTAGTACCGGTTAAATCCACCATCGACAATGGTTTTGCTTTGCCACCGGTTGAGTCGTTTGAAGAACTCATTGGGCCCAATACGAAAGCCATCATCATATCGAATCCGGGAAATCCTACGGGGTACCTGTATTCAAAAGCCGAGTTGGAAAAATTGCGCGAAATTGTTCTCAAACACGACCTTTATCTTTTTGCTGATGAGGTTTACCGCGAATTTTGTTACGATGGCGAATCGTTCGTTTCGGCCATGCAACTCGAAGGAATCGAGCAGCATGTTATTCTCATTGATTCTGTTTCGAAACGCTACAGCATGTGCGGTGCACGAATCGGAGCTATGGTAACGCGTAACAATGATGTGATACAAACAGCACTCAAATTTGCGCAGGCTCGATTGAGTCCGCCTACGTTCGGCCAAATTGCGTCAGAAGCAGCACTCGATACACCAAATTCGTATTTTGAACGCGTTGTTGACGAATATGTATCCCGCAGAGATTGCCTTGTGCATGGGTTGAATACAATTGAAGGCGTTTTTTGTCCGATGCCCAAAGGGGCGTTTTACGCTATGGCACGGCTTCCAATTCAGGATTCCGACCACTTTTGTCAGTGGTTATTGGAGGAATTTCGGTTCAAAAATGCGACGGTCATGTTGGCTCCTGCAACAGGTTTTTATTCAAGTCCTGGAGCAGGTAAGGATGAGGTTCGCATCGGATACGTCCTCAAAAAAGAAGACCTTGAACAATGCGTTGAAATATTGCGCGAAGCACTAAAAATTTACCCAAACAAAAAATAACATGAGCCTTTTAGTTATCGGAACTGTGGCGTTTGATGCCATCGAAACACCTTTCGGAAAAACAGATAAAATCGTTGGAGGCGCTGCGACCTTCATATCAATGGCAGCTTCCTATTTCACAAAGAACATCAATCTAGTGTCGGTTGTTGGAGAAGATTTTCCTGCAGATGCCATTGGAATGATGCAAAAACGCGGTGTTAATACCGATGGCCTTCAAATAAAACAAGGTGAGAAGACCTTCTTTTGGAGCGGTAAGTATCACAACGATATGAATACGCGCGATACGCTTGATACGCAACTGAATGTATTGGCCACGTTCGATCCGGTTATTCCGGCAAACTATCAGGACTGCGATTTTTTAATGCTGGGGAATTTGGCTCCGGCTGTTCAGCATCAGGTTCTTGATCGCTTACAAACGCGTCCCAAACTGGTTGTATTAGATACCATGAATTTTTGGATGAACATTGCATTACCCGAATTAACAAGCCTTCTTAAACGCGTTGACGTATTGACCATCAACGACGAAGAAGCGCGCCAACTTTCGGGTGAGTATTCGCTTGTTAAAGCCGCACAAAAAATTCTCGCGATGGGGCCAAAGTATTTAATCATTAAGAAAGGGGAGCACGGAGCCTTATTGTTCAACAACGAGCAGGTATTCTTCGCACCGGCCTTGCCATTGGAAGATGTGTTTGACCCAACCGGAGCAGGCGATAGTTTTGCTGGCGGTTTTATTGGTTATTTAGCCGAAACAAAAGATATTTCATTCGATAATCTCAAGCGTGGTGTAATATTCGGCTCTGCAATGGCTTCATTTAGTGTAGAAAAATTCGGCACCGAACGCATTCAGAATTTAAGTTCGGAGGAAGTAGACGAGCGCGTACAGCAATTCATTGATTTGGTGCAGTTCGATATTTCCTTGGTGGGGTAATCACATTACACTAACAGACTGCATTTGTTGGTATTGAATTAACTCGTTTCGAAAATGAATTCAGGATTTTCCATCAGACGGATAGGTTTGGAAAGTCTAATTGAATTACAACGCATAAGCCGCATTACATTCGAAGAAAGTTTCGCCGCCTTTAATAAAACTGAAGATATGCAGTTGTACTTTAACAGCGCGCTTTCTTTGAATCAACTTACGTTCGAAATTCAGTCGGAACATTCGGAATTTTATTTGGCCTTTAAGGAAGGAATACCCATTGGCTATCTAAAAATAAATTCTCATTCAGAAGCAGCCCAAACTGATGAGAAGTATGGCCTTGAAATAGAACGGATTTATCTTAAACGCAGTTTTCAGGGCAAACACATGGGAAAACAAATGCTCAATAAAGCAATAAATCGCGCCAAGGATTTAGGATTTAATCAGATTTGGTTAGGCGTATGGGAACATAATCACAGAGCCATTTCCTTTTATCAGAATAATGGCTTTATACCATTCGGCTCTCAATTTTTCATTCTCGGTACAGATACGCAGACTGATATTTTGATGCGTTTGAATTTGATAAAATAGCGTCATCACGATAGTTAAGATTTAATTAGCCTAATTGAATTGCCTGAAAATTTATAGTTTAAATGAAAGCTATAATGAATTTATATATTTGATGTTATCTGTTTCATTCAAAATGGAAAATCTATCCGTATACCCAAATTGGAGCCCAACAAAGAAAATCGCATTTCGCTTCGTTTTTATCTTCTTTACGCTTTTTATCCTAATCAATAACAATGCGACCTTCCCATATTGGGACGTGATTTTTAGCTATCCTACCGAACTTCTTCACACGTTTATTCCATGGATTGGCAAACACATCCTCGCTTTACCATACGAAATAACGACCTTCCCTGATGGAAGCGGAGATACCACCTACGATTATGTGGTGTTGTTATTGGAGGCAGTGGTAGCCACGTTGGGAACAGTGGTTTGGTCTTTTGCCGACAAAAAGCGAGCGCATTACACAATCCTGTTTTACTGGCTTACTGTTGCTGTGCGCTTTTATGTTGGGCTAATGCTCATTAACTATGGCCTTTTTAAAATTATAAAGCTGCAATTTCCATCTCCATCATTATACCGCCTTTCGCAACCCTACGGCGATTCGTCTCCAATGGGTTTGGCTTGGACCTTTCTTGGGTTTTCAAAAGGGTACAATTATTTTATGGGCATTGCCGAAATAGCAGCGGTGCTTCTGTTATTCAGAAGGACATTAACTTTCGGCGCCATCATTACCCTGATGACAGCCTTAAACGTGATGGCCGTAAATTACTTTTTCGACATTCCGGTCAAAATTTTGTCAACTGCCCTGGTGGTGTTCACCTTATTTCTATTGCTTGACAATATTACCCGTTTATGGAAATTCTTTTTCACCAACAATGCTGTATCGCTTCAAGTAATTGAGGCTCCCGTGATAAAAAATAAATGGTTGCGCATTGCAAAAATTACATGTAAAACTTTGGTAATTGGACATGCATTTATCTTCGCAAGCATCATGCTTATTGAGCTGAATGATGAATATGGCGAAAACGCGCCAAAGCCTCCACTGTATGGCATGTATGAAGTGGATGTATTTATTCGAAATAGCGATACGATTCCGTCCGCTGTAAGCGATTCGCTGCGTTGGAAACAATTGTTTATTGAAAACGAAGGCTATGCACAAATCCGTCGCGTTTCGTCAAAAACCTTGTGGTTTTCGGCCAATACCGATACATTGTTACACAAAATTGAGCTAAAAGACCTGAATGATACAACACAAATTTACTCCTTCGCTTATGAGGTCAAAAGTCTCAATAAATTGAATTTAAAAGGAAGGGTTAATAGTGATTCTGTATCGGTGTTCATGACGCGAAAAACCGCCGACGATTTTATACTCATGAACCGAGGCTTTCATTGGATTAATGAGCAACCGTTTAACCGGTAAAGAATGCTTGTATTTCCAGCTTGAGTTTTGAAACATGACTTAGCTGCATTGTACCTAAAACATACAGAATAATTGAATACGTATGAGGCGTGGAGTATTCTAATTTTTATATTTGCGCCCAATTATTGGTCCCGTAGCTCAGCTGGATAGAGCAACAGCCTTCTAAGCTGTGGGTCGTTGGTTCGAGTCCAACCGGGATCACTAAGCTTGCTCTTATTTCAATAATCAAGTGTTTAGGTGTTCAAAGCAAACCATTTCAATGTTTGCGTGTTTCTATCCTAAGTTTAGTTAGATGGCCTAGAACGAAATGGGATACAAAAGCCTGGAGCATTGCATAAGCGATTTAGAGAAACATGGTCACCTGTTACGCATTCGCGATGAGGTTGATCCTTACCTCGAAATGTCGGCAATCCATCTCGAAGAATTCAGCAAAGCAGGTAAAGCCATATATTTTGAACGGGTCAAAGGATCGCCATTTCCGGCCGTTTCAAACCTTTTTGGAACCATTGACCGATCGAAATTCATATTTCGCGATAGTTGGGATGATGTACAGCGCCTAATTGCCTTAAAATCTGATCCTATTCAGGCACTTAAAAGGCCTGTAAAGAACATCCGAATTCCTTTTCTGGCACTCAATGCATTGCCATTAAGGTCAAAATTTTCAAAGCCGATAGCACATTCTTTTTGTTCTATTTCAGATTTACCTCAGATAGTTCACTGGCCTATGGACGGCGGCCCTTTTATTACACTTCCGGCTGTTTATACCGAGGATATTGAAAAACCCGGTGTTATGAACTCTAATTTAGGTATGTATCGCATCCAATTAGGTGGTAACGATTATAAAACAAATAGCGAGATTGGTTTGCACTACCAGTTGCATCGTGGCATTGGTGTACATCAGACAAAGGCAAATTCAAAGGGAGCCCCGCTTAAAGTTAGTATTTTTGTGGGTGGTCCTCCTGCTCACATTTTAAGCGCTGTAATGCCCCTGCCCGAAGGACTTTCAGAACTCACCTTTGCTGGTGCCCTCAACAAGCGTAGGTTCAGATACTTTTATGATAAGGAAGGTTATTGCATTTCTGCCGATGCCGATTTTGTGATTACTGGGGATGTCTATCCGGGCGAAAACAAGCTTGAAGGACCTTTTGGCGATCATCTGGGATATTATAGTTTGCAGCATCCCTTTCCTTTGATGCGCGTTAAAAATGTGTACCATCGCAAGAATGCAATTTGGCCATTTACGGTAGTGGGCCGACCTCCGCAAGAAGATACCGCATTTGGAGCCTTGATTCATGAACTTACAGGTTCGGCTGTGAAAGATGAATTACCCGGGGTGCACGAAGTACATGCAGTTGATGCAGCCGGAGTTCATCCGTTGCTTCTCGCACTTGGCTCAGAGCGTTATACACCATATTTGAACGAAAACAAACGTCCTGCAGAATTACTAACCATAGCCAACCACATTCTCGGTACCGGTCAACTCAGTTTAGCAAAATGGCTTTTTATAGCCGAAAAGCAGGGTGATTTAACTGCTGCCAACGAAAAGGCGTTTTTCATGCATGTGCTCGAACGCATCAACCCCGAGCGCGACCTTCATTTTCACACTCAAACAACAATCGATACCTTAGATTACAGTGGCGAAGGACTTAACACGGGATCAAAACTGGTAATCGCTGCGGCCGGAGGGCCAATTCGATCGCTTGGAACCGAAATTCCAACTTTAAAAGAACTACCGGATGGTTTTCACAATGTGGAATTTGTGTTTCCGGGTGTTTTGTGTATCAGTGCACCGCCATTTGTTTCATACGACCAATCTTCACGCGAAATGGAACAACTTTGTCGAGCCTTGCCTTTGTCTCTCGGCGATACGTTTCCACTGATTACCATTTGTGATGATGCCTCCTTTACGGCGAATACTCTTAAAAATTGGCTTTGGGTTACCTTTACCCGATCGAATCCATCGCACGATGTATATGGGGTAGGGGCTTACACGAATTTCAAACACTGGGCATGCAAAGGCTCCATTATAATCGATGCACGCATTAAACCATTTCATGCACCGGCCGTTAGCATGCCCGATGATGTGATGGCAAAGGCAAGAAAGTTTCTACAGAACGCTTCTTGATGTAAACAACCCTAATAAAGGCTGTAGTATCATTCCCTAATTACCATAAAACGCTCTGTAGTTATAATCGAGTTGCCCGATTCCACACGTAAAGTGTAATTCCCAGACGACAAAGGCAAGGTTGAAAAAGAGAGCTCGTTCAATCCCTTTTTAGCCGGACGATTCAATATTTCGGCAACAAGTCTACCGCTTAAATCAAAAATAGATGCCGATACCGGCAAATCACTTTCGAGCACGAAACGCAATGCAAACGAAACACTACTTGGGTTAGGGAAAATACCGGTATTGTTTTGTTGCGCTTTGTAAATCAAACTATCGCTAAAGGTACATCCACGTGCATCCTGTACATCTAATCGGATGTTTTGTCCATCGCAAATGGAATTAAATACATCACTTTGTAAATTCCCGTTCCAAAGCACAGAATAGGGTGGAAGCCCGCCCGAAATTTCAGCGCTGGCGGTTCCACTGCATGTTTGAGTGCCATCGATGATGCGGATTGTAGCAATGAGCTTGGTTGTGTCCGGACTCTGAACATGGGCCATCCAGCTTCCGTTTCCACGTGTGTTCAATCCGTAAAATCCAATCAATACCGCCTCGTTTTTTCGTTCATGCCAGCGTTGCATTCCAAAATAATCGCCCCAACGTTCATAAGTTCCTGGCAGTCGGTCAACATAGTTCTCGCCTGTCTTAATAATCTTCAAATCAGAATAAAGACTATCGTTACTAAAATAAACCATGGCCACGCCCGGAAAGCTGTCAGGGGCGGTGTAATTGAATCCAATCATTGCTTCTGGCTCACAAATTTCATTTCCACACAAGGCAATATTCGGATAGCCGAAATCGAGATACTGATCGGCGATGTAACGGCCGCGAATCGTAGTCTCACCACCCGGATCATTTACAAAACCATGGTATATGCACGATAGTCCTGTTTCGGGATTCACACAATTGGCTACATATTGAATTTTTTCATCGTAGTAAACTGCCCCAAGCACGCGTGCATCATTTGTTTGCAATCCGCCGGTTGCATCCGAGGTATCGGTATCAGATTGTCGTCCATTCGGCGGCATACCATAAGGTAAATTTGTGCGTAAGGCTTTTATAGAAAGATTTTGCTCTTCATCCAGTTTCGAAAGCATTTTCAACACAAAAACGGTATCGTTTTGCACATCAAAATTGCGGTTCGACATAAAATACTGTTCATCGGCAACACCGCGCGCGCCCTGTACAGGATGTAAATTACGGATTAATCTTCCCTCATAACGAATATCAGTGAAAACACGATGATTAAGCGTATCGTTTCCTGCAAATCCATCTGCTTTCGAAACCTGCCATATTACCGAACCATCAAAACCGATTTGCCAGCTCACATCGGGTACAATCAAATTCCCGGTTATAAACAATTCATCTTTTGTAATCGAAATGGCCGGAAAATCTGTCCAGCGGTTGTTATCTAGCGGATTGCCATCGATGAAATATACATTCCAATCGTCGGTGGGGTCATTACTTGTCGAAAAACAAACGATGTATCCATTGGTCTGCGGATCGAAATTTTTAAGGAAAACCAAAATAAAGCGATCGGCCTGTTCATCGTAAATGATCTTGGGATCGTAGTAATTGTCATTCATCCCTCCGCCGGCAAACGAAAATAGACTTACACTATAATTCGTAAAAACTTTGGAGCTATCCGGAATATTCCATCCATAAAGCAGCGAATTTATTCCAGCCAGGGCTATTCCACTATCAGAAACGGCCAATGTATTGTCGTTTGGTATTCCTCCCTGTATGTTAAAAACCGATCCGCTGCTAACCTGCCGCTTCATTCCCCAATCGTATAAAATGCGTGGAGAGGGGGCTACTGCACTGTCGGAATGACTCGATTTGACTTGAGCATTAAGAAGCGGAAAACGTTTGCGACTTTCAATTTTTTGACGCATCACATACGACCGAACCGTTTCACCGTCGGGAAGTGGCTTTTCGAGATTGTTCAGCTGTGCATTGAAATCGGGAAGTAATTTTCGCGGACTAACCGTTCCGATTTTATGGATTGTGTTGCGATGAGTTCTATAACTCTGGCCATCTGCTTCGGCCTGAAAGATAAGAGTTAGAAAAAAAACAATCGGGTAGATACTTTTCATGGGACGAATTGAGGCAATCGTTCTGCAAGATAGCGATACGGTTCGTGAAAATGATGAATAAAAAGATTGTTAGAAATCTTAGGATAAAGCGCATAATAGCCCGCATCAGGTTGCAGAATAATGCTTGTGCCGCAACGCATAAAATTTGATGTTTCGAGGTAAGGCAGAACCTCTAATCCTTTCAAGTGCTTCCTCACCGGCTTTTCGATTTTATGTCCAAGGTATTTTCGAAATTTACGTTGTGCTTTTCTGGCGTTGCGTGTTAATTTTTTGTGAAGATAATTTACAGCTAGCTTTTCATGAAGCTTTCTCCCATTTATAAAGTTCTTCGGATTGCTGAATGGATTTGTTGCGCTAAAATCAAATTGCGTTTGCACCGATGGCGGCGTTTCGGGCACCCAGTCCTCAGGATTCAACACATTGTAAGCCCAACCTTGCTGGTTCTTGCGTTCGAAGTCGTAGGCAAATTGAAGGTTCCCCGGCTTTGGAGCTGCCGAACAATAGGTTTTTAATTTCAAATTGGACGGAAATACGCCATCTTCTATCAATTCGTGTATCCAGGCGTTAAGCAAGATGGCAATTGCCCCACCCTGACTATGTCCTACTAAGTAGAAGGCTTTATTCCCCTTCGCAATGCTCTCTTGCATAAACCTGAAAATATCAGCCGAAAGAGCAACTGTGCCTATAAGCCATCCTGCATGAACACCTGCATCTGCATTTTTACTGAAGCAATAGTTAACCGGCAGATTGTTACCGAGCCTCACTGTGCCTTTGGCTGGAAGCATCGCAGCATAAAAATTTTCAACCCAGCTAATTTGGTTGGGAGTAGAACCCCGAATACTAATGACCGGAGGCAATCCTTCAGCCTCCCACAAATCCCAGCGGTTATCCATGCCCATCGATGCCGAGCGATATGTCATTGTATAAGTATGCGGCTCTGGTGTTTGCATTAACACAAAGGGCGTATCAACTTGCCTTGCCGACATACGAAAGATGTTCAGGAATTCATCGCGGTTAAAACCAGGTTTGAAATCGTTTGTTTGACCACAAAGCAAAGTCGGAAAAAGTAGCAGTGCCGCCCCGAAAATGCTGTGAATCAGATTCGATTTAAACTTTAAAAATAACTGCGGCAGTTTTTCAACACACTTGTTCATACTTCGCTGCAAGTTATTGCTTTTCGAAGAAATCAATGCCTAATTTTGCAATCTATGGCCGAAGATTTTCCAGAAGATGAATTGCAGGATGCCGAAGGTGCATCGCATGAAAACGATTCCAATGGTGAGGATCAGGTAACCATCCTGTCGGGGATGTACGAAAACTGGTTCCTCGACTATGCATCGTATGTAATTCTTGAACGTGCGGTTCCTTACGTTGAGGATGGACTTAAGCCCGTTCAACGGCGTATTCTTCATGCCATGAAGGAGCTCGACGACGGGCGCTACAATAAGGTGGCTAATGTGATCGGGCATACCATGAAATACCATCCGCACGGCGATGCCTCGATTGGCGATGCGCTGGTGCAATTGGGGCAAAAAGATTTGCTCATCGATTGCCAGGGTAACTGGGGAAATATCCTCACAGGCGATTCGGCGGCCGCTCCGCGATACATCGAAGCACGCTTGAGTAAAATCGGGAATGAAATTCTCTTCAATCCCAAAACTACGCGCTGGCAACTAAGTTACGATGGTCGAAACGACGAACCAATAACACTTCCGGTTAAGTTTCCACTTTTATTGGCACAAGGTGTTGAAGGCATTGCAGTTGGACTTTCATGCAAAATCCTTCCGCACAACTTCATCGAATTGTTGGATGCCTCGATAGCGGTTTTGAAGAATAAATCCTTCGAGATTTATCCCGATTTTATCACAGGCGGTCTGGCCGATTTCTCGAAATACAACGATGGGCAACGTGGTGGAAAAGTGCGAGTTCGAGCCAAGATTTCTCAACTCGATAAGCATACACTCGTAATTACAGAGATTCCATTTAGTACTACAACCGGAAGTCTCATCGAATCAATCCTTTCTGCTAACGAAAAGGAGAAAATCAAAATCAAGAAAATCGAGGACAATACCAGCGAAAACGTTGAAATCCTCGTGCATTTACCGCCCGGAATTTCGCCCGATAAAACCATCGATGCGCTGTATGCCGTGACGGATTGTGAGATTACGATTTCGCCCAATGCTTGCATCATTGAAGAAGATAAACCACGCTTTACGGGTGTTTCGGATATTTTGCGGTTATCGGTCGAAAACACGCGCGACCTCTTACGCAAGGAGCTCGAAATCGAAAAATCGGAACTCGAAGAGGCCTGGCATTTTAGTTCGCTTGAGAAGATCTTCATCGAAGAACGCATTTACCGCGACATTGAAGAAGCCGAAACCTGGGAAGAGGTTATCAACCGCATCGATAAAGGTTTGCAGCCGTTTAGAAGTCGCTTGAAACGCGACATCACGCAGGAAGATATTGTTAGACTAACCGAAATTAAAATCAAACGCATCTCGCGTTTCGATGCATTCAAAGCCGATGAGCAAATTCGAGGCTTGGAAGATAAAATTGCAGAATGCGAGAAGAATCTGCGCGAATTGACCGACTATTCCATTGCCTGGTATCAAAACCTGAAGAAGAAATATTCGGCTGGTCGAGAGCGTAAAACCGAAATCCGGCAGTTCGATACCATTGAATTATCTAAGGTTGTAATTAACAACGAGAAATTGTATGTCAATCGGGAAGAGGGTTTTGCGGGCTTTGGAATAAAGAAAGACGAATACGTTTGCGAGTGTTCCGATATCGACGATATTATTGTGATTCGAGCAGATGGGAAAATGCTGGTTACGAAAATTTCAGACAAGGCCTTTGTTGGGAAGGAAATTCTACACATCAGTGTTTTCAGAAAGAACGATGATCGCACGACCTACAATGTAATATACCAGGACGGGAAAACGGGTCCATATTATGTGAAGCGATTCTCTGCAGGCGGCGTTATTCGCGATAAGGAATACGATTTAACAAAGGAAACGAAAGGTTCGCGTATTGTGTACCTGAGTGCAAATCCGAATGGTGAATGTGAAACATTGCACGTGTTTTTGAAACCACGTCCGAAGTTGAAGAAGACATCGTTTGAGTTCGATTTCAGTTCGCTTACAATCAAGGGACGAGGTGCAGGTGGAAATACATTAACAAAACTGCCAATCCGAAAAATCTTGCTCAAGGAAAAAGGGCAATCAACCTTGTCGGCCCGTCAAATTTGGTGGGACGATTCGGTAAAACGTATCAATACCGATGGACGGGGAGAGCTACTCGGTTCGTTTGCAGCCGGCGATAAAGTGTTTGCATTGATGCAAAGCGGGCATTACCGCATCTATCCTGCGGATCCGGCACTGCATTTTGAAGAAGATTTGATTCACATCGAAAAGTTCAGACCGGCGCAGCCCATTTCGGTAGTGTATTTCGATGGAGAAACCAAAGAACACATGGTAAAGCGCTTTATCCCTGAAATGAGCGACCGAAAGGTTTTGTTTATAAGTGAGGCAGAGGGATCGGCTCTGCTGGTTGCAAGCACCGATACCTTTCCGCGCATTCAAGTTGAATTTCCCAAGATGGGCAAGGTTGATCGAGCCGCACAAGAGATTGAACTCGAGCCTTTTATTTCTGTAAAAGGATTGAAGGCAAAGGGCAAGAAACTAGCAAATCATCCACCTAAGAAAATTCTTGTTCTTGAATCGCTCCCTGAACCCGAAATTTCGTCCGCAGAAATTGAATCGCCTCAAGAGAGTGGGGGAGTGCAGAGTGAGGAAACACCGAATATAGTAGCCGATTTGGAAGATGATGATCCACAAATGCGTCTATTTGATTCGACAGAATAATAAATTGTTTGGTTATTTTTATTTTTTGTTAAACTTCAGCTATGAAATTAGCCTTATTTATTTTTTTAACCGGATGTTTCTGTACGCAAATTCAAGCGCAGAACTACATTAATGAAACAGCCCGCTGGGAGCAATTTACATCGTATTATCAGTCTTTTGAGAACAATTATAATTGTTCCATAACGTATTTTATTTCGGGCGATACCGTTGCGAATGGCACAACGTATTATCGACTGATGCGTACTTCAGATTGTACCTATATTTCCCCGAACCTCGATTCGCTCGGCAATTCGTATATCGATACGAGCACCTCAAACCTCACAGTTTTTAACAGGTATATTCGTGAAGCCGAGCAAACCATTTATGTGTATGATGCAGAAACAAATACCGAATCATGGGTGTACCGTTTTAATTTGATTGAACCGATTTCCATCGATTTTGCTGTAAATACAGCTTATACGCCCAGCGGATGCGGCTCTATTCCAGAACTGCTGGCGCACGATACGGTTTGCATTGGCTCGATAGCGCGCAAAAGGTGGAGTTTAACGCAAGGGGTATCGGCTGTGCAATCGTTTATTGAAGGAGTTGGACCCGGTTCAGGTCTTTTTGGTCCTATTTGCAATACGTTCAGTCCAGACCTAGGCGCCGGACTGTTTCGTTTTATGTTAAATGGCGACACTTTGTACAGCGGTTCATGCAGTACTTCGGCAAGTTTGCATGATTTGGATCAACGTGGCATTGATGTCGAAATTCAAGCCGGAAGCTTAAAAATTAATTCGGTTTCTGCACTTGATGTCTCGGTATTTTCGCTTGATGGCCGTTTGGTCTTTAGATCTAATTATCAAGGGCCTACGCTAATTCACTTAAACCAGTTAACACCTGGTATTTATGTGTACCATTTAAAAGGTAAGGATGCGATAAAATCGGGGAAGTTCGTTCTTTCTAATTAAACACAGCTGGTTTATAACCAAGCATTTGAAGGACCTTCTGAAAGGTTTCGAATTGAACGGCTCGTCTCATTGTGTATTTAATACACTTTCTTATCTTGCGCAAATGAACAAGTCTACAAAACGTCTCAGCTTTTGGCAAATCTGGAACATGAGTTTTGGATTTTTAGGAATCCAATTTGGGTTTGCGCTTCAGGGTGGTTTTATGTCGCGCATTTTTCAGGCATTGGGCGCCGAAGAAAAAGATATTCCGATGCTTTGGATTGCTGCGCCTCTAACCGGCTTAATTGTTCAGCCCATAATTGGTTATTTGAGCGACAGGACTTGGCATCCACGATGGGGCAGGCGGAAGCCTTATTTCCTTATAGGTGCAGTATTGAGTTCGCTCGCATTGATATTTGTGCCGTATTCGCCTGAATTGTGGATAGCCGCCGGTTTTTTATGGATAATGGATGCTTCAATAAACATTTCGATGGAACCTTTTCGCGCATTGGTGGCCGATAAACTCCCCGATAGTCAGCGTTCGTACGGATTTGTTGTACAAACACTTATTATCGGAATTGGAACTTGGGTGGCTAGTAATCTTCCATGGTTTTTAAGTTTCCTCGGCATATCGAACCAGGCAGGCGTAGGGGAGGTGCCGCCCTCTGTAAAATGGGGCTTCTTTATTGGTGCTATGGTGTTTTTGGTTTCCATATTATGGACCGTATTGACTACTCAGGAAGAAGCTCCGGCCGATATGGAAGCATTTGAGCAAGAAAAGAAAGCATCGAAGGGTTTTTTGAATGGTATACTCGATATTGGCCGCAACATCGCGCAAATGCCGCCGGTAATGTGGAAACTGGGCATTGTGCAGTTTTTTAGTTGGTTTGCGTTTTTTACAATGTGGTCGTTTGCAGTGCCTGCATTAACTGAACATGTTTATCAGACGCCGATGCCATTGGCCAGCGATCCGCTGTATCAGCTAAAAAATGAGGCTTATAACAATTCGGCCAATCTTGTTGGTAGTTCAATGGGCATGTATGGCCTGAGCTCAATGGCCTTTGCGTTAATACTTACCTTAATAACCGCCAAACGAACCATAAATCGTAGGTTAATTCATTTTATGTCATTATTGGCAGGTGGATTGGGCTTTCTGTTATTGCTTGTTGCCAACAAAGATTACGCACAGATTTTAAATCTAAGCTTCGGTTTGATTGGTTTGTCGTGGGGTAGTATTTTATCGATGCCATACGCGATTTTGTCGGGCTCTGTAAAGCCCGAAAAGATGGGCGTTTCGATGGGTATATTCAATATGTTTATTGTTATTCCACAAATTGTAGCTGCTTTGGGCGGCATTAATTGGGCGTATAAAACTTTTCTGGGCGAGGAATTAATTTTCACTATGGTATTGGCCGGACTAAGCTTGATAATCGGAGCAGCGACGTGTTTCTTGTTGCCAGACCAGTCAAAAGATTGATTGACGATAGCGATTGTTTTTCAGTAATGTATTTGTTGAATGAGTTTTATTTAAGGCAGTGAACCACGTTGCCATTATAGAATTCTGAAAGACGATATGAAATCCGTTCATAATTTGAATCCACTGAAAACCATAAGAGCAATAGAATCGCAATACCACTTATAATCAGAGCAGAAGCTTATTAATCGTTAAATAAAATATCCTATAATTAATATTATGTTAAATATAGTTTTCAAAATTAAAGGGAACCGATCGGCTCCCTCTAAATACTGTTGAATATTTCCTATTGCTGCATCTACTTCTTAATCGCCTCGAACTTTTCAGTGAGATTCAAACGCACGTACAATTGTTTTAACGCGCGCATAATGTCCATGCGGTCTGCCGAACCAACTTCTGTCAATTCTTTTGCTTTTTCAAGATTTACCAGCGCAAGCTGTAATTGAGCGTCAGCCGCTTTAATTCCGGCTTCGTACTTCTTGTTGTCTTTCTCATTATTAGCTGCATCCTGCAATTCCTTGCCTTTGTTGTTATGGTAAGCACCTAAATTATAATACGCCTGCCATGCATCAGGCTTTAATTCGATCGCCTTCTTGTAAGCAATAATCGCTTCATCCATTCTACCCAAACTTTCGTAGGTTGATCCTGCAGCTAAATACAGTGTGTGATTCGTTGGGTCGTTCTGTATCGCCAATTTCAACAACTCCTCAGCCTCAGCATTTTTCTGCTTGCGAAACAAATAGTTCAACTTCTCGGTCAAAAGCACCTGATTTTTAGGAAACTTAACACGCGCTTCGTCCAACTTGGCTATCCCGTTAGCTGTATCGCCCTTGGCCAAATACGCTTTGTATACTTGGGCAAAGG
>CAZVHF010000035.1:0-7855 GCA_964627105.1 uncultured Chitinophaga sp.
CATTATTTTAACACTTACCCGGCGAGAGTTTATGCGCGTTTTTTTTATGCTTATTAGTATTCCAATTATAACATCGCTTACAGGCAGAGGATCACTAGCAGGAGGTTATCGCAACGTGGCGTTTTGGGGCCTGATTCCTACTTTGCTGCTATTTTTGTTTTTCCCGCAATATTTCGGTTTTGCATCAAATCTGATTAGCGAAACGTTGACAATGTTCTTTTCTGAGTCGTCGTCAAATATGGATTACAGAGTTAGTGGCGAAGGCGATTTGACTTATGTTAAGCAAATCATTAGCGAGCACCCATTTTTTGGAATTGGATTTTACCCTGCTCCTTGGGAAAAGGTGTTAGATCTTAAAAATTCGGGCATCACATTAGGCCTTGCTTTGGATGCTTCAAATGAAGTTCCTATTTATGGTGCAATTATGCGTTTGGGAGCTGTAGGCCTTATCGTTCCTGCTATAATTCATGCAGGTATTCTGGTTGCAGGAGTTAATTATATTTTTGCACTTAAACGCAACTTTTGGCTACTTCAATCAAAACCAATGGAAATATTAATCGGCTTAACACTGCTCTACTATTTCTTTTCACTTTTTACATCCGATTTGTATAGTCTTTTTGTGGAATATTATCACTTCCCTGCTTTTGCATTGTTTACTGCTATGATAGGGATTTTCCTAGGCTTGCGGGCTCGGCTTCAGGCAAGAGTAAACCATCATTCAAGTAATCCAGCGAAAATAGCAATGTCGTTTAAATAACTAAAATCACTGGAGTGAATTCATTTGCAATTATTATTCTTTCAAATGGCACATTTGGTGGCGCCCAACGTCGATTCACCAATTTGTTTTTTGCTCTTCGTCAGAAATTTCCTGGTAAGGCTTGGTTTATTGTAACGCAATCAATGAAATTACAATTGGAGCAGATGTATGGTTCAGCAATGCTTGATGGAGTTGTGTCAATTGGGCCTGGCCATCATCCTCAAACAGCGTCTAGCATTCGGTCTTCCTCCGCTAAACCTACAAAAAAAATGGCTCTAAGCGCATTTTTAAGGAACACAATTTTATACAAGATTTATTTTTTTTATAGAACAAAGCGAAATCAATACCAATTATTTCTCGAAATAGAGACCTTAAGAAAACACCATAAAATTGATCGTTTTTTAGCTGTTTACACAGGAGTTTTACCCTTGTATTTTTATTTCGGACTTAAAAAACGGCCGCGAATAGTATTTGTTAATATGGATAGTTGGTTTTCACATCTTACAAGTGATCCGAAAAGAGATTGGTTCCGTCAATTCGATTTGTTCAATAGAGCACATGCAGAGTCCGACCTGGTGGATGTTTTAAGCCCGTATATCGTTAATGGATTAAGGGCAAAGGGAATTCAATTGGATGCAAACAGGTATAGTATAACTTCGAATTCCTTCACAGATTATTCGCGCTGCAGCATTGGGCAAAAATCAATATTTACTTTTGTTTTTGGAGCCAGGCTTGAGAAGGATAAAAATCCGATGATTTTTTTGGAGGCTGCAAAACAACTAACCGATGATTTTCCGGAAGCGCGATTTATCATAGCAGGCGATGGAAGACTTAGTCAGGCTATAAAGGACGAGTTGAACTCAATCGCAAAAGCAACTATTCAATTTCTTGGCTTCATTCCAATTTTACCGGATTTATTGAGCGAGTCTTCGGTTTTTGTTAGTCTGCAAACCGATAACAATTACCCAAGCCAGTCTGTACTAGAAGCAATGGCCTGTGGAAATGCTGTTATTGCTACCGATGTAGGCGATACACACATGTTTGTAAACGAACAAAACGGGTGGTTGATTGACCTTGGTGTCGAACAGCTTGTTGCAACAATGCGGCATTGTTTAAAAAATAAGGATGAAGTTTCAGCAAAAGGGCAATTTGCGGCTAATTTTGTTCGAGATAATTTTACGCTTGAACGTGCAATGGCGTATTACAATCGTATAATTTTTCCTGATAATGAATCGAACGCTTAAGTTTTGTTTGGGCTTATTCGTCCTATTGATATTGATTTATGTTTTAACAGCTTTCAACGTTACAATAAGCAACGACTCTTGCACCAATATTGAGCAAATTGCTGCAAGCGATATTCTAAAGCGCAGCTCACACTTTGGATTTAATTTTCTTGGTGTATTGTTTTATAAGCTCGGTTCTGTTTTGGGGCCAATCTATCCGGTATTCACTACCCAATTTATGCTTGCCGTGTTTTCGGCATTGGGATCTATTGGTTTATTTCTAGTGGTATTAAAACGCCATTCCTCTTTCCACACAGCGATTCTGGCAACACTGATTTATGCTTTAAGCAGTAATGTTTGGCGGTTTTCGTTGCAAAGCGAATACGTGGTTCTCGTACCTTCCTTGGGCTTAATAGCCTGCGCATTTTGGGTTTATTCGTATTGGTTTTGGGGTAGTGTGTTTTTTGCCCTTGCCTTATTAACCAGTCCATTCGCATTGTTTATACTTCCATTTGTATATCAGGAAGCCTTAAGAATTAAGAAAAATCAAATTCTCGGTGCTGCGCTTGGTTTTTTTCTTTGTTACGGTTTGGTGAGTTACTTTACCTACGAAGAAACACTAAATGGTGAATGGTCCTATAATCTGGTTTATACGTATTACGTTAAGGCGATTGCGTCCATGAAGCCGATACGGATAATCGCTATCTGGCTATATGGTTATTTGCGTTCGTTTCATGTGCTATTGCCCTTTTTTTTATTTGCATTATGGCGCGTCTTTAGGCAAGACCGGAAGCTGTTTTTTGTAATTCTGATGGGAGTTATCATTCATATTCCCGCTGCAATTCCCGAAATTCGATACGGGGCATATCAAATGACTTTTTATCCGTTTTTAGCCAGTTTGCTTGCAGTTCAAATAAGCCAAGCCAATGGACTTTTACGCAATATCGCTTGGGGAGCCCTGGTAAGCTATTGGTTATTAAACACATACATTGTTTATGAAGAGGGGGCTTTCAAGCGTCAACTTGCCCAAACATATACGCAAATGCAAAACGACAGGGCGATTCCCGACAGTTCTGTAGTGCTTATGTACCAAGCAACCAAGCCATTAAATACAGTTTATGCACCGCGACTAAAGGGGGTGGCTATTTACAGTACTTACCAGGAAAAATTGACTGATAATCTCGAGCGATTTGAATTACCTGATTACACTAAGATTGGCGCCGAAAATCCTAACGTTTATTTGATTGAGAGCGGAACATCCATGCCTGATGACAAATTCAAGCATTTGTTGTCTGGTTTTGTAAAAAATCAGGGAGCGAAACTTAAGGGATTTGGTCTCGAAAAAGCAAAGAAAATGTATCCAAATGCTAAATTCGACCAATTACACGGGTATTCAATTCCTATATATAAGCTAACTATTTCTCAGCCTTAATGAAAGTAGCGGTTTGTATTGTTTTTTACGACGATTTATTGCATCTTGAGAGACTTACCTCTTCAATCAACGCGCTCGATTATCCAAATTTCAGCGTTTTCTTTTTAGATAATGATGAACGGAAAAAGCACACCGAACGATTTAAAAACCTCTATCCACAGGCACACGAAATTACATGTGAGGGCAATCTTGGTTTTGCAGCAGGAAACAATCGGTTGGCAGAGGCTGCAATGTTGCAGAACTACGATGCCATTTGGATTATCAATCCCGATATGGCTCCCGCGAATAATTCGCTAAAAGAGTTAGTTGACCTGCTTTTAAGCCAGAACGATGCTGCAGCCGTTGGCCCCCTTGTTTTATACGGAGATTCAATGAGCAATCCGGTAATTCAGGTTGCCGGAGTTAGGGTTGATTTTTCGACCCAACACAAAGAAAATTTGAATGCAGGTCTTGCTTTAGCCGAATTTTCAACTAAAACACCTTACAAAGTCGATTCGCTCAATGGAGGCTCGGTACTCATACGTGCCAGTTTGATGAAATCAATGCAATTGTTCGAAGAAATGTACTTTATGTACAACGACGAAATCGACCTGATGCGCCGAATCCGGGATATGAAAAAATCGGTATGGGTATGTCCTACGGCATTGGTTTTTCACCATCACAACTGGCAGCGCAGCAATGCAATTGGGAATTACCGAATGTATTATTACATGATGCGCAACAAATATCTTTACTGGAAAAAGTTTGGCAATAACTTACACCTTATCCTTGGCGCATTAAAAGATATAGTGCTATTTCCTATTATTGCCCGGTTTTGTGTTAAAACTGCGGGCGTTAAACTAATATTATTTTATTACAAGGGAGTTATTCATGGCCTTATTGGAAAATCAGGAGAAACAAAAATTTCATGCGAATAATAAACCTGATTTCGTATACCTGTGCGCTGATGTAGGTTCTGTGTTTGAATCACAGGTAATTTCCTTGTTGAAATTCTATAAACTGCAACATAAATTTCATTCAATACATCTTGTTTGCGGTATACGCAATGAAAAAGAAAAAAGCCGCACTGAGGATGCCGCAAAGAGAATTGGAGTTGATGTGCTTTTTTTTGAGAATAGTCCGAATTATTTTTTTTATCGTGCAGTGCAGCGAAAGAAAATTGCCACTGCACTGGAACAGCTTCCTCAAGTACTTAAAAATCCCATTGTTCACATTCGGGGTGAACTTTTGGCATATCATGCGGCTGGGCCACTTCGTGCTAAGTGGGGCTCTTTAAATCGGGTTTTGGTTGATGTGCGTGGCGCAGGTTGGGAAGAGGTTTTGGAATTCCAAAATATTCCGCGTTTCGTGCGTTTTTTGAAAAAACCAAATTACACCAAAGCATTTGCCGGTTTGCGTAATTTTGGTGCGGTTTCGGTTGTTAGCGAAGCGCTTAAGGAATATGTTAGCAAACGTACTGAGCTACCACAGGTTTATGTTGTACCCTGTTTGGTTTCAGATAGTTTCAGAATCAACCCGGAGGGTCGCGACAAAATTCGCCGAAAAATAGGCATTCAGGAAGGCGCAAAACTGCTTGTTTTCTCAAGCGGTGGTAATGCAGGTTGGCAGCAGAGCATAGCATTAAAGAATCTGGTTTCAGACCAATGGCAAATTCTAAATTTGTCTCATACGCGTATTGATTCAGAATCGGTTATCAACCTATTTGTTTCTTACGAAGAGATGCCCGAATATCTTGCAGCTGCAGATGCGGCTATTGTTTTGCGTGAACAAAGCACAGTGAACAAAGTGGCCTGTCCGGTAAAATTCTGTGAGTACCTTTGCGCGGGTTTACCTGTTATTGGAAATGCATCAGTTGAGTTGATAAAAAGGACAATTGAATTACAGGGCTTTGGAATATTAATTACATCACCGGCCGATTTGCATCAACTTCCTGTGCACATAATTTTTAATCATAATAGAGATAAAATTGCACAATACGGCAAGAACCATTTTGGCATCAGCGCCGTAGCAGAAAAGTACTCTTCTATTTATGAAATTTTGCTATGAATGTGCGTATAGTTTGCAGTGGTACTGAGTCTGATTTTAATTTTAAAAAACATCAGGCTTTTATATACGATCAGGTTGAAGCGATTCGCGAGGCGGAGAAGGATATTTCGTTTCACTATTTTTTCATAGGTCGGAAAGGAATTAGTGGGTACTTCAAAGAGTTAAGACGTTTAAAAAAAGAACAACTTAAATTCCCCTGCGATTTAATTCATGCACATTTTGGATTATCGGCTCTGCTAGCCGTTTTGCAATGCAAAGAACCTGTTGTTGCTACTTTTCATGGTTCAGATATTAATAACCAAATTACAAGATTATTGTCGGCTTTTGCTTCTTTTCGGGCCCATGCCTCTGTCTTTGTAAGTGAGAAATTGCGGAAAAGGGCAGTTTTCTCTAGAAGGTCTTATGTTATACCCTGTGGCATCAATTTATCTCATTTTAGACCGATGGATAAGTTGGAATGCCGAAAAGAACTGGGCCTGAACCCGAATAAGCACTACATCCTGTTTTCGTCATCGTTTCGTAACCCGGTAAAAAACTATAAACTTCTCGACGATGCACTGCGCCTTTGGAAAGGTGAAAGGCCCGAAGTTCTTGAACTTTGGAACATTGAGCGCGAACAGGTGCCTTTATGGATAAACGCCGCCGATGCTTGCGTTCTGACATCCTTCATGGAGGGTTCCCCGCAATTTGTAAAGGAAGCAATTGCATGCAATAGCGCAATTGTGGCAACAGACGTTGGCGATATTTCTGAACGATTCGGTGATGCCACAAACCTTAGAATTGCTACCTTTGCGCCCGATAACGTATTGGAAATGCTGTCAGAAGTTATTCGTCTAAAAAGGGCGAATGATAGAATTCTTGTACATGAACTTGATAACCGTGTTATCGCAAATAAAATTATAAATATCTATAAATCTGTAATTAAGAAATAGTGAGGGTATGTTCGTTGGGTATTTGGAATGACTCAATACCTGGTTTTCGATTAGATGAACAAGGTGTTTCAAACTATGCCGTTATCCAGCAAAATCTGATGAAAGATTTTCCTCAGGGGGCAGAAGGCAGTAGAATTTGGGAGGATAGATTAAAGGAAATCAAATTACAGGGTAAGGGCAAATCGTACGACTGTATTATTGGGGTGTCGGGGGGCACCGATAGTTCTTTTCTCTTGCATCTTGCAAAAGAATGGGGTCTCAGGCCCTTGGCGGTTAATTTAGATAATGGTTGGAGTTCTGATATTGCTGTAAAGAATATCAAGACCATGACAGCCAAACTCGGCATTGATCTCGAAACATATGTGGTAGATTATGAAGAGATGAAAGACATTTTGCGCGCATACATGCGAGCTGGTTTGCCATGGATAGACAACCCAACCGATCAGGCAATTAAGTCAATTTTATTTCGATATGCTCGTCGCGAGGGCATAAAATCGGTTCTGCTTGGAACCGACTTCAGGTCTGAAGGTAAGCAACCTACAGAATGGACCTATGGCGACTACAGGCAACTGCGTTTTATACATAAGAAATTCGGTAATGGTGTCCGTAAATCCTATCCGGAAAATTCATTATGGAATCTGTTTTATTCTGGGTATATCCGAAGAATTAAACTCTATGCACCATTTAATTTTATTGCGTACAATAAACAGACAGCACAACAATTTCTTGAAGAGAACTACTCTTGGCAATATTATGGTGAGCATCATCACGAAAATGTCTTTACAAAATGGGTAATAGGCTATTGGATGTATGCTAAATTTGGAATTGATAAACGAATAATAACCTATTCGGCTCAGGTATTAAATGGGGTAATTTCACGTGAAGATGCCCTTAGAATCTGCTCGCAACAACCTTACAAAAGTGAAATGATTGAGCGCGATACAGATTTTGTATTAAAAAAGCTGGACATTGGTTTTGATGAGTTTTTGTCGATATGGAATGCTCCCGGTCGCTCCTTTGCCGATTACCCATCATGGTATTTTCTTATTCGAAAGTTCGCTCGCTTTGCCATGCCACTTTCTAAATTTATTTTATCGGCAAAACCTAAATTGTTTTATGAAATGGAGCAACGGTAAAAGTTTCAGATGTATGCAGCCTTGCCTCGAAAATTTTTCTTTTAATACCCTAAGAGCCTATGAATAGCGAACTTGTAGTTATAGATTATGGCATGGGGAATTTGCGTTCTGTACAAAAGAAACTGCTCAGCCTCGGAATAAATGCCCAAATAAGCGGAAATCCGGAAGTTATTCAGCGTGCTGACAAACTAATCTTACCGGGGGTTGGACATTTCGCTAATGGAGTAAAAAATTTGCATGAACGAGGCCTTTGGGAACTAATCGATAATAAGGTACGTATAGAAGGGACCCCAATTATGGGCATTTGTTTAGGGATGCAGCTTATGGCA
>CAZVHF010000035.1:7865-17297 GCA_964627105.1 uncultured Chitinophaga sp.
TTGGTTGGTTTGATGCCGAAGTACAACGGTTTAATGTGACCGATACGCTTCGGTTCAAAGTTCCACATATGGGATGGAATCAGTCAATTAAGGTAAACGAACATCCATATACAAATGGGCTTTCGGGTCAGGAATCCTATTATTTCGTGCATGCCTATCACACAGTTTGCAACAATGCTTCTGATATACTAGGCAAAACGGTATATGATTATGAGTTTGTTTCGATGATGGGGCGCGACACAATCTTTGGCGTGCAGTTTCATCCTGAGAAAAGCCATAGTGCCGGAGATTGTTTGTTTAGAAATTTCATGCACAGCTAAATCATGTTCCGTCCACGCATTATACCAGTATTGCTGCTTCGAAACCAAGGTTTGGTTAAAACAGTTGCTTTCGATAAACACCGCTACATTGGCGATCCCATCAATGCTGTGAAAATTTTCAACGATCTCGAGGTCGATGAGCTCGTGTTTCTTGATATTCTGGCCTCCAAGGAGGGCCGTTGCATTTCGCCCGATTTTATTCGCGGTATAGGAGATGAGGCCAATATGCCTTTTGCTGCAGGCGGAGGAATTCGGACGGTAAATCAGATTGAACAAATTATAAAAGCTGGCGCGGAAAAAGCGGTTATAAATACCGGAGCTGTTGAAGTCAATGGTCTAGTGCGCGAAGCCGCATTAGCGTTTGGAAGTTCAACCATTGTTGTGTCAATTGATGTTAAAAAGAAATTTCTTGGAAAAAAGCAGGTATACATTAAATCGGCAAGTTTATCTACAGGAATAGACCCGGTCGAATTCGCCAAGCGGATGGAACAGGACGGAGCGGGAGAACTTATTTTAACAAGCATCGACCATGAAGGGCGTATGCAGGGATACGACCTTGAATTAATCCATGCAGTTTCGGCTGCAGTTACAATTCCCGTTGTAGCACATGGGGGCGCCGGCGCAAATCAACATTTTTCGGATGCAATAATACAGGGACATGCTTCCGCAGTTGCAGCCGGATCCCGTTTTGTATATCATGGCCCTCGTAATGCGGTATTAATTAATTATCCTACACATTCCGAAATTCAAAAAATATTTCCAGTTTGAATATTTTAATAGATATAGGGCACCCCGCGCATGTGCATTATTTCAGAAATTTTATTTCAGAAATGCAAAAAAAAGGGCACTCATTTTTAATCACTGCACGCGATAAAGAAGTGACGCATGATTTGTTGAATAAATTTAAGCTTCCTTTCGTTAACCGCGGAAAAGGCGGAAACGGATTGGTGGCTAAGTTGCTTTATATGCCGCGGGCTGTTAATCTACTTTTATCAATCTCACGAAAATTCAAGCCCGATTTATTCCTAAGTTTTGCTAGTCCTTATGCTGCACAGGCTGCATATTTACTAGGCAAACATCATATCACCATTACCGATACAGAACACGCCCGAATTGAGCGTTTATTTTACATTCCTTTTTCAAAGGTTTTAATTACACCCAGCTCATTTATGGGCAGTTTAGGTACGAAACAAGTTCGTGTTCCTGCCTTTGTTGAATTCTTATATCTGCATCGCAAGCGTTTTATACCTAATGGCGAAATACGAAAAGATCTTGGTCTTAATTTAGAGGACAAATTTCTTCTGTTGAGGTTTATTTCTTGGTCTGCATCGCATGATATTGGCCAAAAGGGAATTCCTGATGCCGAAAAAATAAAACTCGTAAGCAAATTTCAGCAATTGGGTTACGCCGTAAAAATTTCGGCCGAGGGTCAATTGTCGGAAGAATTGCAGCCCTTTCAATTAAAAACTGAGAGCAATCGTATTCATGATGTTGTGGCGGAGGCTGATTTGTTTATTGGCGAGAGCGGCACGATGGCAACAGAGGCCTGTTTACTTGGTACACCAGCGTTTTTGGTAAATTCGCTCGATGCAGGTGTTTTTCGCGAAGAAGTTCAGCGAGGTCTACTATGGCATTTCAAGTCGGGAGAGGATATTTCGGAGAAGATTTTATCAATAATTTCTGAACCTGAATTTAAAGCAAAGCATCAGGTTGCTGTTGAAAAATTACACGCCGAAAAAATCGATTTCACCGAGTTTCTTGTTTGGTTTTTTGAGCATTATCCAGAAAGTTTTTCGGAGATAAAGAAGAACCCCTATAGTTTAAATAAAGGCTAACATATTAAGCCACGTTATAATCAGTAACTATTAATAGATAAGAATGAAACATGAAATAATTGAGAAGGCTGGTGTTGATGCACATGCCTATATTAGTCGTTTTGTCGAACTGGATGATGATAATACACTGGTTTTGTCTACGACAAATTCATTTAATTTATTAAACCATGGTAAGAAGGTTACATCGGTAGTTAATTTTAGTAAAGTCAATAATATTCGGTATATAAATAAATTTTTTGAAGCAGTAAATAATCAACTAGAATTAGGGCGCATTTATGTGGGTTGTTTTGAAACGTTCACTGCCAAAAGGCGAAGATATTGGATGGGAAGGGCCCCCTTTTTTAGGACGATTTATAGTTTGGTAGAATTTATTTTCCATAGAGTTTTTCCTAAATTATGGGGATTTAAAAAGATTTATTTTGCATTTACGCGCGGAAGAAATCGTTTGCTATCGAAAGCCGAGGTGTTGGGTCGATTGGTGTGTTGTGGCTTTGAAATAATTGAATACAACGAAATTAATCGCCGAATTTATTTTGTAGTCAAAAAATCAGGGCCACCTGTTTTCGATATGAAACCAAGTTATGGCCCAATTTATAAAATGCCTCGTATTGGAAAGAACGGGAAAATCATATTGGTGTATAAATTCAGAACAATGCATCCGTATTCTGAATATTTGCAGGATTATGTTTTAAATCGCCATGGCTATGCACAAAGTGGCAAACCTGCCAACGATTTTAGACTTACGCCCTGGGGGAAATTCCTTCGGCGCTATTGGCTCGATGAAATACCTCAAGTACTGAATATTTTAAAGGGGGAGATGAAGCTTGTTGGCATTCGTCCGGTAAGTGAACGGTATTTACAAGATATTCCTGATGATCTTAAGGTTTTGCGCTTATCTCAGAAGCCTGGATGCATTCCTCCTTATGTAGCACTGAATAAAGCATCGGATGTGTATAGTGTTCAACATGCTGAGCGAATTTATCTAGAAGAGAAAATCAAACGGCCCTATACAACCGACATGCGTTATTTGTTCAAAGCCATTTACGTTATTGTATTTCGTAAAAAAAGAAGCGCGTAGGCTCATTTTCAATTGTATGTTTAACTTTGCTTTAATTATGACCTTAAGAGAATATCGTGTAAAGGCATTAAAAGCCGGGCTCTGCTTGGTCTTTCTTACCATTCTTTTGGAAGGATGCGTCCCGCGTAAATCATCGGTTTACTTTCAAAATGATACGGCAGATTCAATGCCCGATTTCAATTTTATTCTGCGTGCTGGAGATCTTGTATCTATTGTAGTTTCTGCTAGTGATGCTGAATTAGCCGTCCCTTTTAATCAAAACCCAAATCAAGGAACCAATCAGGTTTCGGGCTATACCAATGGAATAGCAAGTAGCACAGGGTATCTTGTAGAAACAAATGGAACGATTAATTTCCCAGTACTTGGTTCAGTTACACTAGGCGGACTTTCGAGGACTGAGGCTACACAATTAATGATTGAAAAACTTAAATTGTATTTGCAAAACCCTTCAGTTTCTATTCGTGTTTTGAACTTTAAAGTTACTGTTTTAGGCGACGTGCGCAATCCTGGCACATTTCTTATTCCCAATGAGCGCATATCATTTCCTGAAGCACTTGGGCTTGCCGGCGATTTGAATATTACGGGTAAACGCGATAATTTATTACTAATACGAACCGTTTCGGGTAAGAAACAAACATATCGTATCGACCTTACGCAAGCTGATTTATTTAAGTCACCTGATTTATATTACCTGCAACAGGGTGATTTAATTTATGTCGAGCCAAACAGAGCGTTGAGAAATTCAAGTGCAATAAATAATCGCCTGGGAATAATAATTTCTGTGTTCTCCCTTGTATTAACATCAATTACGCTGATACTAAAATAGTGGATAGACAAGACACAAAATATGAGTTCGATCGCTCTATAGAAAAACAGGAGATTAATCTGAAAGAGTTGGTATGGAAATACCTGATTCGATGGCCGTGGTTTTTGGCGGGAGTTATTATTGCGCTGGTTTCGTGCAATTATTATTTGAAATATACTTCGCCTCAGTATGAGGCCGCAGCGACCCTATTAATTAAAGACGATTCAAAAGGCAAGCGACTCGATGAGATTTCTGCATTTCAGGATTTGGGAATTACAGGAACAAAAAATAGTCTCGAAAATGAGATTGAAATTTTAAAGTCTCGTTCACTCATGAAGCGTGTAGTTGAGGATTTAAAACTCAACATTTCTTTTATTGTTGCACGTACTCCGCTCGATCTGGAATTGTATTCTGCATCACCAGTTGAACTTCGGTTTAGTGCCGACGACACAAGCTTTACCGGGAAGTCGGCTTTTTTTGAGTATAAACGAATTAATGATGCTGAGTTTGAAATCTACATAGGAGGGGTTAAAACAAAATATGCTTACGGAAAAATGCTAAATCTGGGATTTGGTAATTTTAGCATACTTCCTAATGATCCTAAAAATCCTTATCGAGACGAAAAAATCAGTGTTTACATACAACCCATTAACAATGCCGCATCGGCCTATTCAGCTAAGTTAAAAGTTGAGCCCGTTAACTCAAAATCAAATGTTATACGCATCTCGATGCGAGATCCTGTAAGAAAAAAGGCAATAGATGTATTGAATTCATTGATTAAACAATACAGGGATGACGCCATTGAAGATAAAAATCAGGTTAGTATAAACACATCCGAATTTATTAACGAACGAATTAAATTTATTACTACTGAGTTGTCTGATGTAGAAGGCTTGGCAGAAAATTATAAAACAAAATTTAACTTGGTCGACATTCCGTCTGAGGCCGAAATTTATCTAAAGAGCGAGTCTGAGGTTGAAAAGGAGATTATACAAACCAATATTCAACTTCAAGTTAGCAAGTATGTTTACAATTATCTGCTTGGTTCTAAAAACACTTACGATTTACTACCATCAAACCTAGGCTTAACAGATGTTTCTATCGTGAATATGATAGATTCGCACAATAAAAATGTATTAAACAGAAATCGGATTCAAAAGAGCAGCACAACAACAAATCCGCTTGTAGTATCCCTTGAAGACCAAATCGTTAGTCTAAGGCAAAGTATCAAAGCGGCGCTTTCTAACCTTATTACAACACACGAATTAAAAATTACTGAACTCGGAAAGCATGAAAAATCGCTGAACAGAAAGATTTCTACAGTACCAAAACAAGAGCGTGAATTCCGAGAAATACAGCGCCAACAACAAATAAAAGAGTCGCTTTATTTATACTTGCTGCAAAAGCGCGAGGAGACTGCAATTGCACTCGCAGTTACAGTATCTAATGCCAAGGTCATTGATTCAGCATATAGTTCGGGCGCCATAGTTTCACCCAATAAGAGGTTTTATTTTGCAATTGCTTTAGCAATGGGTTTTCTTCTTCCTCTGCTTGTTATTTATTTGCTTGAATTATTCAATACGCGCGTTCGAAATAGGGACGAATTAATCAAATTGAATATCCCGTATTTAGGTGAATTACCCTCTGTTAGAGCCGGCTCAAAATTAGTTGTTAAAGTCAATGATAAGTCTGCTTCATCCGAGGCTTTTCGCTCCATTCGAACCAATATTGCGTTTATGCTGGATAACAGTAAAACTTCCGGTCAAATGCTGTTTATTACTTCATCGCTCGCCCGCGAAGGAAAAACCTTCGTTGCAATTAACCTCGCTGCCATCTTCGCCGCTTCGGGTAAAAAGGTGCTGCTTATTGGGCTCGATTTGCGCCGACAAAAATTACTCGATTACCTTGGGCTTCCACATCAAAAGGGACTTACCAATCATTTAATCGAAAGTCAAAGTACGATTGATGATTTTATCTTTCCCATGGAAGGGTTCGATAATCTGTTTGTTTTACCCGCAGGCGATATCCCGCCGAACCCTGCCGAATTGCTTATGTCTGATCGGGTAGGGGATGTATTTAACCAACTGAAGTCTAAATTTGAATACATTATTGTCGACACAGCACCATCCGGATTGGTTACCGACACCCTGCTTGCTGCCAAACATGCCGATGCCGTAATTTATCTTATTCGTGCCGGCCATACCGATAAACGTACTTTGCACATTCCCGAAGGTTTCCACCGCGAAAAGAAGCTCCCCAATATGGCGCTATTACTCAACGATGCGCCCAAATCGGCAAGCTATGGCTATTCGTATGGTTATTCGTATTCTTACGGAGCCCCCGAGAAACCACTTTGGAAGCGGATTTTGAGAATGGAATAATCGATAGGCGCTATCGGGCAATGTCTTTCCGATAGTAAATTCCTTCGTAACAAATTGTGTTGATTTGAGCATAGGCGCTTGAAACAGCCTGCTCCAATGTATTGGCTTTGCCGGTAAATGCAAGAACGCGACCACCCGAGGTTACAATATTCCCATTCTGGCTTGTAGTACCTGCATGAAAAACAAGCCCATCGGCTATCTTATCCAAGCCATGTATCACTTTCCCCTTTTCGTAGGCTTCCGGATAACCGCCCGAAACGACCATTACTGTAGCAGCAGCCTGTGCCGAAAATTGGGGTTCGGTTTTACCCAATTCCCCCGAAAATAAAGCATCAAAAACGTCCAATAAATCGTTTTCCAAACGTGGCAACACCACTTCTGTTTCAGGATCGCCCATCCGGCAATTGTATTCAATAACAAATGGCTCCCCATCCACGTTGATTAAGCCGAAGAAAATAAATCCATTGTATGGAATGGCTTCTGATTTCAGCCCTTCAATGGTGGGCTCAATGATTCGTTCGGTGACCTTTCGCATGAATTGCGAATCGCAAAACGGAACGGGCGAAAATGCACCCATGCCACCGGTATTTAGTCCGGTATCGCCTTCGCCAATGCGCTTGTGGTCTTTGGCTTCGGGTAGCAGAAAATAACTCTTCCCATCGGTAAGCACAAAAACAGAACATTCAACACCTTTCAAAAACGATTCAATGACCACGGTATCTCCGGCAGTGCCAAATTTCCCGCTCAACATCTGCCCAAGCTCCTTCTTTGCTTCCTCCAGTTGGTCCAATATCACAACACCTTTACCCGCAGCTAAGCCCGATGCCTTCAACACATAAGGCCCTTGCATCTGCTCTAAAAAACGCAGCCCTTCGTTCAATTCGCTTTGCGTAAAACTTCTGTAAGCCGCGGTTGGAATGCCATGCCGCGCCATGAATTGTTTCGCAAAATCTTTGGAACCTTCAAGCTGAGCTCCCGCACTTCCGGGGCCAACAACCCGAATGTGCTGTAAAGCGGGTTCGTTTTCAAAATAATCGCGAATTCCCTTCACCAGCGGCTCTTCGGGACCAACCAGCACCAGGTTTACCGCATTGTTGAGCACGAAATCCCGAACGGCCTGAAAATCCAATATGTTCAATTCAACATTTTTACCGCATTGCGCCGTACCCGCATTTCCGGGTGCAATAAACAAATTGCCAAGCTTCGCACTTTGAGCAATTTTCCAGGCAAAGGCGTGTTCTCTGCCTCCCGAACCTAAAATGAGTACATTGGTTTTCATAAGTTTACAGCAAATTATGCGTGTGTTCTACATACCAGGAGGCCAAAGCCAAATCTTGTGGACGGGTTAGTTTGATGTTTTCTTCATTGCCTTCAACGAGCGAAATACTCACGCCATTTGCTTCGAGTACCGATGCACAGTCGGTAAACCGAGCAGTGTAGTCTTGCTCAAAGGCTTTGTGCATGAGCTCGTACCGAAAACACTGGGGCGTTTGCACCAGTTTAACATCCGAGCGATTTAAGGCCTTGCTCCCTGCAGCACCTAAACTCCGAACAGATTCGTTCACATCAATTACCGGTACGGCGGCTCCTGTATTTTCTGCTGCGTCAAATACACGTTGCACCGTTGCGGCAGAAACCAGCGGACGAACGCCGTCGTGCACGGCAATTAAGCCCGAATGCAATGTTGTAAGTCCGTTTTTGACCGAATGAAAACGCGTTTCACCACCACCCACTTTTTTATGCGGTAGCGAAAATGAATGGATTTTACAGAGTTCATTCCAGGTTGTGAAATGCTCCTCGGATAAAACAAGGGTTATCGATGCTCGGGGCTCGGCCTTGTGCAAGGCATCAAGCGTATGCATCAGTACAGGCTTATTGTGCAACAGCAGAAATTGTTTGGGTACCGCAGCATTCATCCGCGTTCCACTACCGCCTGCTACAACAATAAAATGCCGGTCCACTTTACAGAATCAGCATCGCATCGCCGTATGAATAGAACTTATATTGTTCTTTAACGGCTTCTTTATAGGCTTCCATTACAAAATCGTGTCCTCCGAATGCCGAAACCATAATCAACAAGGTGCTCATGGGCATGTGGAAGTTGGTAATCAAGGCGTCGGCTACACGGAAGTCGTAGGGCGGATAAATAAATTTATTTGTCCAGCCGCTATAAGGCTTAAGGAATCCCTCTGTCGAAACAGATGTTTCAATGGCGCGCATGGTGGTTGTGCCAACCGAAACTACACGATTGCGGTTTCGTTTGCTGGCATTCACAATTTCTGCGGCGGTTTCATTGATCTCCATTTCCTCGCTGTCCATCTTGTGTTTGCTGAGGTCCTCCACCTCTACCGTACGGAAACTTCCCAGGCCAACATGCAGGGTAATTTCTGCGAAGTTGATTCCTTTCAGTTCCATACGCTTCATCAGGCCGCGGCTAAAATGCAGACCTGCTGTTGGTGCCGCAACAGCGCCTTCAACCTTTGCAAAAACAGTTTGGTAGCGAATTTCATCTTCCTCATCGGGCGTGCGCTCAATGTATTTCGGAATGGGCGTTTCGCCTAGCGAAAACAGCACGCGCTTAAATTCCTCGTGCGGACCGTCGAACAAAAAACGGAGTGTACGTCCGCGCGATGTCGTATTGTCGATTACCTCAGCAACGAGCGAATCGTCTTCGCCAAAATACAGTTTGTTGCCGATGCGTATTTTACGTGCCGGATCGACTAATACATCCCAAAGGCGGCTTTCGCGGTTTAATTCGCGCAACAGGAACACCTCGATTTTTGCACCGGTTTTTTCCTTGTTGCCATACATGCGGGCCGGAAAAACCTTGGTGTTGTTGATGATGAAGGTGTCTCCATCATCGAAGTAGTCCAATATGTCCTTGAATGTTTTGTGTTCGATGGTCTGCGTTTTACGATTGAGCACCATTAGGCGGGCTTCATCGCGGTTTTCGGCCGGGCGCTCGGCGATGAGCTCCGGTGGCAGTTTGAACTTGAAATTCGACAATTTCATG
>CAZVHF010000036.1:0-8176 GCA_964627105.1 uncultured Chitinophaga sp.
CCGTGAGACAGCATTGCTGCAGAGTGGAATGATTAATCTTTCACGCGCGAAAAGCGCATAGCTCCGAGCATCCAGTCGGGCAAGGGGCGCATGGTGTTACGCTTACGCAAATCGAGATACCAATTGAGTTTCTTAAGAAGCGGTAATTTATGCGTCTGCACGAATTCAATCAAAGCACCATCGGGATCTTCGATGTAGGCAAAATGTCCGGCTGCGGCACCCATATCGAAGCTATCGGCACTATCGACCGTGAATGGAGCATGATTTTCTTCGCACAATTTCTTTAAGGCCTGCATATTGTTCACATCAAAGCACACGTGAATGAATCCCATGTCGCCCCAAAATCGGTTGGCGAATATCTTTTTTCCATCGCCATCAGCACGTTGAATCAATTCCACTTCGGTATCGCCCAGCAAGCGGCTAAAAGCTCCTCCACGCGGATTGGCTGTTTGAAGTACCACGCGGCGGCATTCGAGTCCGTCGAATTCGGCAAAACGCGAATTGGAATCTGACACAATTTTATTGAATCCCAGCACTGAGCGGTAAAATTGAATGGATGCGTCCATATTGCTCACGCCCACCTGAAAGCCCTGCACACCGCCGTTGCTGTGATTACCGCCACGAAACCAGCTTCGTCCCTGATTAAATGTAAAACGGTTGCCATCGGGATCGGTTAAATAGAAACGTTCGCCTTCGGCCGGATCGGGGTAAATCTCCGATGGGTTCAAGCCTTTCTTTGTAAAGAAGGCATGGGCGGCTTTCACGTTGCGGCACTTCATGATGATTCCAAAGAAACCTAAATCGCCCGGACGAACATTCTGTTCCGCCGAAAGCGGAGTACGGTCGGTAAACTGCCAGATTTCAAAGCCTCCCCCACCCTGCATGTTGAGCGCAAGAATAGCGTATCGTTTTCGGGCTTCGCCACCGGTGTAGCGAGTCATAAGCGCGGCTGTTGATGCATCCTTGAATACAGGCACATCCATCCCGAAAAATTTACGATACCAGGTAAAAGAGGCTTCCGCATCGCGGCAACCAATTCCCACCTGCTGTATTCCACTAAGTAGCGAAGATGTTAAATTCATGTAGCGTTGATTTTCTTGATTAACCAATAAAACAGTGGAGGAAAAAACCGTTTCAGGTAAACCGGTAACAATTCGGCACCACCAATAAGTACTTCGTATTTTTTTGCACGCATGGCCTTCACGATTGATTTCGCACACGCTTCGGATGTAATTCCTTTGCGTTGACCATCGTCGAGTACATTATGCGAAGTACCATCGCCCTTGCGTGCATTGTAGGAAATATTTGTGCGAACCCTTCCCGGACAAACCATTGTTACGTAAACAGGAACATCCTTCATTTCAAGCCTCAAGGCTTCGAAATAGCCATGCAGTGCATGTTTTGCAGCAGCGTAACTGGAGCGTAAGGTAAATCCGAATTTTCCGGCAATGCTCGAAACTACAACGATATGACCGGCTTTACGTTCCAGAAAATGCGGTAAAACAGCCTTACTCAATGCAACCGGAGCAAAATAATTGAGTTCCATAATTTCGCGCTCAACCTTTTCGGTGGTTTCTAATGCGGGCGACCGCTGACTAAATCCGGCATTGTTAATTAACACATCAATATGGCCAAAAAGCGCAATAGCCTTTGCTACGATTTCAGGTAGCTGGTTAACATCGGAAAGATCGAATGGCAATACTTCAACATCTGCCAGATTACCGATTTGCGCTTTGAGCGCTTGCAATTTATCTGCATTTCGGGCGCTTACAATCAAGGCATTACCCGGTTTTGCCAACTCTATGGCAAGCGCTTCACCAATTCCCGATGAAGCACCCGTAATCCAATAAACGTTTCGGTTGGGTAGCACGGCCCGAAGATACGCATTCGAGCGAAATTCTATGAAGAAACCGGAACCTTCTTAAATTCCTTTCGTAGAGGCGATTCACAAAACTATAAACGCTATGCAGTTATTTGTTAAGCAATTGCGGACAGTTACGGCAACCGCGGCCATCTGCTTATTTATGCAGCAACTCAACGCCCAAACCGATACCGAATTTTGGTTTGTGGCTCCCGAAATTAGCAGCGGGCATGGCGATGCGCCAATTGTTCTTCGCGTGAGTGCGAACGAGCTACCGGCTGACATTGTTCTTTCGCAACCTGCTACAAATGCATTTACGCCAATCGTGCTTACCATTCCCGCAGGCACAACGCAAACCATCGATCTAACACCCTTCAAAGATTTACTCGAAAACCAGCCGCCCGATCAGGTGCTGGATAAAGGAATTTTACTCCAGGCGAGCGTTCCGGTTACGGCCTACTACGAAGTAAACTACGCCAATAACCCTGAAATTTTTGCCCTCAAGGGCACCAATGCATTAGGCACCGAATTTTACACCCCATTTTCGACCAATTACGACAATGGTAATTTCACACCGGCGGCGCGCAGTGGCTTCGAAATCGTAGCAACAGAAGACAGTACAACAATAACCATTACCCCCACCGCTAATTTGATTGGCCATCCGGCCGGTGTTC
Source organism: uncultured Chitinophaga sp. (assembly GCA_964627105.1). Taxonomy (GTDB): domain Bacteria; phylum Bacteroidota; class Bacteroidia; order M30B66; family M30B66; genus CAMCXT01. The sequence goes on from CAZVHF010000036.1 coordinate 2,536, forward strand.
CGTTCAGTATCGTATTAAACCGTGGACAAAGCTATTCTTTGATCGCAGAATCGGCCAGCGGTATATTGCACCCTGCAGGTACGTATATTACATCCACCAAACCAATTGCAGTAACACTTAAAGACGATTCGGCTACTTTTCAAGGATGCAGAGACTTACTAGGCGATCAACTTGTTCCGGTTAGCATGGTTGGCACCGATTACATCGTAATGAAAGGCTTCTTAAATGCAGGTGGCGATCGGGCGTATGTGCTGGCTACAGCCGACAGTACCGAGATTTTTATTAATGGTAGCCTGACTCCGATCGATACGCTAAACAGTGGGGAGCAATTCATTGTTGATATTGTGAATTCGAGCACGTTTATAACTGGTTCGAAGCCCATTTATGTGCTGCATGTTACCGGTGTTGGTTGTGAAATGGGAAGTGCCATTTTACCATCGATTGAATGTACAGGATCGTCGTCTGTATTCTTCACACGGTCGAACGCCGAAGTATTCCGATTAAATATTATGGTGAGAAGTGGCTCTGAAGGATCGTTTACCTTGAACGGATCAACCACGCTTGTGCCGGCAAGTGCATTTACGCCGGTTAGTGGATCGGGAGGCGCTTGGCTATCGGCCCAAATTGCTTTCTCTACAACCGATGTTGCTGTTGGCGCTACCTCGATTTTAAAAAACACAGCTCAAACCGCAGAACTCTTCCATCTGGGTATCATCAATGGCTCGGCCAATGGAGGCTGCCGTTATGGTTATTTTTCTGATTTTGCCAGCACGAATCTGGGCACTTCAGGGGCCGTTTGTTCGAACGATTCGCTCTTACTCGATGCGGGACCCGGGAAAGACTCTTATCTCTGGAGTACGGGCGAAACAACGCAATTCATCTATGTACAAGCACCTGGTTTGTATTGGGTTATAGCCACAAAAGACGGCTGCCAGATTTCTGATACCATAGATGTTTTTCAGGATTTTCCAGACCTCGAATTACCCGACACATTGGTGGGCTGCAACGTAACAAGTTTAACCCTGAGTCCAGCGCCGGGCTATTACAATTTCATCTGGAACAACGGCAGCACCAATAGCGACATTGAAGTAAGCGAAAATGGAATTTATTTCCTTGAGGCCACAAGCCTTGCCGGATGTCTTATACGCGATACGGTTATGGTTACTTTTGCTACCAAGCCACCTGCTTTAGAGCCTATATTCCCGTCGGAGGTATGTTCGGGAAGCAATGTACTACTGAATAGCCAGGGAGCTGTTGGCACGGTGTACTGGGAAGGACCACTTTCTTTTATACAAACCGGAGAAAATGTTCAAATCGAAACGATTGCAAGCAATCAATCGGGGACGTATTTTATTAGTCAGGAAGCTGAAGGATGCCGAAGCGATTCGGTTGCATTTGATATAGCAGTGCAGACTTCGGTAGCGCTTAGCTTTGAAGGCGATACGCTGATTTGTCCTGGCGAAACCAGTCTGATTACCCTTAGCGGTGCTGATTCGGTTTTATGGAGCAACGGACAAACTGTAACCGCGCTCGAATTGAGCGAAGGAATTTACGAAGTGTTTTCTACGCGAGCCATAGGATGTAATGACACACTGACCATTTCGCTAGTTAATGCAAAACCCGATGCAAGCTATGCAGCGATTCCCGGAACAATTACAACGAACGAGGTTCTTTTGTTATCAGACGCATCTGCAACGCCCGAAGGAACAACATTAACTGCTTTTAACTGGAACTTCACCGGATATCCATCGCTTAGCGGAGCGTCGACACAAATTAGCTTCGCAGATACAGGTACGGTTATACTCACCTATATTGTCTTAAATAGTGAAGGTTGCAGCGATACAGCCACGGCAACGATTCAAGTAATACCTGAGGCAGCTTCATTTATTTTTTCGCCCAATGGTGATGGTAAAAACGACTTCTTTACTATCGGGCACGCAGGACATTATAAGAAAGCAAATTTGCGCGTTTTTAACTTGTTGGGAAGTTTGATTTATGAAAACGCAGATTACCGAAACAACTGGGCAGCCGAGGGTGTTTCGAATGGTGTATACCTATTTGTTGCCGAGATTCCCGAATTGAATAAAGTATATCAGGGGAAATTTAGTATTTGCAGGTAATTTTTTTCGGAAGAATCAATATCCCAAATATCCAACACACTAAATTGAGTGGCTGTCCCAAAAGGGCAGCTTCTTTTTTGTAATACAGAAAGTAAAGAATCAAACCTAGTTTTCGTAGGTAAACCTATACTCAAGAGCACTTGTCATTGAAGCCCAACAATTTGGCAATAAAGGCATGATGCATATAATGTCTTACCAATAAAATCTACACTTAATATGTGAATTGAAATAGATAACTTGCTGCAGAAAATTTTCTAGAGATCAAACAATGTTTTGTAATTCAATTATTCTGAAGCCGATATCCACTATTTTTTTTCTTACACTAATCAGCAGTGCGCTACGGGCCCAAACCGATACCGAATTTTGGTTCGTTGCTCCCGAGGTTACCAGTGGGCACGGAGATGCTCCCATTGTAATGCGCGTAAGTGCGAATGTGTTACCTGCCGACATTATACTTTCGCAACCGGCTAATCCTTCTTTTGTACCCATTACACTTACCATTCCCGCAGGCACAACGCAATCTATTGATCTCACACCATTCCAAACGTTGGTAGAAAATCAGCCACCCGATCAGGTGCTGGATAAAGGTATCCTACTCGAATCAAGTGTTCCGGTAACAGCTTATTATGAGGTGAATAGTAATCTTAACCCCGAGATCTTTCCGCTCAAAGGCGGCAATGCACTCGGTATTGAATTTTACACTCCATTTCCAAGTAATTACGACAATGGAGGCTATTCGCCAACTGCTCGAAGCGGCTTTGAAATTGTAGCTACAGAAGACAACACCGAGATAACCGTCAATCCAACAGCAGATTTAATAGGGCATCCGGCTGGTATCCCATTTACAATCACTCTGAATCGGGGCCAAACATATTCCTTGCTTGCCGTTTCGACCACTGCTACCCAACGCCCGGTGGGAACTCGTATAACATCCAACAAACCCATTGCCGTTACTCTTAAAGATGACTCGGCCGCATTAGGTGGCTGCCGCGATTTAATGGGCGACCAGTTGGTGCCTGTAGGAGTTATTGGACGAGAATACATCGTGATGAAAGGATTTTTGAACTCTGAGGAACGGGTTTATGTATTGGCCACTGCGAACAATACCCAAGTATTTGTTGATGGAAGTGCCACGCCAAACGCCACACTGAATAGTGGCGAACAGTTTACGATTGATGTTCTGAATTCGACTGTATTTATCTCATGTTCTCAGCCTGTGTATGTTTTACACGTTTCGGGCTTCGGGTGCGAAATGGGCAGTGCGGTTTTGCCTTCTATAGAATGTACCGGTTCGCCTTCGGTGTTTTTCACACGCTCTACATCAGAATTTTTCGGGTTAAACATTATGGTAAGAACAGGTGCCGAAGGCTCATTCAACCTCAATGGTTCTGCTACCCTTGTGCCTGCAAGTGCATTCACTCCCGTTAACGGTTCAGGAGGTGCATGGCTTTCAGCGCAGCTGTCATTCAGCGAAACAGATGTCGCGATTGGAGCCACTTCATTATTGGCAAATACAGCGCAAACCAGCGAACTTTTTCATCTCGGGATTATTCACGGCGGATCGGGATCGGGTTGCCGATATGGCTATTTCTCAGATTTTGCCAGCACATATCTTGGCGACAATCGTGTAGTATGTGTTAATGACTCTTTGCTGCTTGATGCCGGTGATGGGAAAGATTCATACGAATGGAGCACGGGCGACACCACACAAAGCATTTACGTTCAGGAACCAGGCACATATTGGGTAGTGACTATAAAAGATGGTTGTGAAAGCACCGATACGGTAGATGTTATTGAAGAATTTCCCGATTTAGGTCTGCCCGATAGCCTTTCGGGTTGTGGCGTACCGCTGCTTACATTAACGCCTGCAAATGGATTTAATGATTTCTTATGGAGCGACGGAAGCACCACAGCTGAAATAATTGTTACTCAAAACGGGAACTATTTTCTCGAGGCTTTAAGCTCTGCCGGTTGCAGGGCGCGCGATACCGTTGCGGTTACTTTTGCATCCATACCACCTTTACCCAATCTGCAGTTTGAATCTCCGGTATGCTCGGGCGAGGATATTCAACTCAGCAGTCCGGGTGCACAAGGAACTGTTTATTGGGAAGGGCCACAAACATTTAGCGAAACGGGCTCTGTTGTGGGTATCAATAACATCGCTACATCGCAATCCGGAACATATTACGTAAGTCAGGAAGAAGACGGCTGCCGTAGCGATTCGGTCGCATTCGAACTCAGTGTTTTGCCTTCGGTTAATCTATCATTTAGCGGTGATACAATTTTATGCGATGATGGAAGTAGTGTTATTTTAATCGGTGGAGCCGATTCAATTCAATGGAATGATGGCACCACCGAAAATCCGCTTGAACTAGGTCCCGGAACCTACACTGTATATTCTACACTTGCTGCAGGGTGTAACGATACCCTTATCGTGAACATTGCCGATGCAGAACCACAAGCTAATTTTACAGCATCGCCCGAACTAATTGTTTTAATAAACAGCCCCTTGCAATTAACCGATTCATCGGCAACACCGCAAGGAACAGCGTTGGTGAATTATTATTGGGATTTTTTGGGCTATCCGGCAGAAACCGGGCAAAGTGTTCAGGTGGTATTTCCAGATACCGGCACAGTGTTACTTACCTACACGGTTGAAAACGATGAAGGATGCCGCGACACCATTACGGCAACCATTTTGGTTATTGACGATGTGGTGGTTCCCAACGTATTTTCGCCGAATGGCGATGGAAAGAATGATGCTTTTAGCATCGGGAATATTGAGGCATTTAATGATGCGAGTCTGGTAATTTATAATCGCTGGGGAAAACTCATTTACGAAAACGCATCCTACCAAAACAACTGGACAGGAGACGATTATCCAGATGGCACCTATTTTTATGTATTGGAAGTTCCAAAGCTGAAAAAGAACTACAAGGGAAGTGTTACAATTTGCCGATGATGATAATGATTTGAATCGAAAAATGTACTTAATTCGCTCAAGCCTGTGTGAATTGAATATGAAGAGATTTGTCGTTTTTTTTTCCTTGTTTTTATTAGTCAAAACGATTCAAAGTCAATCGATAAACGGTACCGTTACCGATAAAAAGACCGGAGAGCCGCTCATCGGAGCAACCGTTGTAATTGAAGGGAAAAACACCGGAACTACGGTCGATGTGAACGGAAAATTCACCCTCGCAAATCCCGGAAGCTTACCAATAGTATTGCGATTCAGCTTTCTTGGATACACTGGAACAACTGTCGAAGTGAGAAGCTACACGCAGAAAATCGATATTAAGTTGGCCGAATCGGAAACACTTTTAGGTGCGCAAGAAATTGTAGACACGCGTTTAACCGAGAAACAGCGCGAATCGCCGCTTACTGTCGAAGCACTCGATTTGCTCGCCATCAAGGAGACGCCGGCAGCGAACTTCTACGACGGACTCGGTGCTCTGAAAGGTGTTGACTTAACAGCGGCCAGTCTCGGATTCAAAGTCATAAACACCCGAGGGTTTAACAGC
>CAZVHF010000036.1:8215-16967 GCA_964627105.1 uncultured Chitinophaga sp.
GACAATCAGGCACCCGGATTAAATTTTTCACTTGGGAATTTTTTAGGCTCCTCAGAGCTCGATGTGCAGAAAGTAGATATTATTGTTGGCGCCTCATCGGCATTTTACGGTCCCAATGCCTTCAACGGAGTAATCAGTATGACAACGAAAAGTCCGTTTGATTATACAGGGCTTACGGTTCAGGCCAAAGTTGGGGAGCGCAATCTGTATGAAACGGCGGTGCGCTGGGCGCAGAAGTTTAAGAACAAGGAAGGTGAAGATAAATTTGCATACAAGTTTAATTTGGCCTATATGCGTGCAAACGACTGGGAAGCAACGAATATGGCTCCAACAGAACAATCGTTAACAGAAGAGAGAAATCCCGGTGGATACGATGCTGTTAATCGTTATGGCGACGAAGAACTTGGAGGCTATCAATTTAATTTCGCCAAATCTGCGCAGGATAAAAGTAACTATCCCGGCTTAGGAATAATTTATAGAAATGGATACAATGAAAGCGATATTGTTGACTACAGAACTAATAACCTAAAATTAAACGGGGCGCTTCATTACAGGTTTAAAAAGAATGTGGAGTTGATTTTAACATCCAATTTTGGCACTGGAAACACTATTTACCAAGGCGAAAACAGGTTTGCACTGCGCGATATTCTTTTTTTTCAAAACAAAGTAGAGATCCAAAAGAAAGATCGTTTTTTCATACGGGCATACGCCACAAATGAGAGTGCGGGTAATTCATACGATGCAGTAGTAACTGCTTTTGAAGTTCAAAATCTGGTTAAAACCAATAATGATTGGAAAGAAGATTATTTGTTCAACTGGACCTCGGGAGGTTTTAACGCACCCCGTTTTAAAATTAGAAGTTTACCTGGCTATCCGAGTCCGTTTAATGAAGGGATTTATGATTCATTAATGGTTGTTTACCTCGACACCCTGAATAAATACCACGGAATCATTCGCGAACGCGTGAATACGGGGTACACTGGTTTATCCTACTTCGAACCGGGGACAGCATCGTTCGATTCGGCGCTTGCAGCCGTAAAGGGTCGATTACTTTCTGAAAAGGGAAGCCTTCTCACCGATTATTCAGCGCTGTATCATGTACACGGAGAATACCAATTCGCAATAGGAAAACGCATTAAGGTTACATCGGGTGCCAACGGTAGGCTTTACAGACCAAACTCAAACGGAACCATCTTTAGCGACACCCTGGTAATTGATCGTATTGAAAACGGGGATACTACCTACAAAAGAAGGGTTATTTCGAACAAGGAAATGGGAATTTATTCCGGCTTACAGTATTCGCTTTTCGAAGAGACACTCAAACTAAATGCGTCCGTGAGGGTGGATAAAAATCAGAATTTCAATTGGATTTCTACACAAAGTGGATCTGCAGTATATACCCTTCGTGATAAACACACATTCAGAGCCGTATTTTCATCGGCAATACGAAATCCAACACTGCAGGATCAATATCTTTATTACAATGTTGGCAGGGCCATACTCATTGGAAACATTGAAGGACGCGATTCCTTAATAACGATTTCGTCGTTTGTTGATTATATGAACACCCTGAATGCTCAAAATCTTCGCTATTTCAATGTTGATCCCATCAAACCAGAAGAGGTTAAAACGTTTGAGCTAGGTTATCGCGGCACGCTTTTTCAAAAGTTATTTGTCGATTTAAGTTATTATAGTTCTGTTTACACCAATTTTATAGGGTTTAAGATTGGGCTGGATTATGAGCCTAATTTCGGGGCGCCTAAAGTGCAGGCATATCGAATCGCATCAAACACAAATGATAAACTCTATTCTCAGGGCTTTTCGGCAGGGCTGAATTACTACATAAACGACGAATTGATGTTTATGGGAAATTACTCCTGGAATCGTTTAAGCCGCCCAGACAGCACCGACGAGATTATAACAGCATTTAATACACCCGAGCATAAATTTAATCTAGGTATAAATGGCAGGGGAATTAAATTACCATTCATTAAAGGGAAAAACTTCGGTTTTCAGATAAATTACAAGTGGGTCGAAGGGTTTGAATTTACGGGATCGCCTCAATTTACCGGATCTATCCCATCATACGCACTTGTGGATGCACAAGTAAACTGGACAATCAGCAAGTGGCATACTGTAGCTAAACTTGGAGCATCCAATGCACTCAACAACAAGGTGTTTTTGGTATACGGCGGACCACAAATAGGTCGCTTGGGATATTTCTCTGTAACGGTAGATTTAGACTAAAGAATTGTTAGAAAAGAATTCCTGACAGCGTTAATCTAATTGTCTCTTTTGCCATATTTGTAACGATAAAACAATTCACATGAAAAACAACTCTACACGTATTACTCTGCTGTTGGCATTGCTTATTGGCAAATTCTCCATCGCGCAGCGTTTTGTTACTGAAGTATTCACTAACAGCCAAATCACCATTACGAATGATGTTCAATACGGCCAAAACTTCACGGTTGAACCAACTGTATTGGCTGCTTTAACAGGCGGCACTCCTACACCACCAGCCTTGAGCAGTTTGTTTATGGATGTTTATGCACCATCATCAAGCGCCGACACAATGGCAAATCGTCCATTGATTGTGTATATTCCAACCGGTAACTTCCTTCCGCCCGGATACAATGGTTCGCCCGTTGGAGATCGTAAAGACTCCTCGGCTGTGAATATTGCCAAACAGCTTGCCCGTAGAGGTTACGTTTGTGCTGTAATTGATTACCGTAAAGGTTGGAATCCAATTGCTCCGGACCAGGTTGTTCGCACGGGAACCATCTTAACCGCTGCATACCGAGGCCAACAGGATTCTAAAGCTGCCGTTCGCTATTTCAGAGCTGATAGGGCAAATGCCAATGTTTACAAAATTGATGCGAATAAAGTGGCACTTCTCGGAGAAGGTACTGGTTCTTACATAGCTCTTGCTCATGCCTACCTCGATAAACCATGGAAAATTGGACGATTACCAGGATTGGGCGACAATAAATTTTTAAAGTCTGAGAATCCAGATGTATCAGTTATTGACACGCTTTTTGTAGGCAATTTTGATGGAACCAATTCGATTCAATTCGACCCTACAGTGTTTGCACAAACCGGAGACTTAACTCTTTTAAAGGGCAACATTGCTAATAATCCCGATTATCCGTCAAATGTTCAACTTGTAATCAATATGGGTGGAGCGCTTGGCGACACTTCATGGATGGATCCAGGACAGGTTCCATTAATTGGTATACATGCTGTGCGTGATTTTAATGCTCCGTATCAAATTGGCGATGTAATCGTTCCAACAACTGGAGATTTAGTAATTCCATTCGCTTCAGGTGCAGGCTTGAACTTGACCATGGCCAACACTTACAACAACAATGCTTCCTTCGCTAATAAAATTTATACCGACCCGATTACACAAGCCATTGAAGCACGCTATAACACATCCGTTCTTTTCAATGGTGTTCCTATTTCAGTTGGAGCTGGAAAGGGCCTCCTTCCATTTATCCTTCCTGGTGCAGCACAACCTCAATTTAACCATGGTAGCCCATGGCAATTTTGGAGTGCAACTCAACCCACTGCTTCCTTCCCGGTAAACACACCGCTTGGCCAAATCACAACACATCAGGCGTCGTGCCTAAGTAACCCTTACATGGCACAGAGTGATGAAGTTGGACGGAACACAGCATTAACCTACATCGACACAGTGCAGCGCTTTATAAATCCTCGAGTAGTTTGTGCGTTAGGTTTAAGCGAATGTGACCTTTATGAAACTTTAGGATTCGAAAACGCTAATCCATCCTCTAACCTCGTTCGTATTTTCCCGAATCCTGCCAGCGAACTCTTTAGCATTGCAGCTTCAAAGGGAACAATCATTTCTTATCAGGTAATCGATATTACCGGCAAAACCGTTCGCACACAAAACGGAATCAAACAAAACACTGTTCAAGTAAGCACCGATGGACTAGCTTCAGGTATGTACCTAGTTCGCTTCGAAACAACAGAAGGAACAGGAACAACAAATCTGATTTTGGAATAAAAATATAATAAACTAATTGAGAAAGGCTGCCCGAAAAGGTGGCCTTTTTTATTTGTCAAAACATATCTTCCGAATCCCAAAACATGATTCTTCCATAATAGATTCAAAAAATACTTGTCTTAAAACAACTTAGTAATTGAATCATACGGAATTAAAAACCATACATTTGAACAAAAAATTCTCGTACAATGAAAAAACTGCTACACACAATTTCACTTATGATTGGGTTGCTTGCTCTTCAACAAGGTTTTGCTCAAACAGGCCGGTATTTTGAAGAGATTTTTAATACTATTAACGTAGAAAGCAATGTTGTTTATGGAACTAACTTTCACTTCACGCCGCCCATTACGGTAAATCCGTCTAATCCGCAGCAAGGACCACTTTTAATGGATATTTACACTCCTGCAGGCGATGCGGAAACAAGCCGACCATTGGTAATTTACCTGCACGACGGAAGCTTTCTTCCTCAGTACTTTAATGGAACAACATCTGGATCTCGAACCGATTCCCAAATCGTTGAGATTTGTAATCGATTTGCTCGCCGAGGTTTTGTTGCTTCATCCATGTCGTATCGTCTAGGTTGGGATCCTCTCAATGCATCGGCCGATGTGCGCCGTGGCACACTCTTAAATGCTGTTTACCGGGCCATTCATGACGCACAAACTGCGGTTCGATTCTTTAAGAAATCTGTTGCCGAAAATGGCAATCCGTATGGTGTAGATACAAGTCGCATCGTACTTTTCGGTCAAGGTTCAGGTGGATTTGTTACATATGCCTACAATTCACTCGATCGCATTGAAGAATTGCAATTAGAAAAGTTTCTGGATATTAATGGGAACATGTTTATCAATACTGCCTTAGTTGGTAACATCGATGGAACAGGAGGATTTGTAAACAATTACAATCACCCAGGTTACTCGAACAATATCTCAATGATTGTGAATCTTGCAGGGGCAATTGGCGATAGTTCGTGGCTCGAAGCCGGAGATAAACCGGTTGTTGCTTTCCACACGGTTGATAATGCTGCGGTACCGTTTGATGATGGAATCGTTATCGTGCCCACAACAGGCGAGGCTGTTGTTTCTGTTTCGGGCTCTAAATATGTTGTTGGAGAATCGAATGCGCTGGGAATTCAGGATGATCTTCGATTAACACCATTTTCGGATCCATTTTCGGAGGCAGCAAATCAGCATCTGGCAAGCAACAATCCCAATCTGAACCTTAATCCTGATGATTATGAAGGATTATTCCCATTTCTTCTTCCACCTTCATCAGGCCCAGCACCTGAAAATGCTCCCGAAATCTGGTGGGATTCTGCCACGGTTGTAAACAACGTAGCCGCAATCAATGCCGCAACCGGATCAAGCTTGAATGGCACACAAATTCATTTGAACAGTTTACTTTTTCATCCCGAAATGTCGGCCGAACGAGGCCGCATCTATATCGATACCATTATGGGCTTTTCAGTGCCCCGCATTATACGTGTATTGGAACTGCCCGGATTCGAAAGTCTTGTTCATGTTGAAAATTATAATTCGCCCTCTGTTCTTGTTCGCATATTCCCTAACCCGGCAAGTCAATTGTTCAATATTGCTGCGTCAAAGGGAACAATCATTTCTTATCAGGTAATCGATATTACCGGCAAAACCGTTCGCACACAAAACGGAATCAAACAAAACACTGTTCAAGTAAGCACCGATGGACTAGCTTCAGGTATGTACCTAGTTCGCTTCGAAACAACAGAAGGAACAGGAACAACAAATCTGATTTTGGAATAAAAATATAATAAACTGATTGAAAAAGGCTGCCCAAAAAGGTAGCCTTTTTTATTTATACAGATGGCTTGCTAAATAATATGCGAGAATTTTCTTATTAGAAAGTCAATAGGATTTAGAATCCGAAAATGTACGTAAACGTATAGTTTTTTTTAATACAACAAATCGCATGGGTCTGTTTCGTACAACTTGAATCAGTCATTAGCCAGCAATTAAGCATCTAATTCGTTATCGCATAACCCAATGCGATATTTTCGAAGAATTATAGATACTTAATTTCCACTAAAATTCTGCCGTTGCGTTGATACACCACCCGTAAGTCGCACACATATTAGGCAAACTCGGAAAAACATACCTGGGGAAACACGTGTCCCCGCCCTGCTTAAATTTCCGAAAAAGTAATTCACACTCCAAGAATCATTTTCCAACGAAACTATGAACAGGCATGTTTGTAAAAATTATCCGTTTTGAAATTTTGAAACGACTAATACTGTGCTTGTGTTGTAACTTGACTCCGGGGAGGAGGAGTGGCGGCCCCCAACGCGAACGTTCTAAAAACCAGCATTCAATCGTTCATTTTGACTTATTTCAATTCGGTTTTCAATAACCCAAACAAAGAATCCAATTCTGGTCGTGTTTTTATTTCCACCTGAGTTTCTGCCAAGGCTTTCACTTCTTCCATGCGAGATTCGGGCAAAGGGTGTGTTTGTAAAAATTCTGGAATCGAAGCACCATATTTCGATTCCTCCTTCAAAACCTCCAAAAGTGAAATCATTTGCCGAACTTCAATCCCATTACGAATCAAAATACCTGCACCTGCAGTATCGGCTTGTGTTTCCAAATCGCGCGAGTAAGCAAGACTTCGAAACTCGTTACCCTGTGCCGAAATGGCCGCAATCAATCCGCCATCGCCCATTAACATAGCAACCAGTGCCGACCAAAACACCTTATCTACAATGCCATGCAGCGAATGCCTGTAATGCACATGCGAGGCTTCATGCGCGAGCAATGCCGCCAACTGACCGGAATTATTCAGTTTTCCGATAATGCCGGAGTACACCACGATCTCGCCTCCGGGTAATGCATAGGCGTTTACTATCGAATCGCGCACGACATTGAAATGCAAGGGATATTGGCTATCAAAATCTATTTCCCTTGCAAATTGATTCAATATTTCGCTGGTAACTGAGTCAGGCGGTGTTTGCTTAAATACTCCAGAGGAAATTTCTTTCCCTAGCGCTATTTCTTGCTCAATGGGCACTATTTCGACTGCCTCTTGGATGATGAACGGAATTGCCCAAAAATAGAATGCTAATACGCCGGCTATAATCAGTGTAAAAGTAGAACCCAGAAATATTATCAATGGTACGGTAAACCGACCGAGTTGAAATTCCTTCTCCGGAAAATTGCCCCAGTGTGTGTGAAGCAATCCCTTTACATTCGGAAAATCGATTTGAAGCCTGTATTCGTCAGATTGACCAAAAAGAATATTTGCTCTGTTTCGTGCAGGATATTTAACTAACTGCACATCTGTTTCAATAATTCGCAAACTTTTTCCAGAACCTTGTACACAAAGAACATTACCTTCGAAATACCAGTTAACCTGAATTGTACCCAAACCGGGAGTTTCCAATTCTCCAGAATTCATGTTAGAACCAACGGCGGCGAAGGAAAATAAAAAGAATTGCGCCCGAAATGAGCAACGAAATCCCCATAATCAAAGTAAATGCATTCGGACTATTTTGTCCGGGTAAATCAACGTTCATCCCAAAAAAACTGGCAATAAGCGTTGGCACATATAACACAATCGTAATCAATGTAAGTGTTTTGATAATCTTGTTCATATTATTGTTAATGATGGAGGCATAGGCCGTTGTCATCTGCAATAAGATGTTGTTGGCGATATTAGTCATTTCAATAGCCTGCTGGAATTCAGTGACTACGTCTTGAAAAAGCTCTTCATCTTCTTCATAGCTACGAATAACCTGTAAGCGGTTTAGACGCGCCATCATCAACTCGTTCGATTTGAGCGCTGTTGTATAATAAATGAATACCTTTTGATACTTAAGCAAATCGAAAATATCCTGATTACGCATGCTTGCTTTAAGGTCGTCTTCGATTTGGTCGACTGTTTTATTTATTTCGCGCAAATGCATAAGGAACTTGGCGGCGGTTTTGAAAAGAATCAACAGCAAAAATTGGTAATGTTTTGCGGTATTGAGATTCTTAACCCGATTGTGCTCGAACTCCTGAATAATAACATTCTCCTCCTTGGCAATGGTAATGATGTAATCATTGTTTATAATCACACCCAGCGGAATTGTTACAAAAGGGGCTTCGTCTTTCTTACCCTGAAAATGCGGTATACGGATAAGGGTAAATAGCACATCTTCATCGCGCTCGGCACGAGCTTTTTCATCGATATCGAGCGGATCGTAGAGGTATTCTTCTGTAAAAGGAAAATCCTGAATAAGTTGTTGCAATTCCTCTTCCGAAGGATCAACAACGTTAATCCAGCAGCCGGGTTCGGCTTTTGGAATTTCTTCCAGTCTGCGGTTTTGTGTGCGAAAGATACTGATCATCGTCCATGGCTGCAGAATTGGTTAGTAGCACGTGCTTTACGAGCGTGTGCAAAAATAGTCAAATTGGCGAACGGAAAACGTGTATAACCGAAATTTTCAAATTGAATTGTAAGTCAAAGCAGTGGCAAAAGCGCCTATAAAATTTCGGGCAAAAACGTGTTTTATTAATTTTAAAACACTATAAATCAACATGTTTTCGCTATCCGTTTTTAAACGTTTATATACGACTAGTGTGGCGCTTGAGTCGTAACTTTGCCGTATGGGGAGGAGGAGTGGCGGACCCCAATACCATCGATCACAAATCTCACATTTTCAAAATAATAACATATTTCAATGTATCATCAACCGATGCCCATTCCGAAGTG
>CAZVHF010000037.1:0-16717 GCA_964627105.1 uncultured Chitinophaga sp.
AGATACGCGCATTGCATAAGTCTTTGGCTATTCAATCAATTATCGAGAAGAGAAAAATATCGTACACTCCACTTATCCATAAAAAACTAAATTCGGTCAGCCTCATTTCGAAATGGGAAACACGTGTCCCCGCCCTGCTTAAAGTTCGAAAATACTTATTGAAGCTCCAAGTGCTATTTTCCAACCAGATTATCAACACAGGCGTTGATAAATAACCTAATCCAATTAATATTATCATAAACAAATCATTATCTGAACTTTAACAAAAGTCAAATATCGAAATTACGCGTTATTCAGTTTGTATGATTTTTATTATCAAAGCGTTACACCTATCCGTTTTTAAACGTTTATAAACGTTTATAAACGACTAATGCTGCCGAAGATTCGTAACTTGACTCCGGGGAGGAGGAGTGGTGGCCCCCTGCTGAATCGTTCGCTAATTCACAAGTGCAATAAGCTTTACAAGCCAAATAAAACATCTCCGAAAACAAAACAATTTACCACTTGTTTTCTCTCCGATTCTGCTAAATTTGCGGGCTACGAAAAACAACCATGAAAAAACTGAATACCATTGTATTGCTGCTTCTTGTGAGCATTCAACTTGTTGCACTTGGCGACGATAAAAAGAAACCGAAACTCGAAAAAGGCATGTATGCCGAAATAACCACCAACAAAGGTGTTATTTTACTCCAGCTCGAATACCAAAAAACACCACTCACGGTTGCCAATTTCGTTGGATTGGCAGAAGGCAAAATTGACAACAAGGCCAAAAACGGCAAGCCATTTTACGACAGCCTCAAGTTTCATCGCGTTATCAAAGATTTCATGATTCAGGGCGGCGACCCTGAAGGAACAGGCCGCGGTGGGCCAGGATACCGTTTTAAAGATGAGATTGTTACCGAACTAAAACACGATAAGCCGGGCATCCTCTCTATGGCCAATGCCGGTCCGGGAACCAACGGCAGTCAGTTTTTCATTACGCACAAAGCAACTCCCTGGCTCGATGGCAAGCACACTGTTTTTGGTCATGTTATAACAGGTCAGGAAGTTGTGGATGCTATTGCGCAGGGCGACCAAATTTTGAAAGTAAAGATTATCCGCAAAGGCAAAGAAGCCAAAAAGTTCGATGCGCCTGCCACATTCAAAGCACTTAATGTAGAAGCTAAACAAGAAACCAAATGAAAAATCTTATTTCTTTCCTAATCGTGTTGGCTACCATTGCTGCCAAAGCGCAGGTTCCAACCCTAACCTTATCGCAGGTTGCCAGCGGTTTTACACGTGTAACAACATTGGCCAGTGCAGGCGACGATCGTATGTTTGTTTGCGAGAAAGCCGGTGTAATTAAGTTCTTTCGTCCATATGTAGGTTCAGCGAGTACAACTTTCCTCAACATCAACTCTCGCGTAGTAAACATTAGCAGCGATAACGATGAACGCGGATTGCTCGGTTTGGCCTTCGATCCCAACTATGCACAGAACGGACGTTTTTACGTAAACTACATCAACAACTCTGGGAATACCGTGATTGCGCGATATACGGTTTCTGCTAGCGATCCAAATGCCGGAAACTTTGATTCGGAACAAATACTTCTAACCATTACGCAACCATACACAAACCACAATGGAGGATGCATGGCATTTGGACCAGATGGTTATCTGTATATCGGTATGGGCGATGGTGGTTCAGGAGGCGATCCGCAGAATTATTCACAAAATCCGAATAGCCTGTTGGGTAAAATGTTGCGGATTGACGTAAGTGGCAATGATGCCGGTTATGCGGTTCCGACCGACAATCCGTTTACAGCGGCTAACGACCCCAACAATACCATACGCGACGAAATTTGGGCAATTGGCGTTCGCAATCCATGGCGCTGGAGTTTTGACCGCGCTACCGGCGATATGTGGATTGCCGATGTGGGACAAAATGCCTACGAGGAAGTCAATGTGCAGCCTGCGTCGAGCACAGGTGGCGAAAACTATGGATGGCGCTGCTACGAAGCCAATAACACATACAATACCAGCGGTTGTCTGGCACAATCGAATTACACCTTCCCTGTTTACAACTATGGACACACCGGCGGAGCTTGTTCCGTTACGGGAGGCTATGTTTACCGCGGAAACGTATATAATTCGGTGTATGGGCGCTATTTTTATACCGATTATTGCGACGGTATTATTCGTGGAATTATTCCCAATGGCACCGGCGGGTTTACAAACCAATCGCATGGAACTTTCGTACAATTCCAGTACACGGCGTTTGGCGAAGATGCTTACGGCGAGGTTTACATTGCACAGCAAAGCGGTGTAATTTCGCGTTTAACGATTGCAGCGAGTTTGCCGCGCGCCGAACTCAGTGCTTCGGGTCCGTTAACCATTTGCAGCGGCGATCCTTTGACACTTTCAACCGGATTTAACCCATTGTTGAACTACGAATGGACAAAAAATGGGGCAACGATTCCGGCAGCAACCAATGCAACTTTCACCCCAACAGAATCGGGATCGTATGCGGTTAAAGTTACCAACACGGCTGGCACCTCTACTTCATCAGAGCTCGTGGTAACCGTAAATCCATTGCCCGAAGTTTCGCTCGAAGGATTAAATCCTGCATATTGCCTCAACAGCCCCGAAACATCATTAACGCTTCAACCTGTTGGCGGTATATTGGCAGGACCCGGAACTGCAAACGGCACATTTTCGCCCGAATTGGCCGGTGTTGGAACCATTGAAGTAACATACACCTTCGTCGATGGAAACGGATGCAGCAATACGGCCATTGCCAATACAATCATCGATTCTTGCGTGGGCATCGAGACCAATAAAAAGTTGGAACTCAGCATCAGTCCAAATCCTTTCAACGAAATGTTGAATATCTCCAATACCGAGAAACTCAAAGGCGATTTGAAAATCGTGAATGCACTTGGGCAAACTGTTGTAGCCACTCAACTTAGTGGAAGTGTTCAGAACATCAATACCCAGGCTTTACCTAAAGGCACCTATTTCGTTGTTGTTCAAAGCAACTCCGGACAAATTGTTCGCAAACTCATTAAAAATTAACCACAATCCCACTCATGAAAAAAGTATTTCTTTCGCTCATCATTGCAGCTGTACCTGCACTTGCAACACTGGCTCAAATTGAGACACCACAACCGAGTCCGCTTGGAACAGTTACGCAAAAAGTTGGTCTCAACGAATTCAGCATCACCTACAGCCGTCCATCCTTAAAAGGGCGCAAAGCATATGGCGAAGTTGTTCCGTTCGATAAACTTTGGCGTTTCGGTGCCAACATGGCCACTACGTTTAAAAGCAACGATGAATTCAGCATACAAGGCACTAAAATACCTGCGGGCGAATATTCTTTCTTCGCTATTCCGGGTGCAACAGAATGGACGCTCATTCTGAACAAAACTGCAAAGATGTCGGGCACCAGCAATTATAAAGAAGCCGAAGACCAATTGCGTTTCAAGGTAAAACCCGAAGCCACTGCCTACAAAACCGAAACATTTACCATCCAGTTTGCCAATCTAAAAGACAAGCAGGCAACCGTTGAAGTGCTTTGGGATAATGTAAAAGTTGCCTTCGAAGTTAATGTCGATTTCGATGCCAAGGTGATGAAGCAAATCGATGAAACCCTCAGCGGACCAAGCGCCGGTTCATACTACCGTGCTGCAAGCTACTATTTCAGCAACAACAAAGACATGAAGAAGGCGCTTGAGTGGGTAAACAAATCGCTTGAGAAAGGTGGCGATAAATACTGGATTGTTAGTCTAAAAGCACAGATTCAGGCTGCAAACGAAGATTACAAAGGAGCGGTTGAAACCGCAAACAAGGCCATTGCATTGGCTAAAGCCGATGAGGATGATGCGTATGTTAAATCGAATACCGACCGCATCGCCGAATGGACGCCAAAAATCACAACGGCAAAAGGCAAAAAATAAGAACCTGAAGCTGTCTGAAAAGGCAGCTTTTTTTTCGCCCCAACATTCCACATTTCAATTAATCGATGAAAAATCTCATTTCGGCTCTTTTTTTAACGTGCAGCTTTATCGGTCCTATGTTAGCCGTGGCTCAGTCGATGCCTAAGCTCGTAGTGGGAATTGTAGTTGACCAGATGCGCTACGACTACTTACACAAATACATGGAGGATTATGGCGAAGGAGGCTTTCGTAAGTTATTAAGCGAAGGTTATAGTTTCGACAATGCGGCCTACAATTTTGTACCTACCTACACCGGTCCTGGCCACGCTTCAATCTACACCGGTACAACGCCCGCTCGACATGGGATTATAGCCAACGAATGGATTGATCCACGTACAGCACAGGCATCTTATTGCGTTAGCGATATTACCGTAAAAACAAGCGGCTCGAAAACCGAAGATGTAGGCCGTATGTCGCCCCGCAATTTAATCGCATCTACCATCGGCGATGAATTGAAAATTGCCAGCAACAAACGCGCTAAGGTATTTGGCATTGCACTAAAAGACCGTTCGGCCATTCTTCCGGCCGGACATGCCGCCGATGCCGCATATTGGTTCGATGGCGAAAGTGGCTGTTTTGTAAGTTCGAGCTATTATACACAAAGTCTTCCGCTGTGGTTGGCTCAATTCAACAGCAAACAACTGGCGATGAAATACCTCGGCCAGACCTGGGATTTGCTTTTGCCTGCCGAACGTTACGACGAAAGTCTGGCCGACGAGAATCCGTATGAAGGAAAATTTACCGGAAAGGATAAACCAACCTTTCCATACAATTTGAAGGAACTGATGTTGAGCAATGGCGGACAAAACCTCATACGCTCAACGCCCTTCGGCAATACCTTTACAGCCGATTTGGCCAAAGAACTCATCGCTAACGAAGAACTGGGCAAAGATGAACACTGCGACTTGCTGGGCATCAGTTTTTCATCGCCCGATTACATCGGACATAAATTTGGAACCGACGCCCGCGAAACCCAAGACTGTTATCTGCGCCTCGACCGCGATCTGGCAGATTTGATTGCCTACACAGAAGAAAAAGTTGGGAAAGGAAATGTGGTATTCTTCCTAACGGCCGATCATGGAGGAGCGAACGTTCCGGCCTATCTCATGGACCAGCGTATTCCGGGCGGCTATATGGATTACACACCCATGCGCGATTCGCTGAATATCTGGCTCAGCGATTTGAAATTGGATGCGAAAGCCATGCACGGAATCTTCAATGAACAGATTTACCTCAACCGCGCGGTGATTCAGAAAGCCGGTCAAGAAATCGAAACGGTTGAAAACCACTTGGCATCGAAACTGCAATTCTGGCCGGGTGTGCAGCAGGTGCTCACCGCAAGCAATCTCCAAAAAACAGAATATACACGCGAATTGGCGGCTCTTGTGCAACGCGGCTATCATCCACAACGTTCGGGCAATATCATGCTGGCCTTGCAACCCAACTGGATGGAATACAGCCGCACCGGCACCACGCATGGCACACCCTGGAGTTACGATACCCGCGTTCCCTTAATTTGGTACGGAGGCAGTATCGCTGCGGGTAACTGCATCGAACCGGTGTATATCGACGATATTGCCCCAACGCTATCCATACTGCTTCAAATTCCTTTCCCTAACGCACGTACCGGAAAACCGCTCTCACTTCCGACCTTAAAAAAATGAGTCGCCTACACTATACCATTAGTTACAATCAGCCCAACCGACAACTCGTCGATATCGAATACCGCATCAGCAAGCTCGATGTACCCGAAGTAAAACTAACCTTACCCAATTGGCGTCCGGGGCGCTACGAACTGGGCAATTTCGCCAAAAACATCCGCGGCTTCGATGTACGCAATCAGAATGGAAATTCGCTTCCATTTCAGAAAACGGCTAAAAACGAATGGATTATCCAAACACGAGGTAATACTGAGATTCGGGTGCAATACGATTACTATGCAGCCGAACTCAATGCCGGCTCAACCTGGCTCGATGAGCATCAGCTGTATATGAATCCGGTGAATTGTCTGGTGTATGCCAGCGATTTGCGCGATGAGTCCTGCACCATCCACTTAAAAATCCCCAACGATTATCAAGTTGCCTGGGATTTACCGGCATTGCTTCAACAAAACGTTTATGAAGCCGAAAATTACGACCGCCTCGCCGATGCGCCCTTCATAGCCTCCGCCAAACTAAAACACCACAGCTTCGACGAAGGCAATCACCGCTTTCACTTGTGGTTTATGGGCAGCGAAAATCCACCTTTCGAAAAACTCGAAAACGACTTCCGAAAATTCTGCGCTGCGCAACTCCACGCGATGGGTGCACTGCCGGGACCTGAATACCATTTCCTTTTCCAGATTCTGCCCATTCCCTGGTATCATGGCGTGGAGCACACCTACTCTACCGTCTGTGCGCTTGGTCCCGAACCATTGGTATTCGAAGGAAAAGGCTACAACGACCTACTCGGCGTAAGTTCGCACGAATTGTATCACGCGTGGAATGTGAAGACGATTCGTCCGGTCGAGATGCAGCCTTACGACTACAACAGAGAGAATTACAGCCGTCTTGGATGGATTTACGAAGGCATTACGACCTATTACGGCGACCAGTTTTTAATACGATCGGGCGCTTTCAACGAAACGCAGTATTTCGAAACACTGAACGAGAAGCTGCACAAGCATTTCGTGTCGTATGGCCGCTTGAATCAATCGGTTGCCGATGCCAGCTTCGATACTTGGCTCGACGGATACGTAACCGGAATTCCGCACCGCAAAAGTTCGATTTACACCGAAGGTTCGTTGATTGCACTCATACTCGATATGAAAATCCGCACGGTATCGAACGATGAAAAAAGCCTCGACGATTTCATGCGTTACCTCAAGGAGAAACAGGTGTATTCGAAAGAAACACTCATCGATGGCCTGTACAATTTGGGATTGCTGGATAGTGCAGAATTCTACGAAACATACATCGAGAAGCCGGGTAATTTGGAGCCGCTTCTCGACAAAGCCCTGCAGCGCGTGGGAATTAAAATGCAAACCAAACGTATGTTTAGCGAAGGCGAGCATGCCTGGGGAGTTATTGTTCAGGAGCAGGCTGCTGGGTATTTCTGCGGACTGGTAGCTCCCAATTCACCAGCCGAGCAAGCTGGTTTGCGCAGCGGCGATCAGCTGGTAGCCATCAACGGCATGCGCATCGGAAAAAACTGGAAGAAGCAACTTTCGCCTGCCGATACGATGCGTGTGCACGTATTTTCATCGGAACGTCTTACCGAACGAACATTGCTAAAAAACACTGAAGAATCGTTCCTGAGCCGCGAGGCTGGTTTAATGAAGGACAAAAATTCATCGCAAGAGATGGCCTTAAAAAATTGGGCTGTTAATCTGTAACAAGCATGTACATTTGTAAAAATCCGGAATATGGAACTTTACATCATATCGAATACCCCTGAAGAATTGCAGGCCGCTGCGGCAAGCGGAATCTGCGCAGGAATTGTGTTGAGGCAATCGGATTTTAGCGAACCTGCTCCCTCTGCCCGATTCGAAAATGCACTTAAGCTAAGCGGTGAATTTGCATCCCTGCACATGGATGTGAACGGAAAAAACGCCGAGGCTATTTGCTACGAGGCACATCGAATATTGCATAGCGGACTTGCGGCTGAGCGCGTTGTTTTTCGTTTTCCGGCAACGCACGAGGGCTTCCTCGCATGCAAAAATCTCACAAAGGAAGGATACCAGGTACACATCGATGCAATTGGAACCATACAGCAGGCTTGGCTGGCTATGGAATCAGGAGCACAATGGATTGGTATAAGCCTCAAGGGATTGAAAAACCTCGGGACAGATGCATTTCGTTTGGCCGAAGATTGCATAAAAATAATTGAACGATACAGCTACGAAACGCGCATAATGCTCGATGATGTAACGAGTTCGGAGCACATTGCAGCGGCATTAAGTGCGGGTGTTGATGGCATTGTTTCGAACTGGAAACTCATGGAACAGATATCAGGCAACATGTGGAGCAGCAACGAGGCCCAACACCGGCTCGATCATACTCGACTTTTGCGTGTATTGGTGGGCGAAGTGGTGAATGGCCGAAATCCGGTAGTAAATATCAATGCCCAAATCAAAGATGCGCTGCGTGAGATGAGTCGGGGCGGAATGGGAGCAGTAGCACTGGTTGATGATGGCGGTACGATTCGGGGTGTATTTACCGATGGCGACCTACGTCGGATGATGGAACAGGAAGGCGAATCGGCATTGCAAAAAGTGCTCAACACATTGCCCCTGAAAACACCCGTTTCGATTGATGCGGGAGCCTTGCTCGTTGAAGCACAACAGATATTCCGCGAACGCAAAATCGACAATTTGCTCGTTACCCAAAACGGAAGGTTGTTGGGGATGATTGATATTCAGGATTTGAATGGTTAAGTACGCCTCTAAACACATTAAACTCTTAAAAATGAAACGGTTTTGCCACATACTTCTAACGAGTTTAATTTGCGCCCTTCAATTGAAAGGCAGTGTGTTTATTGTTACCTCTAACCAAAATGGTGGTGCAGGATCGCTCAGAACGGCAATTACAAATGCTAACAATTCCATTGGGCGCGATACCATTTATTTCAATCTAGGACCCTCGGTTGCGGCGAGAACCATCACACTCACCTCTGCTTTGCCCAACATCAACGATACGTTGCTTATTGATGGAACCAGTAATGCGGGAAATCCATTTGGCAACAGCGCGGCGAAAATCATCCTCCGCAGCAACGGAACGTCAATGAATGGATTGCGCATCCAGGCCGATGGTAGCGAAATTTATGGCTTGGTGCTGACCAATTTTGGGAATGGGATTTATTTTGCCGTAACAGATACGATTAAGGATGTGCGCATCGGTTCACCCGGCAAGGGAAATGTAATTGGCGGTAACAATGGAGGCGGCATTACCGGGTTTGATGGAAGAAACATCATCATCCAATCTAATTTCATCGGGCTCGACACCAGCGGAACACAAGCCAATGCAAATACTGGTGCGGGAATTGGCTTTACCTCTACCCTCTTCAACAGTCTAATTGGCGGGTATGGCCCAGGCGAAGGAAATGTAGTTTCGGCAAGTGGCTTATCAGGTATTTATCAGGCCGGTGGCGATAGTTTAAGTGTTATTGGTAATCGTGTTGGAACTTCGTGGGATGGAACACAGCTCATTGGCAATACAGGAACGGGAATATACATTGGTTCGATTGGTCAAAATAAAGATTTAATTATCGAAAACAATATTGTTTGCGGCGCCGATATTGGCGGTATACGCATCGATGCCTACCGGGGAATTGTACGAAACAATAAAATAGGTACCGATATTTCGGGGGAGCTCGATTTTGGGAATGATGGTTTTTATGGTCTGATGGTCGACGGCGATGCGAATCTTATTCATGGAAATACCATATCAGGAAATTTGAACGACGGAATTGCCGTGAATCAGTTTTCGGATAGTTGTCTTATTACAGGAAACAAAATCGGAACATCAGCCGATGGACTGCTACCCTTAGGAAATGAAGGATTCGGAATTACAATCAATGGAAGCAATTGTACAATTGGTGGCATAGCAGATAGTTTACGAAACATCATCGGCGACAACTTAACAGGCATCGAAGTAAGTGGCGAAAATTGTAAAATAATCGGGAATTATATCGGTATTGGTATCGATGGTGAATCGCCCCTTGGCAACAATGCTTTTGGAATATTCACCGCAAATGCCGATAGTTTTATTATTAACAGAAACATTATTGCCTGCAATTTTGCGCGTGGAATTCAACTCAATTCGGGCAGCGGAAAAATATTGGGAAATATTATCGGTACAAGGGCCGATAGTACAGAGGCATCTGTTTCGCAGCTTCGGGGCATTGAAGTGTGGTCGCCTGTGCGCGTTCAAATTGGTGGCGCTGAGGGAGAAGGAAATTTCATTTCGGGCAATAGCGATGCGGGAATATATTTGAGTGCTGCGCAATCGTGCAGTATTGAAAATAATTCCATTGGTTCTGAGAGTATTGGCAATGGAGGCGACGGTATAAAACTTTCGGGCGGATGTAGATCCATTCAAATCGGAAAAGCGGGCCTCGAAAATTTAATTCAGCAAAATGGAGGATACGGTATCTCAGTTAGTGCCGCGTCAGATAGTGTTAGTTTACAATTTAATTTATTGCGTTGCAACGGACAGATTTTAGGTGAGGTGGGGATTGGAATGGAACCAGGTGCAAACAGTGGAATTACAGCACCAAATTTATTTCTGGCAGGAAATCTTGTTCAGGGATCAGCAACATCAGGTCATCGCGTTGATGTATATGCATCCGACAATACTTGCTCAAGTTGCGAAGGCTGGTTTCACATTGCACACACTATAGCCAATTTGGAGAATATTTGGATATTGGAAATACCGCAGTCCTTTGAACGAATACTTGCTATTGCCAGCGATACAATTGCCAAACGAAGTTCTGCTTATTCCGATTGCGCGCAAACTCCTGTTTCAACTCAATTTCCATTTCATACGCAGCATATTTATCCCAATCCATTTACCGATTATATCCACATAGTAGATTGTTCAAAAAATGAAAAAATAAGCATCTATGACCTACGCGGACGCTTAGTATATGAACAATTTACACAAGAGACGTCAACTATCCTTCAGCTCGGAGCTATTGATAATGGAATTTACTTTCTTAAAAAGGGAAATTCTGTGGAAATGATTACAAAATGTAAATAGGCATTTAATAAAATACCCGTTTTTTTTTCGAGGGAGAAGTACTATTTATGAATTGAATTATAATGGTTTAGGAGCGAAAGTCCATACCGCAATACTTTTCTGGTAAATCTAATTTAGCCAGCTCCGCTTGCAAATCTGATAGGTGTTTCGATATGAGCTCTATTTTCTGGAGTTGAGTCTCTTCGATGACTCGACATTGATTATTTCGCTCTAAAAGCAAATTCAGAATAGATTTTTCGTTTTCCGGAGTCATGCAATATTTTTTTGTTGATGATTTTGCTGTGCGTTTGTGTAATTCACTCCTTGTTGCAGACTAATTTGAAATGGTTTATAGCGCTCTGTTGTTTCTTTTGGCCAATAAACATCGAATCTGCAAAACTCTCCCGGAGTTGATTCCACAATGACCTTACCGCCTATTTCATCCATTATTTTTTTCACGATTGCCAAACCAACACCCGTGCTTTCAAATGTATCTCTTGCCTGTAAGGTCTGAAAAATCACGAAAATCTTCTCGAAGTACTGAGACTCAATTCCGGGCCCATTGTCTTGAAAAGAGAACACATGATAGTCTTCAGCATCACGATAGTTGATAATCAATTCGGGATTTTCTTTATCGTTGTGTTTAAACGCATTGCTTACCAAATTAGATACTACTTGCTGAAACTTCATCCGCTCAGTATGAATTGTAGGCAACGCGTCGCATACCTTAACTGAATTCGTATTATTCATCGATACTAAATCAAGCACTTCATGAATTATTTCATTGGTATCTACAGCCGTATTTGGACTTTTAATTCGATCGGCACGCGAATAATCCAGTATTCCATTAATCAAACCTTCCATTCTGTTAACGCGACCTTTCAGCATATTAAAATGCTCGCGCGTATCTGAATTTAATTTATCGTGGATGTCTTCTTCAATCCATGCCGACAAATTGGCAATGGCTCTCAGAGGTGCTTTCAAATCGTGCGATACGACATAGGCGAATTTATCCAACTCCTTATTGGCTTTTTCCAGGTAACGATAATATTCAGCAAGTTTTGCCTCCTGATGCTTTTTATCTGTAATATCAGAACATACATACACCATTCGTTCGGTTTGCTCGAATTCATCGGCAACCGGTGTAACATTTAACTGAAGCCAAATTGTTTGTTTGTTTTTATGGTAAAACTGAATTTCGCCCGAATAACTTTGTTTTAAGGTTAACTTGTTGATTAAGTCGGCAAATTCTCTGTCTGAGCTCTGAACATATTGCAAAACATCAGAAACATATCGATTGCTCACTTCGTCGATGGTAAAACCGGTAGTTTTAATAAATCCGTCATTAACCCATTCAATGTTGCCATCAGCATTTGTTATTATGATTGCATTATCTGATTTAGAAGCCACCAGCGATAACTTCTTCAACTCCTTATTTTTCTCCTCCAGCTCAATTTTAGATTCCATTACTTTGCTGATGACAATGTTCTTAGAGCTCAACAAGT
Source organism: uncultured Chitinophaga sp. (assembly GCA_964627105.1). Lineage (GTDB taxonomy): Bacteria > Bacteroidota > Bacteroidia > M30B66 > M30B66 > CAMCXT01. The sequence goes on from CAZVHF010000037.1 coordinate 12,195, forward strand.
TGTTCGATAAACTGTAGATTAATAAGGTTGCTGTTGCATAGGTAACAAAGTAATCGAGGTTGAGCATAAAGCCCGTTTGGTCTGAATCAACAATATTTCTTACATCGCGCCCAAAAGTTGTTGAATAAATGAAGAAGAAAATCAAGTTGGCGATACTCAATACTGAAATCATTTTGCCTTCCTTATTTCCGAGCAGCATAAAACTGGCGAGAATTAATCCGCCCGTATACATGATACCCGAATTACGGATACCGCCCGAATAATAGGTTACAAAATGTAATACCGCAAAACTGCTAAAAAGCGAAACTCTATAGGCAGTATTGTACTGTTTGTGAGAATTTAAAAGAAAATAATTTACAGCAAGCGTTGCGGTAAGACAACACAACACAGCGGCAAAAACGCCAGATGTATAATCGAACGTGAGTACCTGAAAGGTAATGGCGAGTGAAATTAAGAAGGTCGTGAGCGAGAGTGTTCGAAACAAATTAAACCTTTGATGGGCCGATAAATCATCCTCTGCTATGGTTTGTTTTGCAGAACGGATAAACAACACGTCCTTAAATTTTGTAAACCAATTAATCATTGGGCATCATTTAAAATGTAAACCCTTATTCGGGAAGCAGGAAATACAGTTTCAGTTTTTCAGAAGACTTTGCTGAATATCTTACACTTAGACAAAACGCGAATTTTCATAAATTTAATTAATACGGTTAATTAAGATTTATGACGAAAAATTTGTTCAATTCGCCTCAGTTTTCGTCCTTTGCCACCGCTTTAAATTATCACATTTTACACCACCATGAATAAAATAAACGTTGCAAATCCGGTTGTTGAATTAGACGGAGACGAAATGACACGCATCATATGGTCGTTCATTAAGGAAAAACTCATTCTTCCCTACCTCGATTTAGATATTAAATACTATGATTTGGGTATGGAACACCGCGATGCAACCAACGATCAGGTAACCGTTGATGCTGCGGAAGCCATCCGTAAATATAACGTGGGTATAAAATGTGCAACCATCACACCCGATGAAGCCCGCGTGAAGGAATTTGGATTAAAGCAGATGTGGAAAAGTCCGAACGGAACCATTCGAAATATTCTTGATGGTACGGTGTTTCGTGAGCCGATTGTTTGTAAAAATGTACCCCGATTAGTTCCAAACTGGACAGCACCTATTTGCATTGGCCGACACGCGTTTGGCGATCAATACCGCGCAACCGATTTCATAACAAAAGGGAAAGGAAAACTCACTATAAAATTCGAAGGAGAAGACGGACAGGTTATTGAACACGAGGTTTACAATTTCAAAGGCGATGGTGTTGCACTTGCTATGTACAACACAGAAGAATCGATACGTGGATTTGCCCGTGCATGCTTTAACCAAGCCATTAGCAAAGGTTGGCCGCTCTATCTCAGCACAAAAAATACCATCCTCAAAAAATACGACGGACGCTTCAAGGACATTTTCCAAGAAATCTATGAAGCCGAATTCAAGGCTAAGATGGATAGCTTGGGCATAAGCTATGAGCACCGCCTTATCGACGATATGGTTGCATCGGCTTTGAAATGGAACGGAAATTTTGTGTGGGCTTGTAAGAACTACGATGGTGATGTTCAGAGCGATACCGTGGCACAAGGCTTCGGTTCTCTTGGCCTTATGACCTCTGTACTTGTAACACCCGATGGAAAAACGATGGAAGCAGAAGCGGCACATGGAACGGTTACACGCCACTATCGCATGCATCAGCAGGGCAAAAAAACATCTACAAACCCAATAGCATCTATTTTCGCGTGGACACGAGGGCTTGAACACCGCGGCCGGTTAGATGGTAATGATGCACTGATTTCATTTTGCAATACACTTGAACAAGTTTGTATTGATGTTGTAGAAAGTGGTAAAATGACAAAAGATTTAGCTGTTTGCATTTACGGTGATAAAATCAGTGAAGGGCAATACCTCCATACGGAAGATTTTCTGGAAGCCTTAAACCAAGAACTGCGTAAGCGATTGGAACAAAAATAAATTGTACCAACCTAAGTGTGCTTTGCGAGCTCAACGTTCAAAATAGCCATGTAGCTTAACCTTCGATGATTCTGACATGGTGAAAATCAATCAGAATCTTTTTGAACTCCTTTTTGATTTTCGTGATGTCCTTTAGTGTTACGTCGGCATTGGCAAACTGATTATCGTCGAGCTGACGTTGAATTGAATCATCGACCAAGCGAATAATTTGCTCTTTGGTTAATGCACCATGGCTGCGTGAGCGAGCCTCAACTGCATCTGCCATCATAACAACCGCTGTTTCTTTACTATATGGTATTGGTCCCGGGTATCTGAATGCGCCTTCATCAACCTCCTCTTCGGGATAATTCTTAAGAAAAGACTTGTAAAAATGATGTACTGTACTGGTGCCGTGATGCGTGCGAATAAAGTCTAATATCCGGTCTGGAAGTTTATGCTTCCTTCCCAATTGAATACCGCGCTGTACATGCGAAATGATTAATTGAGCACTTTCATCGAAATCAAGTTCGTTGTGAGGATTAAGGCCGGTAGACTGATTTTCTATGAAATATCTTGCAAATTCAATTTTACCGATATCGTGATACAAGGCACCTGTTCGGGCTAATAGCATGTTTCCGCCAATTACACCAATGGCAGATTCGGCAAGATTGGCCACCTGGAGAGAGTGCTGAAAAGTACCCGGAGCTTTTAAAGCCATTTCGCGCAACAAAGGACTATTGGTATCCGAGAGTTCCAACAAAGAAATATCGGAGGTATATCCAAAAATGCGTTCGATAAAATAAATTAAGGGGAACGCCAACAAGGCAAGCATAGCGCTGGTAGCTAAAGCCAACAACGTGTTTACATCCACTTCAGTTAGATTTTCGCCTCCAATAAAATGTAAACCTGCATAAGCCGAACAATAGACAATTGCCAGCGTCGAAATCATTAAAAATAGACGTGAGCGCTGACGAAGATTCAAGGCGGTAAAAACAACACTTATTCCTCCAAGTATTTCAACAAATAAAAACTCAAACGAATTAGGAACAATGAGCGAAATAAGCATTATTGTCAGCAACTGCGTAAACAATGCCAATCGCGTATCAAAAAAAGATCGGATAATGATTGGCAAAACGCAAAATGGTATCGCATAAATATTAACCAGTTTGGAATTCAAAATGAAGGATGAAGTTCCCAATAGACATAGAATAAGCAGCGATATCAATGTTAATTTAATGGAATCTTCAAAAATTTCAGGTCGCAGAAAAATGATAAATAAATAGAGACATATTAGGATCAATACAACTAGAATTACCTGACCTATCGCCAGCCAAAACTGCGAATATGGGGTAACTCCGAATTGCCTTTCATATTCATTTTTTAATGAAGAAAGAATTTGAAATTTTTGTGCGTTGATAATTTCTCCATTCCGAATAATTAAATCTCCCACACCAACTAATCCGCGTGTTTTGGCTATATTATCTAACCCATCTTTCACCATGTATTCGGTATACTGTTCATCGAATTGAACATTGGGAATAATAACAGACTGAAAAAACGACTCCAGCTCCTTGTCGAACCAAATACGTTGTCCATAAAGGTAAATGGCGATCGAATCCATTACCATATCCTTCTGCAGATAGGCATCTTCTCTTTTCAGTGTTATGCCTTCTGAGGATCGTTCCACAATTTCGCTATCGAAATTATTCAGGTTTTGCCGATAATTCAATATTCCGTATTTGTACCAGCGCGAAATATGTGTAATCAAATTTGTATCGAGTGGTCGTGGCAGCCCTCCCCTTTCGAGTTCCTTATTACGCATTCGGAACGTATCAAACTCGGATGGCAAATTGCGAATACGCTCAGCCGCCAATTCATTGTCGAACCTAAAATATTTACGGGCATTTCGCTTTAGCTCTTCAGCATCTTTGCTTAGTTCAACATCTGTTTTTTGAATGGCAAATGTGAAGGGCGCATAATAGGTTTCGTGGCGCCACACTCGGCCCAATTCAAATGATTTTTGGAACCTGGCTTCATCGGGCAATAACGAAACAATAGCAAGTACTGTAGTAACGAACAGTATGAATTTTACAATAATATTATGCTGGTTACTAAGATAATAAAGCAGGTTTTTTCGATTCATTTCATTTAAGAGTCACAATTTTGTGCTTTACTAAATGGAACCTTTAAAACGTATTTGCCGCAAAAAGCAAATCGAGATCTTTATAAGGAATGTTATATGTTTCGCCGATGTATTGATGGGTTAAAATTCCATTATACAAATACACGCCATTTCGTACTCCGGTATTTAAGCGCAGGTAATTTTCGAATCCTCCTTTTTCGCCCATTTCGAGAAGAATAGGAGTAAAAATATTACTCAATGCTATGGAGGCTGTTTGAGCCACCCGCGAAGCCACATTGGGTACACAATAATGTGTAACGCCATATTTCTTGAATACCGGATGTGCGTGGTTCGTAACCTGCGAAGTTTCAAAACATCCTCCCTGGTCGATCG
>CAZVHF010000038.1:0-16411 GCA_964627105.1 uncultured Chitinophaga sp.
GGATTATCGACCCGGGCGTGCATGCCCAAAATGATGGCATCGAACGAAGCATCGATTTTCGCGGGAAACCATCCGTCGGCCTCTGGCAATAAGCCTTCGCGCTGCAAACGGGTTCGCGAGGGTTCGAAAATTTCGTCGTCAGATCCGCTAACGGTATGCCCGGCGCGGTGCAGGGCAATGGCCAAATTGTGCATGGCGCTTCCGCCAATTGCAATGAGATGAATCTTCATCTTTAAAATTTTACGGTAAATTTATGCCCGCATTGTGCATCTGTTTTCCGATGTCCGGAAACTTGTCAACAAGCACCTGTAAGTTCTGTTTATGAAACTATCTGTTATTCACGCCGGCGATTTTATGCTCGATGGCGGTGCCATGTTTGGCGTAGTGCCCAAGTCGATGTGGCAACCGCTGTATCCTGCCGATAGCAACAACATGATTCCCATGGCCATGCGTTGCTTGCTGGTGGAGGATGGTAATCGACTTATCCTAATCGATTGCGGCATGGGTACGAAGCAGAACGAAAAATTCTTCGGACATTATTTTCTGCATGGCAATCACAGCCTCGACGCTTCGCTTAAGGCAGCAGGTTACCACCGCGATGAAATTACCGACGTGCTCTTAACGCACCTGCATTTCGACCATTGCGGCGGCGCAGTAGAATGGAACGACTCACGCTCGGACTATCGTCCTGCCTTTAAAAATGCGCGTTTTTGGAGCAACAAAGAACACTGGGACTGGGCGGTTCATCCCAACGGCCGGGAAAAAGCATCTTTCCTAAAAGAGAACATATTGCCACTTGAAGAATCGGGGCAGTTGTCGTTTGTTGAGGGCGATAAGTTGACCGAAAATTTCGAAATCATTCGGGTATCGGGACATACCGAATCGATGATGTTGCCCTTAATTCATTACAAAGGACAGAAGATTTTATATGCAGCCGATTTGTTGCCAACGCCGGTGCATATTCCAACGCCCTGGGTAATGGCTTACGATACACGTCCACTGCTCACACTCGAAGAGAAGCCACGCATTTTGAAGCAGGCGGTGGAGGAAAACTGGATTCTATTTTTTGAACACGATACATCCATCGAATGCGCAAGCCTCGAACAAACCGAGAAAGGCATACGGCACGCCGCGTCGTTCTCCTTGTCGGAAATTTAATTTTCGCCATAGCCTCCTTGCAGGGCCAGGCCTTGCTGCAGGTGGGGAAATATCCCCCCTTCTTACTGCAGGAAGTGGTGCAGCCTTTTGCACGCATCGAAAATATAGATTCGGTGGTGGTTTTAGGCAAACGGCATATTGCGGTGCGTAAATCGGGCGAGCCGTTATTTAGACTATATACTTCGCAATTGCGGATGGTTTCGGCGATTCCGGTTTCGGCGATTATACCCGGTGATGATGGTTTGCTTTCGTATTGTTTTGATGGAAAATGGGGGCTTGCTGATACTTCGGGGCGCGTATTGATAAAACCAAGGTTTGATGATGCCGGAGCGTTTCGCGAAGGCTTGGTTGCTTTTCGCGATGGTTCGTGCTGGGGCTTTATGACGCGTTCGGGCAAATGGCAGATTAAGCCGAAGTTTAACTGCGAAATCGAGAATTTTAGACCAGCGTTTAGCGGTGGATTTGCCGTGGTGTATGATGCCGGCGCGGGCGGATGGAAATACCTGACGCGCGAAGGGAAATTCATCAACCAGCGGGCTTACGCCAATGCCTATCCTTTTCGGTTTGGCCATGCCTGGATGCAGGAGCAGGATGGCATGTACCTTATAAATCGCAATGCTGAAATTGAACTTGGACCATACGATGATGCTATACCGGTGCCGCCAACTTCGGTGGTTCCTTATTTCAAAAACAGCCGATTTGGCCTGGTGAATGTTGAACGGGGCGAAGAAGTGACGCCGGCGCAATACCTCGAAATTAGTGCGCCACACAATGGCTTCGCTGCGGTTTTGGGCGATAACGGATGGACAATTATCGACACCAGTGGAAAAACCTGCCGCAACGATTACTTCGAAAGCCTGGAGTTTGCCGAAGGGAATGCATTCATTTTCGGGAACGGTTCGTACGACGACCGCTGGCTTGGTTTGGTTGCCGCCGATTGCAGTATTTTACTTCCGGCACAGTGGAAATGGCTGGGGCGCTTTCATTGCGGCGTTGCGGTGGCAGCAAAGCACGTTTTGGATTACAGCTTTATCGATGAAAAGGGCGAAACGGTTCTCCCTGAATTGCGCTTTTCGCGTTCAGGAAACCCTGCAGGAGGTTACATCAATATTATTCAGAAAAACAAACAACAAATTGTTGATTTGAAAAAACAATTATTGCTCAAGGAGTTAGAATTTAGTGCAGATGAGAATCTGGAAATCATAGATTTACACTAACAGGCCGAAAATTACCAGCATTTCGTTTGGGGCTTGAATTGTTGCATACTCATAGGCTATTGTATAAGATTAAAATGAAAAATAACCCTTTTGAAAATAAAGTAAAATGATCGCACACGTTTTAGGACAATAGATTTTTACCTTTGTCCAATATTTTGAGCTATGCTAATTGACATAAAAGTACCCTCGCCCGGAGAATCGATTACTGAAGTTGAAATTGCTAACTGGCTTAAGCAGGATGGCGACATTGTTTCAAAAGATGATGAACTTTGCGAGATTGACTCCGACAAGGCAACCTTAACGGTAAATGCCGATCAAGGAGGAAAAATTAGCATCAAAGTGCCAGCAGGGCAGAAAGTGAATGTCGGAGATGTAATCGCTACAATCGACACTTCTGTTGCAGCGCCTGCTACTACCAAGCCATCCGCCACGCCCACCCCGGCACCAGCTGCTAAAGAAGTTAAAGAAGAAAATAAATCCGTTAATCCTGTAAAAACAACGTATGCCAGTGGAACGCCTTCACCGGCTGCGGCAAAAATAATGGCCGAAAACGGCGTTAAACCGACAGATGTTAAAGGATCCGGTCCTGCAGGTCGCATTACTAAGGGCGATGTTTTGGCCTTACTTGCCCACGGATTTGGAGGAAAGCAGGCAGAATCGAACAGCCGCGAGCAGCGTCGTGAGAAAATGACATCTTTGCGCCGCAAACTTAGTCAGCGTTTGGTTTCGGTAAAAAACGAAACAGCAATGCTCACTACCTTCAATGAGGTTGATATGAGTAATGTTATGAACCTTCGCAAAGAGTATAAAGACAAATTCAAGGAAGTTCATGGGATCGGTCTTGGCTTTATGTCGTTTTTCACAAAAGCGGTAACCATTGCTTTGCAGAAATTTCCGGCGGTTAATGCTATGATTGATGGCGAAGAAATCGTTTCACACAATTACTGCGACGTTGGCATTGCCGTTTCGACACCCAAAGGCCTCATGGTTCCTGTAATTCGAAACGCCGAAAATATGAGTTTGGCCGATATTGAAAAGGCGATTGCAGCGATGGCGGCCAAAGCACGCGACGGGAAAATTTCGGTCGACGATATGAGTGGGGGCACATTTACCATCACCAACGGAGGTGTATTTGGTTCAATGCTAAGCACACCGATTATAAACCCTCCGCAAAGCGCTATTCTCGGCATGCATAACATTGTTGAGCGTCCTGTAGCTATAAACGGCAAGGTCGAAATCCGTCCGGTTATGTACGTAGCGCTTAGCTACGACCACCGCATAATCGACGGTCGCGAATCGGTTGGATTTCTTTACACGGTTAAGGAGCTCATCGAGAATCCTAAACGCATGCTATTCTCAGGGAAAAAAGGCGAAGAGGTTTTGCTTGGGCTATAAACCTAAAGCGTTCTTATAACCTTTACGTTTTCTTCCGGTAAGGATTCGCCTCCGTCGGGGTGCAATACCTTGAGTGTATAGGTATATTCGCCTAATTCAAGTATAGATGTGTCCGAAAATTCGTTCACGTCCTTAACTACTTTATACTTTGTAAATCCTGATGCTCCGGGCGCCTTTCGGTAAATGAGGTAGCGAGTGCCGGGCTTAAAGTTACCACTCCATTTGAGCACAATCGATTTCTTATCTTCACTCAAAGTTCCACTAAAACCACTTACACCCTTACGTATTCCACGATCGTACGTTCTGAGTTGAACAGGGCTTGCAGCAAGTGATTTTAAGCCACTACTATCGGTTGTTTCTATGGTAAACTCATACCAGGTTTTCTTATCCAGCGCATTACACATGTAGTTGCTAATTGTATCGGGCATATTCCAATTGCCGAGACTATTCCACATATTATCGCCTTGTTTGCGATAGAGTAATTTAATGGCTGCTACATCATCGCTATTACTGTTTATCCAGGCGAGCTGAACTGTTGAATCGCCTACCACAAAATCTTTGAATACAGCCGGTTCCGGGGCGATCACATCCAAGCGCCGAACCTTAACCCATGCACCCGGTTTCGAGGTATTCATGTTATTATCGACTGCCGCAATACGATAATAAATAAACTTTGTCAACACTCTTTTTGCAATTGTATCGCGGTAAATGGTGTCACTTAGCACCTGTTGTGTGAGGCAACTGTTTTCGTCGTTCAGGCTGTTGGCATAATACACGCGATAACCCAATAAATCGGGCTCGGAGCCAACGGGCCAGGTTAGTGTAACAACAGAGTTGGTGTCGATAACGGCATTAAGCCCGATAGGGACAGTTGGAGGCAAACTATCGACCATGTAACCATAAAGGGGAAGAGATTCGGCGGCATTTCCTGCTGTATCGATACTTACAATTTTATAAAATCCGCCAATATGTGATGGTGCTTTTTTATCAATGAATTCTCGTTGATTGGCATCCAAAACATTAGAAACTGCCAAATAAGGTCCGTCCATGTTTTCGGCGCGTGCGGCAAAAAATCCACGGAGATCGCCCGGAACTACGTCCATTTTCCACTTCACAAGCATGTGAGCCTCCTTTGTACCTCCGATGGATGTTATTTGCGGAGCGGCAGGGGGTGTGAAATCGCGAGCCATTCCTTTTACTGTTGGCGAAAACTGCGAATAATCGCCAAACCCATCAATACCCTGCGTGTAATATTCGAATTCGGTATAATTCGGAACAGAATCGGTAAAGGTGTATTCAACCAAGCCCGAAGCGGAATTGCGTTCGGCAAGAATGAGTGCCTTATTGCACTTTTTTACCGAGCCATCGCGTTGTTTTCGATACAGGTTATAACCAACCAAAGGGAGGCTTCCCGGATTAATCCAGTTAATTTTTATTGCCTTCTCAGCCGGTGTTGTTTTGGGGCTAAGAGGCTTGGGAACAGTGGCGATTTCATTTGCCCGCATCAGTACAATGGCAGTATCGGCAACGCTACCTATGGGAATTTGATTCAAGGTTAAACGGTACAGATACGTTTTGTTTTTGTCGTAATTACGATCCACATACCGTAAGCCCAATGCAGACGCCACAGACTTGCTACGATCGGCTGCCATCATGGTAAATAGAAATGCATTTTTCCCAAGTGCAGCCGCATCCGACAATTGTTCTTCATTTGCATCGCTTTCGGCCTTAATCGGATTGAAAACCAATTGATAGGCCATCATAGCTGCAGTATCGGCAGGAGTAAATTGTTTCTCCCAATATTCGCGGGGCTTGACCTTTAGATTCGACTCCAGTGTCTGAAAGACCAACGGAACAGAAATATCGGTGGAATATTCGCATCGTTCCAGCTTGAATCCGACTTGTTGTGCGTGAAACCAAGAAGCTTGTTTAGCGGGCGCCCAGCGTAAAACCAGGCTATCAGGATGCGCCTTGCCGACCATACGTATCGATAAGGTGTCTTGTGCTTTAATCTGATGTGAGAAAAGAAGGACAAGGATGCCGGCTACTAAATTTGCTCGAATCATCTTACGAATAGGGGAGTTTGAATAAATAATTGAACCTGTGGAACTATGAATACTTTGTTTACACTAAACAATGCACCCGGCCCTGTACAGTTTAATAACGATGCATTGTTTCGCATATTGATGGTGAAATTTGAAGGCACAGAAGATCTCTTTTTGAAGGGGGTATTAGTAAATGTCGTGATCTTGGACCGGGTAGTAGCATCCACGCTCGTATTAAAATTGGCACCATACCGTGTTCTCATTTCTGCAATCATCAAGGCAACACGATCGTAATCGCGTTTGGCATAAAACCCAACTTCACTGAAGAAAGCTGAATTTGCCGCAGGTGGTGGAGGCGGTGTATTTCCAAACTGTATGTTGGGATTTATTCCGGACTGAGGAGTGTTCTGCCCGCCAGCAAGTGTTAAATCGATAGCTAAACCAACACCTGATGAGCCGCCAGAAGATGGCACCGGGATTCCAACTTCACTATCGCTCAATAAATTAACAAAACTCGTCCAGTCGATGCCATAGGCAGGAATTCCATAAGGATCCGGATTGGGCCTTGAAAGAGATCGGGTATTGTAATTATTTAATTTTATACGGTCATATAAGTCATAAATAACCGGCCTTGCAAAATCGGTGTACCACGAGCCAATAGCGGCATCTTGTACGGCAATAGCTCTAACTCTACCGGGCGTTCCATTTGTATTGGTAAAGGAATAACCATACATATCGGCCCTGTCGAATTGCTCAACCATGTAAAACGGCAAAGCTATTATTTCTTCGGTTTCAGGAGGATTAGGGAATTCGGGGGTCCTAAGGTCCATGGTGGCGAATTTTTGGCTGTATGTATCAAACTGGCTGGTTCCAAAGTAATACTCGTAGTATAGATGCTCATTGGCAGACAGAGCCATTTCGTTAGACAAAGTTCGTAACCTGAGGAGTATTGCGTTGTTTAACATACTCTGGAACTGAACTGAAATCTGTGGAATTATTGCGTTCTGGAATCCGAATGAAGGGCCAGCTGAGGTTCCCGAGCTGCTCGCAATTCGAATATCGCGGTGAATAATTTGCATGCGGTATTTCGTGCTCTTATTCAGAACGGGAAGCGTAAAATTCATTCTACGGCTAGATGCATTATAGGATGCATCTGTTTCTGCTACAGCACCTCCATTAACCGGCATAAATCGAGCATAATACTTCCGTTCGTACCCACTTCGTGGAGCGGTAAAAATGCTGGAAATGTTTTGGCGGGTCTGAATAAAGCCTATGTCGCAGGTCTTGGTCGGGAAAAAACGCTGCCTGTCGAACGGCATACTAAATTGCACCATGCTCGGTAAAATTTTGTCGGGCAATGGTCCGGTGGTAAACGAATATGACAATTGTTCTGTTATGTCTGACCCATTTTTTCTTTTTAACGGCCCCCAAGACCCATTACCGCCGCGAACCTGCGCAGCCACCTTGATTGTAAGTGTATACTGAGTAAACGCTTCGAGAAGGTTAACTAATTGAAGAGAAGCGCGAGATTTATCGGAACTAATTGCAATTCCAACCGGAGAACCATCGGCGGCATTTGGAGGAGAAACCAGTGTAGATCCTTTTTTAAGCGAATATTCCGTAATCTTGAATCTTACTGTTTGCGGAGTGCTTGTGCCATTTGCATTCATTTGATCGATTCTCATTTCTGTATCAACATCAACATTAAAGGCAGCACTTGGAATTATTGCAGGATCAACATCTGCTGCACTTGCAACAGGTAATGCGTCGTTAATCATTTTAATATTGGCCATCGGACTCTCGGGAGCTGGCGAACATTTTTCGCCTTGTTCAATTTTAAATTCGCAAGTGCCTGATACCAAACCTCCGAGAAAATCATAATCTGCATATAACTTACCCTTGAACCAATAAGGATTAGGTAAGCCTCCCTGCAAAAGAACGGATGCTTTAGCATCACAAAATTCGAGATCATATTGCGCACCCATAAATTCAAAGCGCATTCCCAATGAGCCATCGAACAAACCATATAGCTGGCCCGAAGCGTACCATCCATTAATTCCCGGTTTTGTTCCTGCCGAAAGTCCATCGCAATTGGCCGATCCCACATTCAATAAATTAATATCAAAACCTGCAGTAGCATTTAAATTGCTATAGAAAGGGCCAAACGACTCGTTATAATCGATAGAAAATGATGCACCAAATGAAATGCCTGAACCATTTTGAATGCCTGGACTTCGAAGTACTTGATATCCATGCACTCCAGGTGGTGGTGTTGCCGGCGGAGGAATTTCAGAACCCATCATCAAATAGGCATCGAAATCAAATAGTTCTATAATTTTCACCTGTATCCGGCTAGTTGGTGTTCCAATGAGTATATTCCATTTATCTGGCCCTGCATATAGGTTAACGATTCCGACAGAATTATCCGAAGCGCGGCCCCGAATAACCAATGGTACATTAACCTTGGTATTTAGAGAGCCTGTTAAGACCATATTACTAAAATCATACGAAAGTTGAGCACGCGCATTTACAGCAGTAAACGATCGGTCGAGCACACTCGACATGAAGTAAGTATCGCCCACTAGTGTAATCATCTGAACTCCACCTGATGAGCTAAACTGAACGGCAAGTGTTACATCGCTGTTGTAAACCTGCCCACCTCCTACTGAACCAAATTTAACCGTTGCCAGCAATCCAAAATTACCACCAGAACTCGGTCTTAGGGCTATGCCACTCAACAAGGTTCCGGGTGGCGGAATTGCAGGAGGCACAGTATTCGGAATGGCGTTAGCCGAAGGGGGCCCACCCTGCATCGTCATATTGTAAAATGCGCCTCCACCAAATCCATACAGCTCCATACCACTTTCGACCGGAATAATCGGAATGCCTGGTGTAAATGTAACGGCTGCATCTACATACCAGTAGCGTTGATCATTTTTAGAACCAAATCCCAAAACAGCATCCACCTTAAACATTTTTACTACCGTTGCTTTAATGGAGCCATTGAATCCGGTACCAAATGTTGGATCTTCTGCATAGAATTGTACAATTCCTTCAATTTTAACAGCACCTAAATCGGCGTTCATCGCAATGCTGCGTAAATCAACACCTGTTGGGATGATGCTCGGATAATCAAAAGCATTCGGATGTGGGTCTGGAGTTCCCGGCGTCCGCGCCAAATCGCCCAGATCTACACGCGCCAATACTGCCAATGAAGTTGAGCCCGAAAGCGTAGATGGATCCTGTCCCGTTAAATTTACATCGAGCGAGAAGTTTAATGCAAGGCGCTCGCCCGGTGTGTTATCCCAGCTAATCAAACCATGCGAAGCCTGTGAGCTTAAACTAATATCGCGGATTGAGACCGGAAAGCCAGCCATAAATTTAGGTGGACTCGACACCGAAAATGTAGAACAACTAATGAAAGGGGCACGTGTCTCCAACTTGAGTTGTTGGAAGTGCATTCCCACAAAATTGATTGGAATTGTACCGAGATTTGCGTTGATGCCGATGTTGCCATTCAATAGCATGCTTGGCTTAAATCCACCGGTATCAGCCACAATCGAAATAACCGAGGTGGGTAAGATATTCATACGGGCGGTCCACATCGGTATTTCAATGTTATTTGAAGGCTGAACTAAAAACTCATAGCGTAATCCTCCATTACCGGCAACTTGCGACAGGGTCGATTTATAATTAAACTCAGATGGAGAAATTGGTGTGAGCATTCGGCCTTTGAAACCTCCGCTTGTAAAACTGTTCGACACGAAGGTAATTCCTATCGAATCGACCGAGAAGCCCCAGCCGCCGCACTTCCCTTCCTGCAAATTAAGGAGGTTCTGTGCTCCGATGGTACCACTGAACCCGGTGTGGTCGATGATGAAATTTTGAACCGAGAAATTTACACGCGGACTAAGTGGATCGGGTTCTTCACCTTCTTTAGAACCAAATTCCTTCGGCAGGTGTACAACCATTTCTTTCATGAAAAATCCATTCCATAAAACCGATCGGTCGCCTTGGTAACCTTGAGGGAACGTCATTGAAATTGGATTTTCGAGATCGCTGAAGTCTAATGTTGCGTCCTTCACATCAAAGCCCCAGCCCTTAACACCTGGAATCTGGAATCGGTCAAAATCCAAATGTGCCAACCAATTACCAGTGCGCCGAACTGTAAAAGCAAACCGGGCATTTACATGTTTGGTAAGGTCTATCTCGCCTGCAATATTCTCTTTTACTAAAAGACTCGTATCGAAATCAACCGCTCCTTGGATACGGAGGGCTCTAAAGCCATCACAATCCCAACTTACATAGCAACCAGAATCTGCAATCGCGCCGTTCTGAAGATTAACTCGCGTGCCTTTCAGAAGGAGTTTCTGTTTGTCGGCAAACATGATTTCAACATCTTCCGGCATAAAAAGCGTTCCCATCCTCACACCTGCAAGGCCGGTTGGATGAAAACAAACGTCGGCCGCTGCCAGCGATATTTTATTGATTCCACCACCCTCTCCGTTAAGCAGACCAAAGAGCGGTATGTTAATTCCGGCGGCCAGTGTTGCTTTGTCTGGTCTGAAACTGGCGGCCATTACAGCAATCATGATTCGTTCCCCATCAATAGTTTTATCGATACCTAAAGGCAGGCCCATCGGCGCATCAGGATTGGTGGTAACCAGTTCGTGCTGACTTTCAAGAAATGCATCTAGCGAGTCTGCGTCTGGCAGATTGAACGTAACTTCACCAATACCTGGAATATTCGGAATTAATCCGGTATTATCGTATTCTGCACCAACCGAACCAAAGAAAACCTGTTTTTGGGCGTTAATTTGAATTTCACTGAAATTTACCTTGATATTGGCCCCGAAAAACGGAACCCTTATTATACCCTTACCCCGCGCCGCATTACCAAGGTAGCTGATATCGGTAACCTTCATTTTAAACTTACCAATACTCACCGAATCGCCCCGAACAATCGTAGTTACCGGAACTCTGTTTGTTATGGCAGGAGCATCGCAATCGGCCATGCACGACGAATTCACCTGCTCGCCGGCGATACCATCGATGATAAGGAACTTTTCGGTATCGGAAGTTATATAAGGCGCCGACGATGTATCAACATTGTTTTTCAACCACGATACCCGCCAGTAATAGAATCCTGTATCGGGAAGGAATACATCTTCCGAGAACTGTTTTTTCAGTTTCAGCCGAAGTGATTCTTCGGTTTTGTTTGCAGTAATAGTATCCTTTACGCGGAAGCTGCCATAAATGGTTTTAATTACCGAATCAAAATCAGCATTACGAGCAATCTCGAGTTTGTATTGCTCTTCGATTTGAGCTACAAACAGATATGGCTCGTTTCCGGTCAAACTTTTTTGAATATCGGGTGGTGGAAGCAGATAATTCTGACCGGCAACTAAGGCTGGAAAATTATCGGCGTTGAATTTTAGCGTAACAATATGATTTTGAAGCGTTGTGTCACGAACGGGCTCAACCAGCTTTGGCTTTGGCATCCCCGCTTCGAACGATCCCGATAAGTCTGCCTGTTGTTCCGTTCCGTCATCCTTACTAAAACGAATATCGCTCAATACGGTATGCAATTCACCTCGTCCGAATGTGCCCGAGCCTGGCGAAAGCCGAAGGTTTCTTCCAACCGAAATATGCAGCATTTGCTCTAAAACAGGAGTAGTCGTTAGTTGCTGATCCATGAAAGCTTCTCGGCCCGCCGGCCAATTCTGCTGCGTTTGATTCAAATCCTGTCCGGCTGGACTTAATAAGCTTGTTTCGGCAAAATAACCTCTGAACGATTCCACCAATGGATCGAAACGTGCCACCAATGGCGCATTGCGAAACGGAATGCGGGTGCCGGGTTTAGGATAGGCCAACCTTGCCTGAACGGGTCCCACTCCAAAAGGCAAGGCAAGTTTAAACGTGCAGACGTCGCTTTGACCCTGGTTCGAAAAAACAAGCTGCCCGTTGAGGTCGCGCACTGTAATTTGCCAAACAAACTCTCGGCCCGGTTGCAATTGCGGACTTAAAGATGAGAGAAAATAAAATGTATTGAATGTTGAGTCGTTTACCAAAGGTGTAGTAGTAGATTGCAATACCTGTAAAGGATTTCCACCTTCGGGAAGTTCGGCTACTTTTATTCGGTATTGGAGATTAGAACCTTGTAAAACGCCGATAGGTGGTGTCCAGGTAAACATTACGTTTTGTGGATTTGTAGAAACAACCTCCGAACTGCAGGCGGGTGCAATCGTAATAGGCGGCTGTACAAAAACTACCGGAAAGGGCAAACTGCAACCTACTGGCTCTCCCAAAGAGAGTGGTTGAAGTGTCTCATAATCGATAGCCTGCAGGCATAGCTGGTAAATTCCCTCGGGCACATTGCCATTAATCAATTCCTGCTGCGAAATGCCATTTAACTGAAGCGAATTAGAATTAAAATACTGCTGCAATTCTGTTCCTGCCAAGTTTAAGGTTGCACCACCTTCAACAACGATAGGAGGAACACCGGGGTTTTGACTCGCAGGTATAATAATACTTTGCCCACTGGCAAGGTTGGTTATGCTTCCCGCTAAAAAAAATCGCTTTGCACCTAGATTCGGATTGGTGATGCTTATGGCCGTTTGATCGGCTGCCCCAAGATAAACCGAAACATCCGTTGAATAGGGCGGAAGGATCGTTACATTCACAATCAACGGAATATCCTGAGCCTTCGCCGCAATGCTCAAGAGCAAAAAACAAAAGATTGCGACACATCTGTTCAATCCTTTTTTCAAACGATTTGTTTTCATGGCATTAGAAATTAAATTGATATCCGGCACTCATCCAGAACTCGGTAAACGGATTAGCAACCGGAGTATCGGCAGTATTGTGGGTTACACGTAAACTTGAAATAAAACTATGTCCCTTAGTGATGCGGTAATTTAAATTGATGTTGCTGTTGATGGTTAATCCTGAATTATCGCCGGCAAACTGATTGCTCATGAATCCAGTCCCCAATGAAGTATTAAGCTTCTTCTTAAAAAACGCATGCGATACACCTAACGTTGGTCCGAATTGTCTTGCCAACCCTTGGTTGAATTCTGTTTGTGAGAAATTTAGTCCTGCCGAATAGCTGGTTCCGGATGTTGGCAATCCATAATTCACATTCAAGTTACCAACCATCACCGTATTACCAATTAAATCTTTTTGGAATTCGTTTAAACTGGTTAAATTCTGGTACATCAGCAAACCGATAACACTCAAGGATCGCGCTTTATCGGCCTTGGTATAGCGATTAATGAGTGTGAAGTTCTGATTGGCAAGTGCAAGGCGCGTAGTGTCGTTGACTGGAATTATACCTGCCCGCTGGGCTATGCCATAGTTGCCATATTGAATATCGAACCCATAATGCTTGGTAGCTTGTATACTTAAATTTACCGAACCGATGGTGCGGTCGGTAGTAACGAGTTTATTGCGTAATAAATTATCGCGCTGCAGTCCAATGCTGCCCGAAACGCGCACCTTACCTTTAAGCATGTTAAAGGATGGCTCAATGGTGTAGGCTTCCACATCGGTCTGAAAGATAAAGGCTCCCATCGATTTAAAATCCTGGTCAACCCTACGGTAATTCAATTTAAGATTCACGTAACGCGACACATAGCCTATGTAGGTATTCCCAGCAAACAATAGTTGCGATGAAGCGTTGGGCCTGAAAAAACTGAATCGGTTAAATAGTGGATCATTTATACTATCGAGCTTTTGATCGCGCGTGTAAGCCGATGCTGCCACATCAACACCTAACTGAACGTGCTTTAAAATCATCGCCTTACCATTTAACCCAATAACCAGATTTTCTTGTGGGCGCAATGAAACCGGTGCATCACTGTAGCTAGTCGAGTCATCTTTAGCTTTAAGCACAATCAAATCAAGGAAAGTTCGGTCGTTACCAATCCCAATCTTCCCGGCATAACACATCCTTTTATAGGAGGGCGGGAATCCAAAATTCTTTTGTGTAGAGTCTTCTCGAACAGCTTTGTTCAATCGGCCCGCAATGGCCGAAAGTCTAAAAATACCGGGCTTTATTTCAAATCCACCACCTAGCATCACCAATCCACCTAAAGTATAATTGGAATAATTCAAACTCCTCCATCCTGCATGCAACGTTAGCCATTTGTATTTCGGACTAACCCCAAACTGATTAAAGGGTTGAGCAAACGAACGATTTTGAGCACCAATGTTAAAATAAAACGGGAAACTAATTCCGAAAAGCGT
This sequence comes from uncultured Chitinophaga sp., assembly GCA_964627105.1. GTDB lineage: Bacteria > Bacteroidota > Bacteroidia > M30B66 > M30B66 > CAMCXT01. Next base: position 14,063 of record CAZVHF010000038.1, read on the forward strand.
AAGTGTAGGCGAACCATTTACACTCCATAAAAAAGGTTTTGAGCGTGGCTCGATACCTTCAACATGATAGAAATTAGCACCTAATGCAAGGCCACCGTTGAAACGAATCGGCTTTTCTGTAGCTATAGTTTCCAGATCTTGTGCATTCAACCATAGATTTAGAAATAAGAAAAAAGCTATTAATGGATATTGCTTGGGCATTGCAGAATCGGTTGCTACAAATCTAATTTGGCAAAGATAGCTGTTCAATCACTAATTCTAGTGATACGAAATTCCTAATTAGATGGGTCAACATCTACGATAACACGGATGCCTTTCAAAGGGAATTCGCTGTAAAAACGCGGTAGTATTTGAGCAATACGCATTTTAACTTTTGCCGGCGAAAGTTCTGCTTCCATCCGCAACAATATGTTTTTCTGAAAGAGATTGCGCACCTTACTCACCGGTGGATATTCGGGTCCAAGCACCCTGTTGGCAAACGACTCGCGCATCAATTGCCCAAGATATTCGGCGGCTTTATCGAGTTCCTGCGCCGATTCGTGCCGAATACACACTTGAATTAACCGCGTGTAAGGTGGATAGGCAAAAAGCTTGCGCTCATGCAGTTCGGCTCTAAAAAAGCTTGCGTAATCGGCTGATTTTACCCAATGCAGAACCGGATGTTCGGGGTCCCAGGTTTGAATTAGTGCGAGGCCGGGTTCTTTACGTCTTCCGGCACGCCCTGCCACTTGAGTAAGTAACTGAAAACTGCGTTCGTGTGCTCTAAAATCGGGATAGTGAATCATGGCATCGGCATTGAGAACCGCCACCAAGTGGACGTCGCCAAAATCGAGGCCTTTACTAACCATTTGAGTTCCAACTAATGCATCAATTCGTTTTTCTTCAAAGTCTTCAATCAATTTATGATGCGCAAACTTTGATCGTGTTGTATCCAAATCCATGCGTGCCACCTGCAAGTTTGGGAGAATTGCTCCCAGTTCCTCTTCGATCTTTTCGGTTCCGAAACCTTTCATGCGCATATCGGTCGATTTACATTCTGCGCAGTGTCCGGGTACATTCAACGTGTAGCCGCAATAATGGCATTTGAGCTGATGAACGGCCTTGTGGTAGGTAAGACTGATATCGCACGAAACACAATTCGGAACCCATTTGCAGCTGTAGCATTCGAGCATAGGTGCAAATCCGCGGCGGTTCTTAAAAAGGATGCTCTGCTTTCCGGCAGCCTTCGTTTTTTCGAGCTCCTGAATGAGCGTTTTACTAAAAATACCTTCCATGCGGCGTTTGCGCGTATCTTCCTTCAAATCGGCGATTACAACATCGGGCAATACGGCGCCGCCGAAACGTTCTTTTAAGGTAACAAGTTGATATTTTCCGCTTTGAGCATGAAAATAGGACTCTACCGAAGGCGTGGCGCTTCCAAGCAAAATCGGGCATCCGTGAATTTTTGCACGTACAATGGCTGCGTCGCGTGCCTGATACCGAGGTGCCGGATCGTGCTGCTTGTAGGACGGGTCGTGTTCTTCATCAACAATAATTAACCCGAGCTTCTTAAAAGGAAGAAACAAAGCCGAGCGGGCACCGATAACAATAGATGCATCCTCCTTGCAGGCAGCATTCCAGACCTCCATGCGTTCGTTCTCACTAAATTTAGAATGGTACACCTGCACGTTGCGTCCAAATTGCTTCCGCAAACGATTGATGATTTGTGCCGTAAGTGCAATCTCGGGCAAAAGATACAACACTTGCTCGCCACGTTCAATAGCTTCGCGCATGAGGCGAATGTATATTTCAGTCTTGCCACTACCCGTTAATCCATGCAGCAGAACCGGTTTGTTCTCCGCAAAACCATCCATAATGGTTTCGTATGCTACAAGTTGGGCTTCACTTAATTGGGGCTCTCCATCATTGGCGTCTGATCCGCTGAGACGACTAACCGGACGGTGCTCGATCCATAAAACACCTTTTTTAACAAGTTGCTGAAGTGCGTTTTGGCTCGATTCGACCCGCGCTGCCAGCTCTTTTTTAGCTACAGCTTCGAGTTTATCGTTGTATCCCCTTTCGGTTTGCAGCATTGCCAGAATAATTTCTTGCTGCCGTGGGGCGCGACGAAGATCATCGATGAGTTTGCTTAGAACTTCTTCGGAGCGATATGCCTCGCAAAATGCCACATATGCTTCGGTCTTGGGTTTGAAAAGTTCTCGCATTTCCTCACCGGCAACAATCAATTTCTTTTCGGCCATTAACTGCAGCAGGGGGAAGATGGTTTTTATACCCGCTGCAGATGCTACATCTTCTAGATCCAGCTCTCCGTTTTTTTGCAGAGCATCCAGAATCTTTGCTTCGCGTTCG
>CAZVHF010000039.1:0-16091 GCA_964627105.1 uncultured Chitinophaga sp.
ATTCCTTGCGATTTATTTACAAGCTGCATCCGTTACAAACTACTGCTTTATCAGGTTATGTTATCATAGCTGCATCGCGCGAAAAAATTGAGCGTGATGTACGCAAACTCAATGAACCTGTTTATCTGGTACTTGTTTCAGTACTTTTACTTTCTTTGTTCGTCTTCTTTGGATTTGCCCGAATTCTGTCTCGACCGGTAAGTCGCTTAACTCATGCAGCAAATGAACTAAGACAGGGCAATTATTTAGTAGAAATCGATCATAAAGCGGGAGCTGCTGAAATTGCCGAATTGAACGATGCGCTTGAACAACTTCGCAGTGCTTTGCTAGAAGCCCGGAATCGTAACGAAAATTTTAACAGACAACTTGAAAATGAAATTAAGGCCCGTACGAACGATTTGGAGATAACCCGACTTCGTTTACTCGAAGCGCAGGAAGTAGCCGAATTGGGGAATTATGAAATAAATCTTAGCTCGGGCGATTGGCATGCCTCAGATACCATCTATTCTATTTTTAAAATTCCGGCCGATTATCCACTGCAGGATAATAGTTGGAAATTGCTGCTCAATCCTGCAAATACCTTGTTGGTCGAAAACCTGTTTGGTGATTCGGTTAAATACGGAACGGCATTTCAACAGGATTTACGCATCACGCCCGAGAACAATCCCCTGTTTGAACGCTGGATTTCGATTTCCGGTAAAGCCATTCGCGATGAATCTTCGAACGTGCATATTATTCGCGGAACAATTCAGGATATTACCAAACGTAAGCGCATTGAAAATGAAGTAAGAAGACTTTCGCTGGTGGCCGAAAAAACGTCGAATTGCGTAATTATAACCGATACAAACCGAAAAATTATTTGGGTCAATGAAAGTACGTTGCGTTTAACAGAATACAGCCGCGCCGAAATAATTGGACAAACGCCGGCTATGTTCCAGTTCGAAAAGACAAGCGATGAAAAGAGAGCCTACATACGAGAGCGATTGAACAGCTTGCGGGAAGTGAAAACTGAGGTGTTGAATAGAAGTAAATCGGGCAAGGAATATTGGCTCGATTTGAACATTGTTCCGTTGTTCGACGATGAAAATGCACACATCGGCTTTATGGCGGTAGAAATCGACATTACCGAGCGCGTTAAGTTTGAACAGGAGCTAAAAGAAAGCGAGGCGAATTTCAGGGCTATTCTTGAAAATTCTTCCGAAATGATTCATACCATCGATAACGATGGGAAGCTTATTTGGGCCAATCGTTCATGGAAGGAAAAATTGGGCGTTGCGCACGTGGATGTGGAAGGCCTCGATTTGTTGCAATTTCTTGACGCAAAAACGCTAGAGGAGTTTCAACGCGTAATTCCATCGCTTATGCGTGGCGAAAATGTAACCGATTTGAACTGCGTGTTTCTATCCACAGAAGGATCGGCTTTAAACCTCCAGGGAAGAGCTATTCCGATTTATAAAGACAATGTAATTATTGGATCGCAGGCCTATTTGCACGATATAACGTCGATTCGAAAAGCTGAAAACGATTTACGGCAATTGCTCGAATTGACGCAGCGACAAAACGATAGGCTCCGAAACTTTACCCATATTGTTTCACATAATTTGCGATCGCATAGTTCGAATTTAAGTGGCTTAATTAACTTGCTTAGCGTGGAGTGGCCCGCATTTAAAGAAAATCTTTATTTCGTGAATTTCCATACAGCGGTAAACAACCTAATGGAGGTCATTCACAATTTGTCGGAAGTTGCGCTGATACAGACCGAGGACGATAAGGAATTGAAGCATGTGGAGCTCAATTCGGTTGTCGAAAATGCGATTGCCAGTGTTTATGGAATTGCCGAAACGGCTGGTGTTGAAATTCGATTTTCGAAGACAAACAATATCATTGTGAAAGGTGATAGAGCCTACCTTGATAGTATCGTATTGAATTTACTTACCAATGCCATTAAATATAAAGCCGAAGAAAGAAGCGCATTTGTAGCCATTTCGATAACAGAAGTAGATGAATACGTACGCATCGATGTGCGCGACAACGGATTGGGAATTGATTTGGAGCGGCAGGGGCGGAAGATGTTTAGCATGTATAAAACTTTTCACAAGCACCCCGATGCCCGCGGGGTAGGCTTATTCCTCACCAAAAATCAGGTCGAAGCTATGGGTGGACGAATTGAAGTACAAAGCGTGGTGAATGAAGGAAGTGTTTTTAGTGTATTTTTGCCAAATCAAACCCAACCTGAATGAAAAGCGTTTGCCTTATCGACGACGATTCGATTTATGTAATGCTCGCTAAGCGATTGATTTCACTCAATCATTTAAGTGATATGGTTTCGGAATACACAGATGGGCGAGAGGCTTTTCAGGCGCTGCAGCAAATCCATAAGGATGGGGGGGCGCTTCCCGATGTGATTTTTTTAGATGTTAATATGCCCATTTGGGATGGCTGGGATTTTTTGGATGAGTTTGGTAAGTTAGACTTACCCAATTTCCCGGAGATTTATATTGTCACTAGTTCTTCTCATTCGCTCGACCGCGAAAAGGCGGCTACATATCCTATTGTAAGACGAAGCCTTACCAAACCACTTGAATTAGAGGATTTGCTTTCTATCTTGAAAGGCGTGAACTAAACAGGTAGTTCGCGCAAATCAATACAAGTCTCTCGAATTTTGTTACGCATTTCCCAAACTCGAAATATTTTTAAAGCTGCATCTGCGGGCTTTTCAAGTTTGTTTTCGTTTTTAAGCGTCAGAAATCGTTCTATTTTACTGAATTGATTCGGTTTAGCCTTGCGAATTTCTTCTTGCATTGAGGTATCAACAACTCCCGGTGCGATTGAAAAAATTCTGAACGAATTTTTATGCTCATTTTCGGTATTAATGCACCGCGCAAGCATATCGAGACCTGCCTTACTGCTGCAGTATGTAGCCCATCCATCATATGCATTGCGAGCAGCTCCCGAACTGATATATAGGATTCCGCACATACATACACCATGCTTAATTGCTTTTAGAAATGTATTGCTCAAGATGGCTGCAGCGACCAGATTTACCTGATATGCCTCATTAATTCGTTGGGGATTTTCATAATGGCCGAGGTGTGCAATTTCGCCCAAGGTGCCGGCATTGTGAATCAACAAAGCTTCTGATGTTCCGGTTTGAATTTCGAAACAATGCGCCAAAACTGCTTGTGGATTGGCTAAATCAAGGAAATTGGCATGGTATGCTTCGTGCTCGATTGTATGCGAACGCCCAATGCCATGCACCTGCCAACCTTGTTTAAGGAATTGATGCGCAAGCTCAAGGCCCAAACCGCGCGAAGTGCCGGTTATCCAAACCGATTTCATTGGTTAAACAGCGGCAAGCGCTTTGTCGAGGTCGGCTATTAAATCGTCGACATCCTCAATTCCTACCGATAAACGAATAAGTCCATCAACAACGCCTACTTTTTCGCGTTCGGCTTTCGGAATAGAAGCATGCGTCATAGATGCCGGGTGATTTATTAACGATTCAACACCACCAAGGCTTTCTGCCAGTGCAAAAAGATGGGTATGTGTAAGCATTCGCTTTGCAGCTTCAAGCGAGTCGTCGTGAAGCAGAATGCTCATCATGCCCCCAAAACCACGCATTTGTTTTGCTGCAACGGCATGGTTCGGATGATCTTCAAAGCCCGGCCAATAAACTTTTGCTACTTTGGGATGATTCCGCAGGTAATGTGCAATTGTATTTCCGTTTTCGCAATGCGCTTTCATGCGTACATGCAAGGTTTTCAAGCCGCGTAAAACGAGGAAACAATCCATCGGACCGGGAACAGCGCCACAACTTTTCTGTATAAAATAGAGTTGCTCGCGCAACGTATCATCGTTTAGCATGATGCAACCGTGAATAACATCCGAGTGCCCGCCGAGGTATTTCGTGGCCGAGTGCATCACGATATCCGCACCTAAATCGAGCGGATTTTGAAGCCAAGGCGTTGCAAAAGTATTATCGACAACTAAAATAAGGTTGTATCTTTTCGAAATTACCGAAATGGCTTCAATGTCGCTGATACTCATTAAAGGATTTGTGGGTGTTTCGGTCCAGATTAGCTTTGTATTTGCATTAATGTACTTTTCAAGCGTTTCGGGGTTCGCCATATTAACAAAATGAAAACGAATGCCAAATGGCTCGAATACCTTTGTAAACAGGCGGTATGTTCCTCCGTACATATCATCGGCAGCAATTACTTCATCGCCGGGACGCAGTAGTTTCATGATGGCGTCGGTGGCTGCAACACCCGAGCTAAAACTTAAGCCATGTTTGGCGTTCTCAGACGCTGCGAGGCAGTCTTCTAGCGCTTTACGGGTAGGGTTTTGAGATCGGGCGTATTCGTATCCTTTGTGTTTTGCCGGCGCTTCCTGAACGTAGGTAGAAGTTTGGAAAATCGGTGTCATTATGGCGCCTGTAGCCGGATCGGGCGACTGACCGGCATGGATTAATCGGGTTGCTGCTTTCATTTCGTATCAATTGTTGCAAAGAAAAGAAAACACAAGGTTATGCGAAGCATAGAATAAATAAAATCCTACAATGCCGTTCTGTTCTATTGAGTCCAAGAGGAAAAAGTGGTTTATACGTTATCAATATTGTCTTGTATTTAAAAGAGTGCGATTAAAATGCAAGTAAATCTTTGAAAACAGTAAAAGCTTGCAAAAAATGTTATTTCGATTGAGCTGCCTCATTTTAAGGCAATGAATTCACGTATGAGAAATTGCGTTGGCAAAAGGAAAATAAAGCGGGCCAGCATTGGCATGAATTCAAAGGCCGGTAGAAATGCAGAAAACTGATTTATCGGGTTTTCTAGCATTTCAACGGAATTTGAAGAGCGCGCTGAAGCATTTTATTTTCCTTGAATTTCTTTGCCTACTTTCTTTTTTCAAGAAAAGAAAGTAGGTCGCCGAAGGCAATGGATCAATTTTACCTCTAAAGAAATAAACACTAAAAATTAAAAGTAGGTCGCCGAAGGCAATGGATCAATTGGTTTACGCCTAAAGTAATAATGTAAAGCTTATTGATTATTGGAGAAGTAATTTCAAAATGACTTTTGTAGGTTAGACAATTTAGGGCCGGCCTTACCTCACAATAAACCGAATAACGTGGGATTCACTTCCGCTTTTAAGCATCAGAAAATAAAGTCCCGACGATAAACCGGATGTATTTATTGTCCATGATTTTCCGGGTTTACCAATATCCGGAGTAGGACATGGTACAGGCTTCCCAAGCACATCGTGAATCGTAAAAGCGATATCACCCTTCATCGGCTTTCCTACCTTTACAACATTGAGAATGTTTGAAGCCGGATTGGGAAATATCGATAGACTTCCATCTGCATTCTCAAAACCATTTACAAACAGGGGTGGAATGCTATCTAAATTAGGAGCACCGGGAGTTGTTACAAAAAGTTTTCTTAGATCGCTTCCGCCATCAGGAATACGCCCATAACTTTCGCCTGCACTCATTGGCGGATAAGCGACCTGGTCGATGATTGTTTCGGCATCAGGTGCAAATAGGGCTACCAATCCACCTGCGTTTTGATTCAGTGTAAAGTTTAGATGAAGCGGGCCCTGCGTAGTATTCTGATCGGCCCAAAATAATTTAAAGCCTTGGGCAGGAATCGTGGTTTGTGCACTTACAGCCGGAATGGAGAATAGGGTTGGATTATTCAGGTTGTTTGTAAACTTGTATCCCGACATCACCACAGTGCCAGTATCTGCATTGTACACTTCAATCCAGTCGTCGAGTTGTCCGTTATCGTCTGGGAAATTTGAATTGACTGAGCATATCTCGTTGATAAACAACTCTGGATAATAAACGGTTGGTGTATTGTCGTTATCGCGAATTACAACTACAACCGTAGAACTGGTTCCAATTTGAAGCCCGGAGGAAACTGTTGTGATTGTAAATCGCACAATTTCATCGGCTTCTATCTGGAAATCATTGTATGTTGAAACATTAAATGAGAGGTTTCCATTGTTGGCTGTGGTTTGGAGCAATAGCTGTCCACTAAAGTCGGAGGGTGTGGTGAAATAGTCGGTTTGAATTCCACTCCCATTGAAAGCTGTTAAAATGACGCTGTAGATTTGAGATGAAGCCGGACTAATAGACATTGGCACGATCAAAGACGAACCACCTTCATCGATAAACAACGTATCGCTCGTAAAATTTATTTGTGAGAAATTCTCTTCGGTACTCACGATGCTCAGGGCCGCAGCATCATTTTGACCAATAGCAAGTCCGCCGCTTACAGATGCAATACTAAACGTAATGTTTTCGAGGTCTTCTGCCACACCATCAATCAACGCCTGTACGCTAAAGCTCACATTTAAGGTGTTGGCAGGAACATTTAAGCTAATGGTACCGTTTATAATTTCGGGCGATGTAGCATAATCTGAAGGGGTTATGCCGGGGAAATTCAAAACCTCGAGGACTACAGTTTGTGGGGCAAATTGTGGTGCACTTAAATTAAGCGTTATTACAGCCTGCGACCCTCCTTCGGTTATTTGATAATTTGCTTGCGAAAACTCGATGGTGGAGGCAAATGGTTGTGTACTACCCTGCGACCAGTCGGGCCAGTTTTCATAAATGGCCTGTTCGGCATTATCGAGATACCAGTAATTCGCATTGTTAATGATGCTTAAATTTTCGAGTCCGGTAACAATCAATGGTGTGATGGAAAGGTAACCGTTATCGACGTTAAACGACTGCGAACTCGTGAATGAAACGGCGGTTAATCCATTTTCGAGCGGTTCGGGGAGGCATGTACGGAACTGAAAGAAAGGCAGCGAATCGCATAAGGTTTGCCAGTTCGAGTTACTTATACCTGCAATGAAGGATGGATCTGATTCGGGACCGGTATATGCCAAAATCTGATCACCTTGTCCGCCCATTATGTAGAGTCTTCCTTGTGTACTTCCTGCGCCAATCACTTGCATATTCGGACTTCCGTTGTCGCGAAGGGTAACGATAGTTCCAATTGGTAGGGCAGTATCGGGACTTGTCCATACTACAGTTTGTTCTGATAACACGAGATGGTCGAAGCCCCACTTGTTATCGGTAAAGGAAATTGAAGTGTTGGGTTCAATTTCAACCAGGTTCACAAATGCAAATGTTATCGGTTGGTCGCTTTGAAAACCAATGAATGCAACAGCGCCAGGAATTAAAGCTTGGGCAAAAGAACTTTTGCATAGAGTCGCAAAAAGTAGTGCAATGGTAAATTTCAATTTCATAGTTTAAACTATTTAAACGAAATCAATACGCGTGAGTTGAAAAGCTAAAATAATCTGCAAAGATAAAACTATTATTTACAAGGTTAGGTTTATTACTTGCTAATGCTAACAGCCTGCTGATATTTTAAATTATCTGAGTATAAAACGACGTAATAGATTCCCGGAAGCCAATTTTCGGTTCGAAGGATATATTGGTTGAACTCTTTAGTTAGGCTGCTAAATACGAGCTGTCCGGCAGCGTTAAATACCATTAATGTTGCATCGTATGCACTTGTGTTGCATTGAATGGTAATTTGATTGGCTGCAGGATTGGGATAAAGTAACATACCGCCCTCATTTATTTGATATTGGCCCACCGGCATCTCGTTTGCCAAACCAGGAGTTGAGTTGTTTAATAGCATCCAGTTGTCTGTAATATCCGGAAAATATGCGTAACTCACATCTACATTCATAGCAGGATAGTAAACGCTATCAATGAGTGAATAAAACGGACCAAAATTGCTAGCTTGAAGGGCATATAATCCTACGTAACCGCCTAAATTATTCAATTCAAAATTCAAATGCAGAGGACCTTGTTCGATGCTATCATCGGCCCAAACCAATTTAAACGAACCAGGTGCAAGGGTGGTCAATTGCGAAGAAGTAAATTGAAATTTATTCGGTACTAAGGGATCGTTGGTGATGAATAAATTTGCCAAAGAAACAGAGGTTTCACCTGAGTTTTGAATTTCAATCCAATCGTCGTATTCCGAAAATTCATCCGAAATTGAAACCGTATTATTCACCATAACTTCGTTAATATTCAGACTTTGGTAGCTTAAAGGAATATCGTTATCGGCAAACGTAAAATTGACCACAGGAGTTAAGCCTAACTGTAAATTATTACTTAATTCAGTAACGAACATTTGTACTGCTTCACTGGGTTCAACAGTCAAATCATCAAGAGACTGAAAAGAAATAGGTAGAGTTGAAGTTCCGGCCGGAACCTCAATCAAAATACCATTTGTGAACGCAGGCGGATTGGTAGTGAAGTCGTTTTCGTTGAAACCATTGCTGCTTAAAAAGGATATTGTTAGAAGCGCATTTTCGGCCGTAACTGGTGTAAAGCTAAGGTTGAACTCATAAGCTTGACCTTCAATTCCAAATTCTTCGTTATTGATCCCTGAGAAACTTACAAAGCTGATTGAAGGATCTTCGATAATTTCAAAATTAATCAACGAATCTTCGGAAATCATTAATCCATCAGCGACATTGGTTATGCGTAAAATTCCTGATTCGTTCCCTTCGATTCCATCATCGGCACCGGCCGACATACTGAAGTTATAAACGCTAACATTAGCAGGTAACTCTAACTCAATTATACCATTGCTATGGTTAGGATTTGTTGAAATATCATTCCCGTTAATTCCATTTTCCAACGCAAATTGCAGCGTAATGATTTTGGGTAAATTCAAAGGCGGGTTGATAGAAACTTCAATTTGTTGTGGGTTGCCGCCTTCGATCAAACTAAGCGAATTAAGAAGGAAGCCTATTTGAATCTCTCCAATAGATCCGACATTAAATTGCCAGTTGGGCCAAGTGCTGTAACCCGCAATTGCCGGCTCCTCGTCTGTAGTCCAATTTGAAGCATTATTTACAATTTGGGCAATCTCCTCTGGAGTTCCGCTTACGTTTACCTGATTAAAAAAGGCGTTGTCGGGATTTGCTGTTGCAGGAGCATTGTCGTTTAGTTGAATTGCATTTATTCCAAGCGTTAGATTAGAAGGAAGACAGCTTCGAGGCGTATTGCCAATACCGCTGGCGTCGCATTGGCTTATAAATGCATTTGTTGAAAAAGCGGCAACAGGAAACTGATTACCGTTGTTCAGTGTGTAGGCAAATAACTGATCGCCAGAAACTGTAAAACTTGACATTTTACCGCGCGTTTGTCCGGGCCCCTCGATTAATGCATTGGGAATAGAGGCATTGTTCGGGTCTTGAATGCGCACGACAGAGCCGGCAGGGATCAATTGATCTGCTTTCCAGCTCATTGAGCCCTCATTTGCAAAAAACAGACTCCCATTCCATCCTGCATCGGTAAAGAAAAGCGAATCGCCCGCGTTGAAATCCTGAAGCGTTACAAATGCGAATGCATCAGGTGCATCGGCCTGAAAACCTAAAAATGCAATTGCACCAACATTAATTTGAGCATGAACGATATGCGATAGGCCAACAAGGCTTAGGATAGTTAAAATCTTTTTCATTCTACAATAATAAATCAAAATCAGTCAAAAAACACCCAGCTTAGACCCAATTTAATTCCATGTCGGGCAAGAGGATAATTCGGTGCGACAATATAATCGCCCGTTGACCATAACGAGTTTATGTGTTCTGATTTTAAAAAGAAGCGGGCCCTGCGAACCTGAACGCTTAGGTAAAAATCGAGTAGGAAAAGAGACGATTTTGAAGCGTTAGCAGCATTGAAAAACATACCGGCATAAGGCAGGTAGCTTTGCGGGCGGAACGCGCTGCATCCGGTTAAATCGACGCCGATGCGCATGATTGGAGCCGCTTTGCGAATCCTACTCTGGAAATAAACCGACTCGCGAAATTGCAGCTCAGGAATGCGAATTGTTTCGGAATTGCTGCTTTTTTGGTAGCAGATATTACTTTGTATATAAAATTTCCAAAGTCTCAATGTATGCGTTAATCCAAGGCGCATAACATTTACTGCGCCCGAATCTTGAGCAGGCATTGCGAGCGAATCGAGATAAATAAGCCCACTGGTATTCTGCCATGAAGCAATGAAGCTTAGGCGCAATTTTTTGGCATTCAATTCGGCTGCGAAATTTTGGTGTTTGATTGGGTCAAAATTGTTTTTCCATCGACCGAAATTTGACACGAAATGCAACAATTGACCATCGGGCGTTTGTTTGAATTGATTTGCGCGAATTCCAATCGTGAATTCTTTGCCCAGCTCTTGCTTATAGCGAATATCAAGATTTTGGTCGCCGGCATTGAAGCCTGCGTAAAAATACTCACCGCGTGCATCCAGTGTAGTGGTTCGATTCGCTAAACGCATTGCTAAGCCGGCACTTTGGTTAAAAACATCGAACAATACCTGTTCATTTGCGATAAACTGTGCAGCATTCATTACCGCCCATTGCTGGCGAATAAATGCCCGCGCATCGAAACGTAAAAACTTCGATGTATCGACAGCCGATGAAATGCGCATCAACGCCGATTCCGATATAAAGCGTTGCATGTTGTAAGTGGTACTCAGGCGACCACTTTCGAAAACGGTGTCGTAATAGGCGTTTACCGGCTGCTCATCGTCGTAGGCGTGTTTCTGAAATCCATGCAAAAAGGTGTGCTGCACCCGCAGAAATCCTCCATTGATAGCCGGCAGCGAGTCGTTAAACGAACGAAACAGATCAACATGCTGGCGAACCAACAAACCGTTTTGAAAAACCTCGTTGCGTGCAATAGCAAGGTTAATCGGTAATAACTTAGGACTATCGCGCAATTCGGTACCATACAAGCTATCGCCTTCTGCTGTTAATCCACCATTTTCTTGACTTACGCCTTTGTGATAAACAGCAGCTGCCAAAACCTGGTAACGTCCTTTGCCAGGTTTGAAAAGTGTATGCATGCGTAATGCAGAATGCGCCGCAGCCTGTCTTACATACTGCCCTTCGGAATTTACACGTTTGAATTCAAAACCCGCGTTGAATTTCTTGCCAATGTTTTGGGTGTGGAGCAAACGAAAAAAATTCTCAACCTTACCACCTTGCACATAAAACGCTTCTGTGTAAGGCGCCTGCGCATCGTAAACCAATTGATCTTCGAGCTGAAAGGTATAGGGCTCGAAAGCTCTAAACCCGAAGTGAAATCCCCGGTTAAACTGCTGAGTGTAAACGAGCGATTGGAAGGGATTGCCGAGATTTCCGAGGCTTGTATTGAAATACTGTGTTCGGTACCAGGTTTGGTACAATTGCATGCCATCGAGGTTCGTAGAAAGCGTTGTTCCCTTGTCGCCCGAGCGCTCTGATGCTTCGAGTGTGAATGCTACAATACGCGCCGAATCGCGGCTAACGGTTGATTCGGTTTGTGCGAATCCGCTGAATATAGAAAAGATAAAGGCTGCTATGAGTAGGCTTCTGAGCGAAATCCCGGGCAGATTATACATGCCGTAAAAGTAACATATTCGGGATGAAATGGAACAGGAGCTGAAGATTGCTTGTAGAGAAACTTTGTCGACGCATATAATCAGTGTTTAATTTATCAAATTCTTCATTCACGGATGAGAGCTAAAATTTATCTTTTTTTAAATACCTGTAAATTATATTCTGCGTTATCAAGAAAATTAAACCAAATGATTCGAGCAATTCTATTTTCGTTTTGTTTTAGCATTCGGCTAACTTCGGCTGTAGCCATGGGCATTGAAAACGACTCCCTCACATTGGATGCGCTTGATGCCAGGTCAGGAGTTTATTATACTTTAACAGCACTTGGTGGGCATAAAGAATATTGTCTGAGTTTATCGCTTAGGAATACCACAAACGATTCAATTGGTATTTACATCGAACCCGGTCGTGTTTTCCTTGCCGATAATTCGAAATTTCAGGATTTGGTAGTGATGCGTTCACTTTACGTTAAAGTTCCAAGCGGGAAGGAAGTGAAAAAATCGATTTATGCTTTTTGCTGCAGGGCCACAAGAGCGTCACCGCCCAAAGGTCTTGCCTTTAGAAATGGATATTACGCCACAGGGCTCATGGGCAAGCTTGCCGACTTTGTTAGCAAAAGAAGTTTCAATGGGAGCGATATTCAGAATTCTGTTTGGATTATAAGTGAAGGGAGTTCCTCCCTTAATCACCCGATTGCTTCCATTTGTGATTACAATGGAACGATTTCTCCGTTGAAAAAATGGTTTGCCGATCAGCTTAACAAACCTTATCCCTGGCACTGCATCGAATATGATCGCACAGACTCGTCTGTTTGGCAAAGCAAGCATCTAAGGGTAACTGGTAATTTCTCGTTCACGGTTTCGCGATATGCAACACTTACAATACAGATACGCACCCAAGATGGTCAATTGGTGGGCTACCTTCAGCAAAACGCAGTTTACAATTCCGGACATTTCGATTATCCGCTTGATTTGGATGTGAAAGGCTGGCCGAAAGGTGTGTATGAGATTTTGGTATTTGAGGATGGCAACCGAATCAATAAACCTACATTTTTTGATTTGTAGTACCTTATTTAGTAGTATCTTATGTGCTGGAAGTTTGTAGTATAATTGTCTTTTTGTTTTGCAGTTAAAGCAATACAGCTAATAATTTGAAATACATAATTTCTTGTTTGGGTTGCTCTCGTATGTTACTTCAAACGCGCCAGGGATTGAAGGGGAAAGCCCGCACATTTTGAGGCGTTGACGAAAAAGGGAGGACTTGTACCGAAAAGCCCGCCCGTGGCGCCCCACAAAAAATCCAGCTGTGAAGAAAAGTCTGAGTTCGAATCTTTAAGATGGAATGAACGAATGCAATGGTATTCAAAATAAAATTATTTTGCCATTAAACCATAGTGCTGCTAATACATCATAGCCCCGATGTTTTTTTTTAATTGTTCTGTTGTGCGAGCAATGTTTTTACTTATGGCATTGGGGTTAGGTGCCGTATTTTTTAATTAACAAGTATTTCAAATTGGTATAGCATGAAAAAGTTCCTTTTATTAGGTTTTGTCTTTCACAGCATCTTCTATTACAGTCAAAAGTTTATGAAGGTATAAAATTATGAGTGTAAACGAGATAAAGAGCATTTGATTTGGGCATCGCGAAAATTTTCTTGTTTATTTTGAGCAATAAGTTTTGTATTAAATTGCTTTGCACAAAAAGCCCGCATTGTGAGCCATGCAGTATTATTCTTATTGTAAATAATGCGTAACAGATAATGAAAATATCAAAAATACATTTATTGCATAAGGTAATCATAGTTGTTTGGACGTGGATATCGATAGCAAAACCATCTTCACTTACAGCTCAGTCTTTCGATTTGGGTTTGGCCGCCAAGCTACAGAGCACCATCGACAGCATGCGCAGCGCATACAACCTGAAGGGAATTTCGGCTTGTGTAGTTTATCCACCACAAGGCACATGGAAAGGTGTAACAGGTATTTCGCATTCGGGAGTGCCCATTACATCCGATATGGAATTTGGAATAGCCAGCAACACCAAACTGTTTACGGGAGTACTTTTACTTAAGCTGGCCCAAAACAATTTGCTGCAACTCGACGATTCGCTTCATCAGTATCTTCCCGAAATGGCAAACATCAGTTCCGACATTACCATTCGCCAATTGCTCAATCATACCAGCGGCGTATTTGATGTAAGTACTATTGAGGGCTATTCTGATTCGATTTTGAGTAATCCCAACCGCATATTTACCCCACAAGAGCTCTTAACTTGGGCTGAGAGTCCGCTGTTTGCTCCGGGTACGGATTGGAGTTACAGCAATACCAATTATCTGCTTGCGGGATTAATTGCTGAAAGCGTAACAGGCCAAAGCTACGGGCAACTCCTTCGCGACAGTATTTTGAATCCGCTTCAACTCGACAGTACTTTTCTTGATGTATACGATAGTGTGCTTAACGTAATTGCGCATCCTTGGCAGGCAGGTGTCGATAACAGTTTGGTGCCACGAAAGGCATTAAACAGTGCCGCATGGGCAGCTGGTGGTATGTATTCTACAGCTGGCGAAATGGCACAATGGTATCGGGCTCTTATGAATGGCGAGGTAATTGAACCTGAATCGCTTAATGAAATGACCACCTTTGTGGGAAGCGAAAACTATGGAATTGGAATTAGCGAAGCCATCGTTGCGGGCCGAAACGTTTGGATGCACGGCGGCGCCATTTGGGGAGGGTATAATTCGATAATGATGTACGATCCGCTTTCGGGCGCTGTAATTGCAGTACTTATAAATCAGCTTCCAGCTCAAGCATTTGTAGTTGCCGGACAACTCTTGGAGAATCTCATCAACCACACATCGACTGGGAATTATATGAAAAATAAAACTGGGCAACTGAATATTTATCCCAATCCGGCAGCCGATTTTGTGCACATCGAATTACCTAAACATACCATCGAAAGCATAACTGTTTATGATAGTTTAGGCCAATTTATACAGGAGGAAAAAGAGTCGGGATTTTCGGTGTTAAACTGGACAACAGGCATTTACAGGGTTCAGGTGCAAACAGTACATGGGATTTACCAAACTAAGTTGATGAAGCATTAGTATGTATGACCTTTTAAAATACTATGGCGATGTGTCTAATGATGCTAACTTAAGTAATTTATTTAATTCATAAAATGCTTATTATGAATCATTAAAATTAAATTTATTTCTGTTAACGAAGCCAAAAGTGATTAAAATCGATTCCTTACAAACTGTTTAAAAAACTATTCAGCAATTCAATAACCGATGAATAAAATAATTCTCTTTTTAATTTTCATTCTGAACGGGGTTAGCTTAAGCGCTCAAACAGAGGAGTTGGGCTGTGCAACTAAAGATCCTGATTTAATTTGGGAGGCAAAATTGCAAGAGTATATTTCTGCGAACAAAAAATCGAAAAATATCAATGAATTAAGGCGGAATGACTTTATAATCCCCGTGATTTTCCATGTTATTCATGGCGGAGAGGCCATGGGTACGTATCCCAATATTTTGGCTGAGCAAATTAATTCACAATTGACCATATTAAATCAGGATTTTTCGGGGAATGCCTACAATGCATCCAATTATCCTGATAATGCATTTGTAAACTGGGCCATTAATCAAAATATCCCCCAGGAAAATTTAGATGAGCTGGGGCGTGTTAAAATTTCTGATTTTAATATTCAGTTTTGTTTGGCAGTAGTTGATGCGGAAGGAAACCTTCTGAACGAACCCGGTATTGAACGCCTGAATTATGTTTTAAAAGGATGGCAGAATCCCAACCTGTTTGAAACACAGAATACCATGCGCAGCTACCTCGATAGCGTAATTAAACCCCAGTCGATTTGGGATGTTACCCGTTATTTGAATGTTTGGATTACCGATAAAAGTAACGCGCTCACGTATGCCGGAGTTTCATCGGTGCCACCTTTAAGTGGCTTAACAGACTTGCCGAACAATACCAGTGATTCTACCGACGGAATTTGGTGTTTTGCCAAGGCTGTAGGTTCGTATGCCTTATTTCCCGAAGGGAATTATATCTCTCAATTCATAGATGGACGCACGCTAACGCATGAAGTGGGGCATTATTTGGGTTTGCGTCATATTTGGGGCGATGCGGTATGCGGCAATGATTTTTGCGACGATACTCCTCCTGCAGCGGGAGAAAATACAGGTATGCCCACCTATCCGCACAATTCTGGATCGTGCAGCACACCTTCGAATAGTCCGGATGGCGAAATGTTTATGAATTTTATGGATTACACCCGGGGACCATACAAATTTATGTTCACGACCGACCAGCGTACAAGGGCTCAAACGGTAATGCTTAATAGTCCTTTTCGCAATCAATTGGGCACGCACGGCCTGTGTTCTTCGCCAAACGCTTTAGCAGCGCAAGGCTCAGAGTTACTTTATATTTATCCCAATCCAACCAATGATTTGCTCCAAATATCCTACGATGACGACCTTATTTCACGTGTAGAAATTATCAATCAATTTGGGCTTTCTGTGCGAACATTTATCGCATCCAAGATATCGATTGCGGACCTACCCTCGGGTGTTTATTTTGTAAAGGTTGAAGGCAAGCAGCAAACGTATGTGCGGAAGATTATAAAGTTGTAGTTCAGCGATTTGACATTGTTTGCCTTC
>CAZVHF010000040.1:0-16073 GCA_964627105.1 uncultured Chitinophaga sp.
TATTTTCCCTGGACAGGGCGCACAATTTTCGGGGATGGGAAAAGATTTGTATGAATCCAATTCCATTGCGAAAAAATATTTTGAGGAGGCCAATTTTATCCTTGGCTTTAACATCACAGACATAATGTTTCATGGATCGGATGAGGATTTGCGGCAGACTAAGGTGACGCAACCAGCCATATTTCTTCATTCGGTAATCACATTTTTATGTCGATCTGAGGTACAACCGGATATGGTCGCTGGTCACTCGCTTGGCGAATTTTCTGCACTCGTTGCCAATGGCTGTTTAACGTTCGAAGACGGGTTAAAGCTCGTTTATCAACGCGCATTGGCCATGCAGGCCGCCTGTGATAAAAACCCCGGAACTATGGCTGCGGTATTGGGCTTGGCCGACGATGTTGTGGAGCAGGTATGCGCAGAAATTGACTCTGAAATTGTAGTCGCTGCAAATTATAATTGTCCGGGACAGCTTGTGATTTCAGGAAGTGTAGTGGGCATTGAACAAGCTTGTGAGCGTATGAAAGCTGCAGGTGCCAAGCGAGCCTTACCTCTTCAGGTTGGTGGTGCGTTTCATTCTCCCTTAATGGAACCTGCACGGCGTGAATTACAAGACGCGATTGATGCAACAAGTTTTAAAACACCTGTTTGCCCAGTTTACCAAAATGTAGATGCTAAACCCTCGTCAGATCCGGCTGTGATAAAATCGAACCTAATTGCGCAGCTAACAGCGCCGGTGCGCTGGACGCAGAGTGTCCGCGAAATGGCTAATGATGGTGCGTTACGGTTTATAGAATGCGGACCAGGGAAAGTACTCCAAGGCCTAGTTAAGAAAATTGTACCCGACGCGGAAGTTTCAAGTTTATAATCAAAGTGGTTTAAAAGTAATCTGAAAATTTAAACCATCTCCAGCCAATTGATGCCTTTTTTAAGCATGTTCATGGTATATTCTTCTTTAGAGTTTTTTTCTGGAGAATAGTCATAAATCCATGCCGCTGTAGCTGGCAAGCTCATTAATATTGACTCGGTACGTCCACCGGTTTCAAGGCCAAACTTAGTACCTCGGTCATACACTAGGTTAAATTCTACATACCTACCCCGGCGCAGAGCCTGCCATTTTTTATGCATTTCGGTGTAGGGTTGTTCGAAGTTATTTTTCATTAAATAGGTGTATGTGGGAGCAAATGTTTCTCCAACCGCTAATACAAATTCAAACAATCGCTCCTTAGGTAATCCTGCGTTTTCGTCGTTGAGACGATCGAAGAAAATACCACCAACACCGCGTGTCTCATTGCGATGCGGCAAATAAAAATAATCATCAGCCCACTTTTTATATTCCAAATAAAAGTGAGGCGCAAAAGCATCGCAGGTGTTTTTTAATTGCTGGTGAAAAAACGCAGCGTCTTGAGCTACTATATAATGGGGTGTCAAATCTATCCCTCCTCCAAACCAATATGTATTTCCTGTTTCAAAATAACGAACGTTCATATGGATGATTGGAACCATAGGATTATTAGGGTGCAATACGATCGATACGCCACACGCGTAGAACTCCTTAGCATCTACGCCAAGGGCTTTTGCGGCTCCAGGATGCAGTGGACCATACACAGCCGAAAAGTTTACACCACCCTTTTCAAGTATTCGACCATTTTCAATTACTGAAGAAATGCCTCCACCTCCTTCGGCTCTTTGCCATGGGTCATATCTGAATTTACCTTGGCCATCGGTCAATTCAAGACTCGAAATGATGTCTTTTTGAAGCAACCTGAATTGACTTTCAATCTTTGAGCGAATCATGGTTTATTTGATAGGTGCTGCAATATAGTCGCTCAATTGTAGTACATAAACATGACTATTATCGGCGCCTGTTGTCGCATTTTCTTTCCTGAATTTAAATTCAGTACAAAAGCCTTTGTAAGTCGGAATTTTTGTTAAGCATTCGGTATTTGGCTTGTTTTGTTTAGCAGCTGCCATAACAAAATACATCATCGCATCATAACCCTGGAATGCAAACACACCTGGCTCACCTTTAAATTCTGTTCGATATCGCTCGCGAAACAACCTTGCTTCCGAGGTATTGTAATCGATATACCAAGGAGCAGCATAGGTGAAATTAAGGTTATTCAAATGTTCGTATTCGATATTTTCAAAATTGTTCCACTCGTTAAGACCGACCAATGTAATGCGCTTACCCATACGCGATGCGTTGAGCCTGGCAATGGCGTCAATCACCTGAACTTGTGCTGTGGAAGGGAAAAATAAAATATTTTCTTTATCGCTATCTAGTTTTTCGAGTAAATCGTTTACTCCTGAATAGGCGAGGCTTACAAAGTTTGAAGCAGTAGTATCAATTTTAGCTGAAAGTGCAGAAGCAAGATTATTGGTTAAATCTTTATCCTTCGCATTTGAATTTCTGATGAAAATAAAGCGAGCATTTTTGTAATTATTAACTACTTGTTCTACCAGACCTTCCATCAATCTCTTTTGATCTGGAATGAGTTTGACTACATGTGGGGCCCCGGTTAGTAGAGCCGAACTACTTGCAAGTGGAGCTATAGACAAGGTATTATCTCGAGAAAGCAAATTGCTTATCTGACGAAATTCTGATGCATGAAGTGGTCCCAATATAAAGTCAGACGACTTTATATCATTCGATTTTAAAATCTTATTCATCGCAAGCGAGTCTTCCTGCGTATCAAACACATTCAAATTGATGTTAAGCCCCAGGTTTTTTAAAGAATCAAGCGCCTGAATACAGCCCGCATAAAACTCAATTCCTGTGCGACTTTTGATCTGACTTTCTTCCTTTTTACTGTATAGCGGTAATACAAGTGAAATAGTTAGGGTCTTATTTACAAAGGAATCAGGTAAAATACAATCAGAAGTAATGTTAACGAAGGGCTTATCGACGACCTCCACTTTTTCTGGCTTTGGAGGAACAGCTGAACCTGGTTTTGGATTAATTGACAGAATTGTTCCGATTTTCAATCCCGATTGTAACGCTGGATTTTGTTTTGTCAACTCATCCTGCGTTAGACCATACATTCGAGCAATTCCAAAAATGGTTTCCCCGGGCTTTACTTCATGCCTTAAGCTGGCACGGTTGTCGGATAAGCTATTTCCTTGCACAGATAAAGGAATACAGATTCTCATTCCGGTTTTGAGCCCATTTTCCAGCGAGCGGTTAAAGAAGATTAGAGAGTCCTGATGCACCCCTGTCGCTTTGGAAAGCGAATAAAGCGTCTGTCCTTTGTTAATTGTAAATTCTTTGAAGCGGCGTCCATTTTTTAGTACGATTGACGTATCGCTTTTCTGCGCGATAACATGCTGCGCAAGGAGAAGTAAAAAGGTAAGTGCCAGGTTATTTATTCCCATTCGATGGTTGCAGGAGGTTTTGAACTTATATCGAATACAACGCGATTGATGCCTTTAACCTTGTTTATGATGTCATTGGCGATTTTTCCAAGAAGGCTATGCGGAAGATGCGCGAAATCTGCAGTCATACCATCATGCGAGGTTACGGCTCGCAAGCAAATTACATGCTCGTAGGTTCGCTCATCGCCCATTACACCAACGCTTTGTACCGGAAGGAAAATGGCTCCTGCCTGCCAAACATTAGCATATTCTCCCGAACTTTTGAGATGTTCAATGAAAATAGCATCAGCATCCTGCACCATTCTAACTTTTTCGGCGGTAATATCTCCCAAAATACGAATGGCAAGGCCTGGTCCGGGGAAAGGATGTCGATTTAAAATTTCAGGCTTCAAGCCAAGTGCTAAACCCACCTTACGTACTTCATCCTTAAATAAAAGTCGAAGGGGCTCAATAACATTCAATTTCATGAAATCGGGTAGGCCACCCACATTATGATGCGATTTTATGGTAGCCGAAGGACCATTTACCGAAACCGATTCGATAACATCCGGGTATATTGTACCCTGTCCCAACCATTTTACATTGTTAATCTTTTGAGACTCTTCTTCGAAGACCTCGATGAATAAGCGCCCAATAGTCTTTCGCTTTGTCTCCGGATCTTCGACTCCCTTTAATTCCGATAAAAAACGATGACCTGCCGAAACACCATGTATCTGAAGCCCTAACTCGGTGTAAGTTTCTAGAACCTGCTTGTACTCGTCTTTTCGAAGAAGCCCATTGTCGACAAAAATGCAAAAAAGTTGATTTCCAATGGCTTCATGCAACAAAAGAGCCGCAACTGATGAGTCTACTCCGCCACTTAAGCCTAGCACAACACGATCGGTCCCAATGGTATTCCTTAACGAATTGATTGTTTCAGAAATAAACGAAGCTGGTGTCCAACTTCCGCTACACCCACAAATGTCGAACACGAAATTTGAAAGGAGCTTTAGACCATCGGTAGAATGAGTTACCTCCGGGTGAAATTGAATGCCATATGCTTGTTTATGCGGATTTTGAAATGCCGCAACAGGAATATCCTCAGTACCGGCAGTGACGATAAATGAATCGGGCACTTTCAAAATACTATCGCCATGCGACATCCAAACCTGCGAATGCATTGGGATTTCCCGTAACAGTTTACTTTCTGCAAAGGGATGAAGATAGCTTCTGCCATACTCTCGTACTTGTGAACGAACTACATTTCCTCCGAGTAAATGCGCCATGTACTGAGCACCATAACATACACCTAGAATAGGCAATTTCCCTAACCAGGCATTCAAATCAAATTGAGGCGCATTCACTTCCAAAACAGAATGAGGCGACCCCGATAGAATAACACCCTTTACATACTTATCAGGCGTGGGGAATTTATTGTAGGGATGAATTTCACAATATACATTTAACTCTCTGATTCTTCTCGCAATAAGCTGGGTATATTGAGACCCAAAATCAAGAATTAATATACGTTCTTCCATGGCCCAAATATAAGTTCTGATTGAACAGTTTTCTACAAGTTGTCAATTTTCGTTAAAATGATTTGTTAATTCAATATATGAGGGTAAATTCGCAACATTTACCCGAAGAATAATCATGAATTACGGAAGAATATTTTCAGCTGTTTTAGTCCTTTTTTCGCTTCATTCAACAGCTCAGATTGGGAATTGTATAGAGATTGATGCTATTTTAATAAATGCATGTTCGCCTGATGAAGGCTTGAATGAACAAGTACTTTTTACGACTGGAAATAGCCCACTTGTTTTGACGAACCTTCAGGTAAGCTGGCCAAATACATCGAACGCTTGGTTGGGAACGTGTCAAAATGCTAACACAGCCAGTCTTGTTGCTCAAATGGCAGCCAGTGTTGGTGAATGCGGGACATTACTTGAGCCAGTAAATGGAGTCATTCCGGCTAATCAGCAGGTTTTACTATTTAGTGGAATCACTCCAACGGTAACGGGCCTTTCCTTTGCCGGGCTATCAGATACTCTGTATGTTATATTCCACTGCGGAACAACTACAACCGGTAATTTTGCAAATTCGGGAGCGAATCCTCGAACACTAATTCTTTCCGATGCACCAACATGCGCAGATACCGTAAGTTATATTCCTGATCAAGCGCCGGCACTGGATGGAGCAGCGGGAATTTTCAACAGTGATGGAGCGGTAACCTATAAAAATGTAGGCTGCAGTTTTTTTACCAATCCCCTTTCAGCAACATTTACGCTTCCTCCCTCTCTATGCAGCTCAGCACAACCAGTTAACCTTTATGCTTTGGTTACTGGAAGCCCGTTCGGGAACTTCACCGGATTGGGTGTAGAGGATGGCTTTTTTAACCCTTCCGGTTTGTCAGGGAATGCGGTTATATCTTATGTTGTGGGCTCTGGAAGTTGTGCGATTGAAAATCAACAGGTTGTAGCAATTCAACCAAGCGGTAATCCTAGTTGGACGAATCCGGGAGCTATTTGTGATCAATTTACGCCTATTAACTTTAATACGTATGTTACCGGTACAACCGGCGGAACATGGAGTGGTAGTGGTTTGGCTGGTGCTATTTTGTTTCCCGAAGGTATAAATGCATTAATTCCGGTTACTTACACCGTAGGAATTGGAGGATGCGTGAGTTCCTTAACACAAATTGTTTACGTGGGTGGGGTTCTTCCGCCACCTTCCATAGCAACACCTTTACCCATTTGCACAAACATTCAAAATCCGACAGTTATTGCAACTAGTCCGATTCCGGAGGTTATTCAGTGGTATTCTGATATTGCATTAACAAACCTGTTGGAAACAGGCCCTGTTTTTACACCCACACCAAATGTTAGTTCAACTGTTTATGTTTCAAACACATATCCTGGCTGCAATGTGGCAACTGCAGAGGTCAATATTAGTTTTACAAGCCCGCCCAGTGCTCCGGTAGTTACGCCTTCTCCGGTTAATTTTTGCCCCGGTAGCCCATTGCCAACACTTACTGCAAGCTCTAACAATTCTGTGTTCTTTTGGTATGATAATTCAGACTTAACTGGATTTATAGGTAATGGTTCTAGTTTTCAACCCTTGGAATCGCAAGCGCCCGATATTTATGTAGTTGCGGGTCCGGCAACCTGCAGAAGCTCTGCAACTCAGGTCACGTTGAATGGTCAGCAATTGTCGGCAAGTTGGACAGCACCGGCAAGTATTTGCTCAGGTGCAGCACCGATAGATTTGTCAGAATTGATTAGCGGTAATACGGGAGGCACTTTCAGTGGTACTGGAGTTTCCGGTAATTCCTTCGATCCTCAAGGGCTGAGTGGAAATATCGTGATTACGTATCAGGTGGGTAGTGGTTCTTGTCTTGTGGAATCGCAGCAAACCATTAACGTGTTACCTGGTGGTGATCCAAGCTGGACCTCCCCTGGTAGTTTATGTAACCCAACAGAACCAATTCTCTTAACTGATTTAGTAACGGGTACATCTGGTGGAACCTGGTCGGGATTGGGAGTAGCTGGAGCAATCTTTTTCCCTGATGGATTAAGTGGACCAATTCAAATTACCTATTCTGTTGGAAGTGGTCAGTGTGCATCTCAGTCGGCGCAAACTATAACCATTATTTCTTCTGTAAATGCCCCCGTTGTTCCTTCTGAAATCACTTTTTGTCAAGGTCAAGTTGCAAACCCAATCGATGCGGTGGTGCTGCCGGGAGCTAATGTGACTTGGTATAGCGATGCTTCATTAAATACAGTTATTTTTCAGGGAAACGGATTCGTTCCGCCTGCGAATATTTCGGCAACCTATTATGTTACCCAAAACCTTGCTGAATGCGCTAGTTCCCCTTCGAGTGTAGCTGTTGATTTTGCACCAGCACCTGCGCCACCTTCGACTCAAACTTCGATAGTTTATTGCACCGGACAGTCAATTCCTTTGCTAAATGCTAGTGCAACAGGAACGATAACGTGGTATGATGATTCCGGTCTAACCCAAATTCTTGGCACTGGCACAAGTTATCAGCCCGATAACACTATAGATAACGATATTTTTGTGCAAACCGTTGAAGGAAATTGTGCGAGTGAGGCTATAGAAATTACACTTACAGAAGCAGCGCCTGTTAGTGCCGACATTCTGTTTGAAGGCAATACTGCATTTTGTGATTTCCAGCCAATTCTGTTAAGTTCACCATCCCCAAGCGGGAACTTATGGTCGACAGGAGAAACTACGCAATCGATTACGATTAATGAAGCGGGAACTTACACCTTAACGGTTACCGGAGCCTGTAATTCTGATAATGCCGAACAAACATTCATCGACAACGGCGTTGAAGCATCTTTTTCGTTAAGTGTAAGTGAAGGTCTTGCACCATTAACTACAACGGCGAACATTACTAGTTTAAATGCCGACGAGTCTGCGTTTTTCTTAAGTGGAGATTCGCAAACCATCACCGATAATGTGCCCTTTACAATTCCTAATGAAGGTACATATACCTTAACCTTGGTTAGCTCCAACGATGAAGGGTGTATTGACTCTGTGAGCAGGCAAATAACGGTTATTTCGGGTGTGCTTGAAGTTTCAATTCCCAATAGTTTTACTCCCAATGGTGATGGCTTTAATGATTTCTTCAAACCAACTTTAAAGGGCTTGGAAGAGGTTAATTTACTTATTTTCAATCGCTATGGCAATCAAGTAGCCAGTTGGAAACAAGAAATTGTAAATTGGGATGGAACGCACAACGGAGCCTCGTCTCCTGATGGAGTTTATTATTATGTGCTATTGGGTAAGGATTACTCGGGTACCGAAATCGAGCGCAGTGGCAGCATAACGATTCTGAGATAAGGGTCGTTAAATAATTCCAGATTCACATTAACGAGGAATTAGGATTTGGTTTTGGGAACTCCTCTATCGGAGCACCTCCCTAGCAATGGAGTTTAATTTTAACAGCTGGGTATCGCACCTGGGCAAGAATAAATCTATGTAGACACCATATATTGAAGTATATGAGAATTTATGTATGGCTTTAATTCTGATATATATGGTTGAATAATTATAGCTCGAAGGTGTGAAAATGGAATTTTATGTTATCTAGATGCACGCTGATTTAGTGATAAACATAATCAATTGATAAAGATAGATTCCTCACTAATCGTCGCGATTATTTTTGGGTGTTTAAATCCTCGAGTTTATTCAAAAAAAATCCGTAGTTTGACCAAAAAATAACGCTATGAAGATTGATCAAGGAATTTATTCTACTACTGATGGATGGAAATTTACATTGCCAATTAATGCAGAAAACCCCGATATAATCATTGTCTTTGCTGCTTCTGAATTGTTTAAAAACCTAGTCTGGATGGATGAATTGAAGCGGCGGTATCCGAATGGTAAATTTTTAGGTTGTTCGACCTCTGGTGAGATTGCGGGAAATACAGTGTGCGACCAAACGGCAGTTGCAACAGCGGTGAAGTTTGATGCGGCACACGTGCAATTTGCACAGCAGAATTTAACAACATCAAACGACAGTTATTCTTGTGGTAAAAACCTAATTAAGCAACTTCCATCAACAGATTTAAAACACGTATTGGTATTTTCGGATGGATTGCATGTAAATGGATCTGATTTAGTAAGAGGTCTACGAGAAAGCTTACCCAAGGGAGTAACTGTAACGGGCGGTCTGGCAGGCGATGGTCCGAATTTTAATCAAACATACGTAATCACAGAAGACGGAACTGCTCAAGATCACTGCATAAGTGCCGTAGGAATTTATGGCGATTCTGTGGAGGTCGGATATGGTTCTTATGGAGGCTGGGATCCGTTTGGAGTAGAACGGCGCGTTACCCGCAGCAAGGCTAATGTCTTGTTTGAGATAGACAATCAGCCGGCATTAGAGCTGTATAAATCGTTTTTGGGCGATAATGCAGCACAGTTGCCTGCTTCCGGTCTTTTATTTCCATTAAGTCTCCGAACCAGAGAAGATGAGCAACCTGTAGTTCGTACCATTCTCGCCGTTAATGAAAGCGAACAGAGTATCACATTCGCCGGCGACTTACCCGAAGGTTCGTATGTTCGGCTTATGAAAGCAAATACCGATCGTCTTATTCAGGGTGCAGTGAAGGCTGCCGAGATTTCAAGAAATGGTATTAAAGGGAAATCAGCCGCACTGGCAATTATGGTGAGCTGTGTTGGACGTAAACTCGTTCTTAAACAACTCGTGGAGGAAGAAGTGGAGGGGGCTATTGAATTAATAGGTAATCAGTGTGTTTCGACCGGCTTTTACTCGTACGGCGAAATCTCACCATTTTCAGACAATGCAGCTTGTGAACTCCATAACCAAACTATGACCATAACTACATTTTTCGAGAATAACTAACCGGTATGCATCGGCTATTACAACGTCAGCTTAAAAAATTTGTGCCCGAATCCTTCACAGGACTCGATGATTTGCGCGATTTCCTTCAAGCGGTAAGC
This sequence comes from uncultured Chitinophaga sp., assembly GCA_964627105.1. GTDB lineage: Bacteria > Bacteroidota > Bacteroidia > M30B66 > M30B66 > CAMCXT01. The sequence continues at coordinate 9,844 of CAZVHF010000040.1, forward strand.
AATGCTTATACTGATTATGAGCGCGATTATGAACAACTGGAGCGCACACTCGAGGTTAGTTCAAACGAGCTGTTCAAATCGAATCAACGACTCAATGATTTGAATGCCTTGCTCGAGGATAAAGTAAAACAGCGCACACAGGAATATGAAATACTCAACGAGGAACTAAAAACCGAGATAGATGTTCGTAAACACCGCGAAAAGGAACTGCACGCTACCGATCGACTTCTTACCGCCACAAATGAAGCTGCGACAATACTTTTAACCGAAACAAATTATGAAGTTGCACTCGCAAATGCCCTCAAACAACTGAGTTCGGTAATTGGAGCGGAGCAGATAGTATTGTTTGAAAAAGACAACATCGATGAACTAGGTCAAATTTTCAGCGAGCGAATTTTCTGGTCGTCCGGTAAAAATAAGCTTGAACTTGACCGAAGAGCTTTTAAAAATATCGATTTGAAGCATTTACGATTTGGTGAACAATTAAACGAACTAAAAGAAACCTCATCGCTCGCGTTAGATATCTCCAAGGCTGATGTGCCAGGACGGCAATATTTCGAAAATCATGGTATTCAATCTGCGCTACTTATTCCAATCGTATTGAAGGGTAAAATATGGGGAATTGTAGGATTCGAATATACCGGCGCGTTTGTAAGCTGGAATACACTTGAAACAGCTATTCTTATTAACTTCTCCAGTTCGCTTGGTGGAATTGTTCAACGTCGAAACCAGGAAGAATTTCTTGTTAAGAACAGGCAGGAACTCATCGAAGCCCAAGCATTTGCGAAAATGGGAACCTTCGAAGTCGACATTCAGGAGGGACGTTCGCAGTTTACTGAAAATTGCAGCGAATTGCTCGGGCTAACTAAAAAGGATCTTGTATACGATACAGAATTAGTGGCAAGGCTTAGGAAAAATATTTATAATGATGATTTAGAAGCTATTGATAATGCTTGGAATCAAGCCCTTGAAAATCATGAAGAAATGCGCATCGATTTTCGGGTAAAACGAAAAGGTACGGCCGAACTGAATTCGATTAACTGGAACCTGAAGCCTGAATTTGATTCCGATGGTAGATTAATAAAAGTAACGGGTACGCTTCAAGATATTACCGAACGTGTGCAAAGTGAAAACAGAATAAAGGAATACGTTGGTACGCTTGAAAAAATTAATAAAGAACTTGACCAGTTCGCGTACATCGTATCACACGATTTAAAAGCACCACTTCGGGCAATCAATAATCTATCGGTTTGGATTGAGGAGGATCTTGAGGGGAAAATGGAAGCCGATACCAAGAAAAATTTCGATATGCTGCGAGGACGTATTTTACGACTCGAAGCATTAATCAATGGGATTCTGCAATATTCGCGGGCAGGTCGGGTCAAGAATGAAGTTGTCGATATCGATTTGAACCAATTTATTCCCGATATTATTCAAAACCTTGCTCCACCCGAAAACTTCAAGGTTAGTATTTCAAAAGACCTTCCGCACGTTGTTGCTGAAAGGATCTCACTTGAACAGGTGTTTTCCAATTTTATCAGTAATGCCATCAAATACAACAATAATCCAAATCCCGAAATTATAATTGAGGCAGAGGAAAAAGATTCATATTATCATTTTAGTGTCGCCGATAATGGACCTGGGATTGAGCCCGAATTTCATCAGAAAATATTCGTCATATTCCAGACACTGCAGGCTCGAGATGTTGTCGAAAGTACCGGTGTGGGGCTGGCAATCGTGAAGAAAATTGTTGAAGAACAGGGAGGTAAAGTATGGGTGGAAAGTGACAAAGGAAAGGGAGCAAAATTTTGTTTTACTTTACCGAAACAGGAAACTGCAACAGCTGTAGAATCAAAATAACGTAACATGAGTGATAAACTGATAAATATTCTGCTCGTCGAAGACGATGAAGTGGATGTGATGAATGTGAAACGCGCTTTTCAGAAAAACAACCTTACCAATCCGATGTATCATGCAGGCAATGGAATAGAAGCGCTCTCTATGCTTCGCGGAGCCGATGGTCATCCTCCAATTCCGATTCCGCGTATTATTTTGCTCGATCTCAATATGCCACGTATGGGTGGAATTGAATTTCTACATGAATTACGTAACGATGACATCCTCAAAAACATTTCAGTTTTTGTGATGACGACATCCAATGAAGATAAAGACAAGGTAGACGCCTACAATCTGAATGTAGCAGGTTATATCCTCAAACCATTGTCGATGGAGAACTTTGTTAGCGCTGTTTCGATTCTCAAAAATTATTGGACGTTATGTGAATATCCGGGGTAAAATTTTGTAACCCCAGCCTGGTTCTTCCGTATCACAATTGCCTTGCTCGAAAAAGTGGGGACACACACAATGAATCAGGATTTAACACTTAGACTATTTTTAGTTGACGACGATGAATTTGATGCGATGGCATTTGATCGCGCATTGAAAAAATCGGGTATCAATTACTGCCTTAGACATTGCAATCAGGCCACTAAAGCGCTCGAAATCATTCAGGAGGATGAGTTCGATCTTGTGTTTCTCGATTATCAAATGCCCGGAACCGATGGACTCGCGCTTCTGAAGCGATTTAAAAGCCTCGGTGTATTATCGCCGATTGCTATTCTAACTTCCCAGGGCGATGAGAGAATAGCTGTTGAGATGATGAAAGCAGGTGCATTTGATTATTTTCCCAAAAATGAACTTACAAGCGAATCACTTTCGAAGATTATCCGCGCAGGCTTGCGTTTGCGTGAGGCCGAACTTAAAAAGCAACAAGCCGAACGTGCGCTCATAGAAAACAATTCAAAGCTGAATGCTATTCTTGAAAGTACAAAAGCTATGGTTTTTTCTGTTGATAGAAACCTCGTTTTCACCGCGTTTAATTCGGTGTTTCGCGATACAACGATTGAGTTGCTTGGTCGTACTCCCGAATTGGGGGTGTCTATTACCGAAACGTTTCAGACGGTCGATAATCCCAATCTGATTATTGCCTCCCTTAAGAAAACGCTCGGAGGCGAGCATGTGAGCATAACAGAAGAATTTGGACGCCCTGATGGACTTCACAATTACTATGATTTTATGTTTAGTCCGATTAGTGCCCCCGATGGAAGTGTTTCGGGTGTAGTAGTGTATGGGAAAGACATCACTGAACGAAAGAGAGCAGAATGGGAGATTCTTGAGTCAAAGCTTGAAGCAGAACGAACCGCCAAGGCAAAGTCTGAATTTTTAAGCAACATGAGCCATGAAATCCGTACACCAATGAACGCCATCATCGGCCTTTCGGAACTCTTACTCAAAGAAAATCTGAATGAGAAACAACTTGAAAATCTCAAATCAATAAAATATTCGGCAGACAACCTACTTGTTATTATCAACGATATTCTCGATTTCTCCAAAATTGAATCGGGTAAAATTGAATTTGAGCAAATCAATTTCGACTTGTACTCGAAAGTGCACGAGATTCGTAAAACCTTTATTTTCAAAGCTGAGGAAAAGGGAATCGGGCTAAAAGTGAATATTGATGAACGTGTTCCACAATTCCTTTCCGGTGATCCTTTCCGATTGAACCAAATTTTACTCAATCTATTGAGTAATGCCATTAAGTTTACCAAAGAAGGTCAGGTGAGCCTTGGTATTCAACTGGTAAAGCAGAATAAAGATTCTGTAAGTTTAGAATTCAGCGTAAGCGATACGGGTATTGGTATTCCAAAAGATAAACTGGCAAACGTCTTTGAATCATATACTCAGGCCTATACAGATATAACTCGACGTTTTGGAGGAACCGGACTTGGACTTGCAATCACCAAGCAGTTGGTTGAAATGCAGGGCGGTGTAATTTCGCTTACATCGGAGGTCGGTAAGGGTACAACCTTCAGTTTTGTGTTGGAGCTTAATAAAGGTGTGGTTGAATCGGTAGGCGATATTTCAGACATGGTAGCCGATTTATTGGAGAAACGCGATTTTCACGGGATGCATGTATTGATTGTGGAAGATAATCCTATGAACCAATTTGTAGCCAACCAGGTGCTCGAGTTGTGGAATATAAAAGCTGATTTTGCCGATGACGGACTTCAGGCAGTGAACCTGCTTCAGGAAAATGACTATGCGCTGGTATTGATGGATTTACAAATGCCTGTGATGAGCGGTTATGAAGCTACTGCCTATATACGCGACCGCACAAACCGAACGCGTAACCCGGAGATACCAATTATTGCTCTAACAGCTGATGCTTTCCCTGAGACACGTAAAAAAGTATTAGAGTCGGGCATGAACGATTTTGTGACCAAGCCCTTAGAGCAAAACGACTTGTATTCAAAAATTAAGATGCATGCTTTGAAGCCGGTACGCGTTTAACGTTAAGCCCACTTCTATTAGTTGGCTGACAAAATGCACACTTTATGATTTGCAGTATAGTGCAACTATTTAGGCAATAGCCTCTACCTTGGGAGCCGCAGCTTTAATTTCATCATTTGCAAAATCGGCATATTGCTCAAAATTGCGAATGAATTTTTCGGCTAGTTCAGATGCTTTTTGATCGAACAATGCTTTGTTTTCCCAGGCATTACGCGGGAAAAGTAATTCGGTAGGTACATCGGGACATGCTACAGGCGTATGCAAACCAAAGAAAGGCGTCTGCTTGTATTCGACATGGTCGAGTTTACCTTGCAAGGCGGCACTAATCATAGCACGTGTGTACTTTAATTTAATACGGCTGCCAATTCCGTATGGTCCTCCGCACCAACCGGTGTTTACCAACCAAACATTAACGTTGGTTTCCTTTAGTTTTTTACCCAATAACTCGGCATAGCGGGTAGGGTGGAGGGGAAGAAAAGCCTTGCCGAAACATGCCGAGAACGTAACCTGTGGTTCGGTTATTCCAACCTCGGTGCCGGCAACCTTTGCGGTGTAGCCCGAAATGAAATGGTACATGGCCTGTTCGGGTGTTAATTTCGAGATGGGTGGTAAAACCCCAAATGCGTCGGCCGTAAGGAAGAATATATTTTTGGGAACGCCACCGCGCGACGGCGACATGATGTTATCGATTAAATAAATCGGATAGGCAACGCGCGTGTTCTCAGTCTTCTCGATATTTGAATAGTCAACATTGCGCGTACCAGCATGATAATTCGTATTCTCGAGTAAAGCTCCGAAACGGATGGCGTTGTATATCTGTGGTTCTTTTTCGGCAGTTAAATCGATGCATTTTGCATAACATCCGCCTTCAAAATTGAAAACCGAATCGGCCGACCAACCGTGCTCATCATCACCAATCAATCGGCGATCAGGATCTGCCGATAGGGTGGTTTTTCCTGTTCCACTTAGGCCGAAGAAAACGGCTGTATCGCCATCTTGCCCAACATTCGCCGAGCAGTGCATTGACAATACGCCATGCTGGTGCGGTAAAATGTAATTCAACACCGAGAAGATTCCCTTTTTGATTTCACCGGTATACCCGCTACCACCAATTAGAATAATCTTTTTGGTGAAATTGATGATGGAGAAATTGTGCTGACGTGTGCCGTCTATTTTCGGGTCTGCTTTGAATCCTGGTGCATTGATGATATGCCACTCAGGCATAAATGTATCCAATTCTGAATCTTCAGGGCGCAGAAATAAGTTGTGTGCAAACAGGTTCGACCAAGGAAACTCGTTTATAACGCGGATGTTCAATCGGTAATTCGCATCTGCACAAGCGTATGAATCGCGCACGTATACTTCAGAGCCACCTAAGTAGGCACAAACCCGATTATACAGTAAATCGAATTTGTCGCTTTCGAAACGGTTATTTACATCGCCCCACCAAACCGAATCTTTGGTGTTTTCGTCGTAAACCACAAACTTATCTTTGGGCGAGCGACCGGTAAATTCTCCGGTATCGATTGCGAGAGCTCCGGTATCGGTTAAGGTCCCGGTGCCATCGAGTAATGTTGCTTCAACCAATTCGGCCGGAGTTAAATTCCAATGTGCTAATCCGACACCCGAAAGGCCCATAGCGGAAAGGGTATCGTGATTGCTTTTTCTGCCGGTAAATTCCATATTCGAAAATAAGTTTGTGATGATTTTGGGAGCACAAAATTAACACTTTGCCCGAAATATAAAGGAAATGTTAAGGAAATTTTCGGGCCCGATTCTTATTTTCGTTTGCGCTTACATTCTCCATTCACGGTAAAATGCATCATCTTGCAGGCACTTAGGCTTCCTTTGGCCGCATCAACAAAAGCTGAAGCATCCGA
>CAZVHF010000041.1:0-15730 GCA_964627105.1 uncultured Chitinophaga sp.
ACGCGCACTATCCGGGCCTTCATCCGACCGGTTTTGGGATAGTACAAATTGAGCGAGTCGTAATAACTCGACCATCGGTTGTCGGTAAAATGCACTTCGCTAAAGAGACCTTCTTCGGTATAATGCTTCGACCAGCCCATGTTTACTCCATGTACATAGTTCACTTCAAATTTAGGTTTTCCGGAAGGGAACTCGCCGCGCCAAACACCATGCGGAAACTCTTTCTCATCTACCTCGCCCGTGGTTTTTACCGCTCCGTTTTCGTGATACAAGGAAACCACACCGCAAAGCCGACCTTTGCAGTAATTCACTTCAAGAGAAGGCTTCCCATTGAGGTGGTATTTTCGCCAGTTGCCTTCGCGTAAAAAATCAACCAATTGTCCTTCGGCCCACAGCACGCTGTCGATTTTTGGATTGCCTTGTTCATCGGCAAAAAAGAATTCGCGGTGTGTGCGCCAACCCTTTACCTTACCGGTTCTAAATTGCGTGGTGCCATGCGGAAAGTTAAAGCGAGCGCGGCTGCCTTCGGTCCAATAGTTGCCGTTAAATGCTTCATCGTGTTCGGAAACACTGACGTGATAAGCAATTTGCAGGAGCGAGTCATTACCTTCCTTTTTAAACCAAACGCGTGTTTGTGCGCTTGTTATCGTACCCCCAAACCAGAAAAGTATCGAAAATGCTGCCCAAAAATACCTAACCCACATTTGGAGCAATTTAGACCGATATGACTGCTAAAAAATGCAATTATGAGCGTATTGCTTTAACGCCCGGCAATTCAATACCTTCGATGTATTCGAGTAGGGCGCCTCCACCGGTAGAGACGTAACTAACTTTATCGGCCACACCAAACTGATTGGCCGCCGCTACCGAATCGCCACCACCGACCAATGTATAGCATCCATTTTGCGTGGCTTCGGCAATGCTTTGTGCTATTTCACGAGTTCCTTTTGCAAAGGCGTCCATCTCGAAAACGCCAACGGGGCCATTCCATAAAATTGTTCCCGACTTTTGGATTACCTGCTGGAAGTTATTCAGCGTATCTGGTCCAATGTCTAGTCCCATCCATCCATCTGGAATATTTCCAACCGCACAAACTTTGGTGTTTGCCTCTGCCGAAAATGCATCAGCGCATAAGGCGTCGACCGGGAGGTGAATTTGAACACCGAGTGATTCGGCTTTTTCCATAAGTTTAAGCGCCAATTCTATTTGTTCGTCTTCAACAAGAGAAGCGCCAATTTTTCCTCCCAATGCCTTAATGAATGTAAAGGTCATTCCACCGCCTAAAATCAGATGGTTTACCTTTCCGAGGATGTTTTCAATGATGGAAATTTTAGAACTCACTTTAGCTCCACCCATAATTGCAGTAAAAGGTCGAGCGGGGTTGAGCATAACTTTGTCGATGGCTTCAATTTCACCGCGCATGACATAGCCAAACATCTTCTTCTCGGGGAAGAACTTTGCAATAACTGCTGTGGAAGCGTGTTCGCGGTGAGCAGTTCCGAATGCGTCATTAACGTATACATCGCCGAGTTTTGATAATTTCTGCGCAAATTCCTCATCGCCTTTTTCTTCCTCTTTGTAAAAACGTAGGTTTTCGAGAAGAAGAACTTCGCCGGACTGAAGATTTTTGCAGGCCGTTTCTGCAATCGGGCCTATACAATCGGAGACAAATTGAACACTTCGACCAAGTCTTCGGCTGAATTCATCTACAACGTGCCTCAGTGAGAATTTATCTTCGGGCCCTGATTTGGGCCGACCCAGATGCGACATAACAATTGCGGAACCGCCGCTTTGAATGATTTTCTGAATTGTGGGAACTGCCGCAATAATTCGCGTTGCATCTGTAACTTCCAAAGCATCGTTCAAGGGAACATTGAAATCGACCCGAACGATTGCTTTTTGGTTGGCGAAAGAGAAATTGTCAAGTGATAGCATGGCGCAAATTTGAAAAAACTCTTCCAATAAAGGAATCCGAGTTGCGCAAATAATTTTTCAAATAAAACACTAATTTTGCCACCTTATCGTTACTCGCTACGTGTCGTTTACAAGCAATAAAAATCAGTTCCGCATCTTCTTCGGTTTGCCGCTGTTGATGCTATTGTTGGGGCAGATGGCTTGTTCGACCAAGAAAAACAAATGGGTAAACAGGGCCTACCACAACACCACATCAAAATACAATACCTGGTTTAACGGAAATGAGGTTGTTAAAGAGATTGAGTTGAGCCTTTCGACTGCTCATCAGGACAATTTCTACAAGGTTATTCCGGTTTACATGTTGGGAACACTTGAAGACTCCAAATCTATTTTCGCTCCTGCCGACAAAGCTATAAAGAAAGGATCGATGGTGGTTGCCAAGCACAATATGCTCATTCGCGGCAAGCAATACAATCGTTACATCGATGATGCTTACATGCTGATTGGGAAGGCGAACTATTACAAGCGTGAGTTTTACACAGCGCTGGAAATGTTTAGTTACGTAACGCGCGATCCGGTTAAAAACAACAGAAGAGACCCAATCCAGCACATAGCCAATGTATGGCAAGCAAGAGCATACATGGAAATTGGGATGGTGTCGGAGGCGCAGATGGCCTTTGATCGTTCGCTCAACGATAAGGCGTTGCCTAAATCGGCTAAGGGTATGCTTTATAAGGCTTTAGCCGATTTTTATCTTCGTCAGAACAATTACCCGAAAGCCAAGGAAACTCTGCAGGAGGCCTTGAAGTATTACCGCAAGAAAAAAGAGCGTTCCCGCCTAAGTTTTGTCTTGGCCCAGGTGCATCAGAAGCTTGATGAGTTAAAGGAAGCGGGGGCCTTGTATGAGCAAGTAATGAAGATGAATCCTTCATATGAAATCTTGTTCTATTCGCAAATAAACAAGGCACGTTGCTACAGCTCTGAATCGGGCAGTAGTGGCGAAATTCGGGCATTGTTGGCCAAGTTGCTTAAAGATCCCAAGAACATCGATCTTAACGACCAGATTTATTATGTGTTGGGCGAGATAGAAGAGAAGGAGGAACGTGAAGACAAGGCGATTGAGCAGTACAACAAGTCGCTTAGGGCCAATACCAATAATTCGACGCAAAAAGGATTGTCGTATCTCGCAATCGCCGAGATTTATTTCAAAGACCGTGAATACAGACTTGCGGCCTCTTATTACGACAGTACGATTGCCTCTTTGCCCAAAGATTATCCCGATTATAAGCGCATCGAGAACACCCAACAGTCGCTTGCCGAACTGGTAAAGCGTTACAATACGATAGAGCGCTACGATAGTTTGTTGCGCATGTCGAATCTTACAAAAGAGCAACTCGACAAGAAGCTTGAAGAAATAATTGCCCGTGAAGAAGAGGAGCTGAAGAAGAAAAAGGCTGCCGAAGAAGCAGAAAGAGCAAAGCAGGATGCAATGGCCTTTTCGGGCGGTTCAAATACCATGAGCGCAGGTGGACCGGGGTCATCGGGCAACGGGCAGTGGTATTTTTACAATCCAAGCGCAAAAGGATTTGGATTTTCGGAATTCCGTAAAATATGGGGCGATCGTAAACTTGAAGATAATTGGCGCAGAAGTAATAAGCAGAGCGTTGCCCCAGTGAATTCGAATGTGGTTGAGGACGATACTGCATCGTCAACAGCCGCTACAAAAGATAAAGCTAAGCCAATGACCCGGCAGGATTCAATTGAAGCTGCTAAAAAACGCTTGATGGCCGACTTACCTGCCGATGAGAAGACAAAGCTGGCTTATGCAGATTCGGTGCGTGATGCGTTTTATGCCCTCGGTATGATTTACAGAGAGCGCTTGAATGATTTGAAGAAGTCGGTTGAGACTTTTGAGGAGTTTTTAAAGAAGTATCCGAAAGACCCATCTGAATCGGCAATTTATTACCAATTGTACAGGATTTTTCTGAAAGTTCCTGATCCGGCGAAAGCTGAAAAGTTTAAAAATCTGTTGGTTACTAAATTTCCAGAATCGGAGTATACCAAGATTATACTTGATCCAAATTTCTTTGCTGCAAGCAATCTTAGTAAAAGAGAAACAGAACAATTTTACGAAGAAACCTACCGGCAATATCATGCACGGCAATATCAGCAAGTGGTAGATCGCTGCCGAACAGCCGAAATACGTTTTGTGGGCAACCCGCTATTGCCTAAGTTTTCCTTATTAAAGGCCTTGGCAACAGGTCAGCTTAAAGACATTAAGGCATTCAGAACGGCATTGCAGGAGGTCGTAAAAGGTTATCCGGGCGACACAGTAGAAATTCGCGCCAAACAGATGCTTGAAACACTCGATCGTGCTCAAGGAATTGGAGGCAGAGATAGCAATGGGGTAAAGAAACCCACATTTGTTTATAAGCCCGACACAACCCATTTTCTAGTAATTGCGATAGAAGATCGTGCATTAAACCTGAACGACTTAAAAATCAAATTGAGCAATTTCAACGAGGCTAATTTTTCAACAAAGGCATTGCAACAAACTAATCAGGTAGTTGGTACAAATTTTCAATTCTTAACAGTCCGTTCGTTTCAAAATAAAAGAGAAGCGCTCGATTATCTGGCTATGCTTGATAACGATGACGAGGTTTTTCAAGACTTGAATATGGACATTACCGATGTGTTCTTAATAAGTCCTTCGAATTTACAACTACTTGTAAAAGAATCGAATGTTAAGGAATACGTTCAGTTTTACCGCAGTGTTTATGAATAATTTTTTAACTGTGGATTAACCTTGTTTTGCATTTTTTATATTTGCACAAAGCTTCACTCATCAAACCACTTGCTATGTTTAACGCGAAAGAATCAAAATCGTCACAGTCTGAAAGTATAGGAACTAATCAAATTATGGCTGGTACCACGATAACAGGTGATGTTGTATGTGACGGGAATATCCGCATTGATGGAATTTTAAACGGCAATCTCGTTGCAAAAGGCAAAGTGGTCATCGGTCCAAATGGTGTGATTGAGGGTGAACTGAATTGTCAGAATGCCGATATATCGGGTACGGTTAAAGCCAAAGTTACCGTTGCAGAATTACTTTCACTTAAGGCCACTTCGAAACTAAATGGAGATATTTCGACCAATAAGCTTTCCATAGAGCCGGGTGCAAATTTTTCGGGAGCTTGCAGTATGGGTGGCATCGTTAAAGATTTTGCGAAACATGGTGCTGGAGCCGAAAAGCGCGTCGCACAAGAAAAAATGGCCTAATTCACCATATTACGTTGGGTATTTGATAAATGGAATTCCATTTATTCTTTTTATCCGAATTTTAGATATACGGAATTAAGCAGGTAATCCTGAAAGATTTTGTTTTTTATGCAGTAGCTATGCTCTCTTCCTTTAGCAGTTTAAACGTTGATTGCGCATAAACTAAAGCTATGGAAGGCCTTTTTGTTTACTTTTACATCCAAGCAGAGCAATAAGTGGCCGTAAAGAAAAATACATCAGCCGGTAACGGAGACAAACAAAAAAGGTTCATTCGCTGGATTTGGTTCTTGATAGGAGGACCTGTTTTATTTTTAGTTCTTGTCCTTTCGCTAACCGCGCTTGGTTTATTTGGTGCATTACCCACAATCGAAGATTTAGCCAATCCGCGCTCAAACTTGGCTACAGAGATTATATCTTCAGACAATAAAATTCTCGGAACCTTTCACGTTGAGAACAGAAGCAACCTGAAGTTTAAAAATCTTTCGCCCAATCTCGTTGATGCGCTCGTTTCGACCGAAGATGCTCGCTTTTATGAGCATTCGGGGATTGATGTTAGAGCATTGTTCAGGGTGCTGGTTCGAACAATTCTTGGTGGTGATTCAGATTCAGGCGGCGGTTCTACCATCACACAGCAATTGGCTAAAAACATGTTTCCACGTGAGGATCTGAATAAGTTTCAGGTTGTTTTTCGGAAGTTAAAAGAGTGGATTATAGCCGTTAAGCTGGAGCGGAATTTTACGAAGGATGAAATTATTGCCCTGTACTTAAACACGGTCGATTTCGGAAATCAAGCATTTGGAATAAAAAGCGCAGCCCGCATTTATTTTGGCACAACTCCCGATTCGCTTAAAACCGAACAATCGGCAATGTTGGTTGGTTTGCTTAAAGGTCCTTCCTATTACAATCCACGCCGAAATTACGACCGCGCAGTTATCCGAAGAAACGTAGTTTTGGCGCAGATGCTGAAATACAATAAACTAGAGCAAGGCGAGTTCGACAAGCTAAAAGAGTTGCCAGTTGATTTATCAAAATTTCAGGCCGAAAGCCACAATGCCGGTACTGCAACATATTTCAGGGAGTTTCTTCGTGAACAGCTTTCGGAATGGTGCAAGAAAAACACCAAAGCCGATGGTACGCCATATAATCTTTATAAGGATGGTTTAAAGGTCTATACGACCATTAATTCGCGTATGCAGACCCATGCTGAGTCTGCGGTTAAGGAACATTTACGTGAGTTGCAAAAAACGTTTTTCCAGCATTGGAAAGGCAATAAAAACGCCCCATTTGCGAATATCCCAGAAAGTAAGATTAAGCAAATCATGCGTCAGGCCATGCAGCGCTCCGATCGCTACAAACGCATGAAGGAAGATGGTGCTTCTGAAGCAGAAATTGAAAAGGCATTCAAGACGAAAGTGAAAATGAAAATTTTTACGTGGTACGGCGATAGCACGGTTACCATGTCGCCGATGGATTCTATTCGTTACCATAAATTTTTCTTGCAAACCGGGCTCATGTCCGTAGAGCCTCAAACTGGGTACATAAGGGCCTGGGTTGGAGGCATCAACCAAAAATATTTTCAATACGACCACGTGTTCAGCGGAAAGCGCCAGGTGGGATCAACCTTCAAGCCCTTTGTTTATGCCATTGCCATGCGCGAAGGCTGGTCGCCCTGCACACAAGTGCCCAATATAGATGTTTGCATACCAACCGCAAGTGGGCCATGGTGCCCTTCAAATTCGAGTAAGGAGTATGAGGGTGCCATGGTGCCTTTGAAGTCGGCTCTTGCTTACTCTATCAATAAGGTCTCTGCTTATCTTGTGAAGCAGTTTGGTGTTGAGCCAGTTATAAATATGGTTCGTCATATGGGAATTAAATCGCCCCTTGATGCTGTTCCATCGCTATGTTTGGGAACTTCAGATTTGTCGGTATTCGAGATGACCGGTGCTATGAGCACATTTGCCAACAAAGGGAACTACATCGAACCAACCTATATAACCAAGATTGTAGACAAAGACGGTAAGGTGTATCCGTTTACCCCGCAAAGAGATCAAGCTATGGATGAGCAAACAGCTTTTCTGGTGATTGAATTGATGAAGGGCGTTGTTGAAGGTGGTACTGCAACCCGATTGCGTGGGCGTTATGGATTGAACATGCCAATAGCCGGGAAGACCGGTACAACACAAAACAATTCAGATGGGTGGTTTATGGGGATGACACCCGAACTGGTAACCGGTGTTTGGGTAGGTTGCGAAGACCGTGCAGCACATTTCCGATCAACGGCTTTGGGTCAGGGAGCAAATACAGCCTTGCCTATCTGGGGGCTTTTTATGAAAAAGGTATATGCCGATCGGAAAATTAAAATTTCGAAAGGAGACTTTGCAAGGCCGGCAAACCTAACAATCGAAACAGATTGTTCAAAGTATACACAAACCAATAGCAATTCGGGACAAGACGAAAATTACAATGATTTATGAATAAAGTAGTTGATAATGCAGATGCAGCGGTAGCCGATATACAGGATAATGCTACGCTTGGTCTTGGAGGGTTTGGATTGTGCGGTATTCCGGAGAATTCTATTTCGGCGCTGATTCGAAAAGGAACAAAAGGCTTAACCTGTATTTCAAACAATGCGGGCGTTGATGATTTTGGGATTGGATTGATGCTGAAAACAAGACAGGTAAAAAAAATGATTTCGTCTTATGTTGGCGAAAATGAAGAATTTGAGAGGCAATTACTTAGCGGAGAGCTGCAGGTTGATTTAATTCCACAGGGAACCTTGGCAACTCGATTGCTTGCTGCAGGTTACGGAATGCCCGCCATCTTCACGCCAGCTGGAGTTGGAACCGAAGTAGCAATGGGTAAAGAGGTTCGAAATTTCAACGGGAAAGATTATCTTCTCGAGCATGCATTCGAAATCGACTTTTCAATAATTAAAGCATGGCGTGGCGATACGCATGGAAATCTGGTCTTCAGAAAAACGTCGCGCAATTTTAATCCCTTAATTGGAATGGCCGGAAAAATTACAATCGCCGAGGTCGAGGAATTAGTTCCTGCCGGTGATCTTGACCCCGACCATGTGCACCTTCCCGGCATTTATGTTCACCGAATATTCAAAGGACATGATTACGAAAAACGCATAGAACAGCGCACTGTTCGTCAGAGTTAATAAGGAATACAGAAATTATGCTCGATAAAAACGGAATTGCGCGACGCATAGCGCATGAAATTAAAAGTGGGATGTATGTAAATCTAGGCATTGGAATCCCAACGCTTGTGGCGAATTACATTCCTAAAGGAATCGACGTGGTATTGCAATCCGAAAATGGCTTATTAGGTATTGGCCCGTTTCCGATGGCAGGGGAAGAAGATGCCGATTTAATTAATGCCGGGAAGCAAACGATAACAACTGTTCCGGGTTCCTCATTTTTTGATTCAGCCTTGTCGTTCGGTATGATACGCGCCGGAAAGGTCGATTTAACCATTCTCGGCGCTATGGAAGTTTCGGAAAACGGCGACATTGCCAATTGGAAAATCCCGGGCAAAATGGTGAAAGGTATGGGTGGGGCCATGGATTTAGTAGCCTCGGCACGCAACATCATCGTAGCGATGCAACATGTTAATAAGGCAGGCGAATCGAAGCTATTGACTAAGTGCGATTTGCCAATAACCGGTCTGCGTTGCGTAAAAAAAATCGTAACAGAACTTGCGGTTCTCGATATACTTCCCGAGGGAGGCTTTTATCTGCTAGAGCGTGCTCCGGGTGTTTCAGTAGAGCACATTCGGAATTCGACCGCAGGTAAACTGATTGTGCCCGACTTTGTGCCCGAAATGGTTGCGGATTAGAAATCGAATTTCTGGATTTTCAAGTTGATTTTTCCGTTGGCATTCAAAACCAATTGAAGTTCGGTTTCGCGCATATAAATTCCCTGCAACAGAAAATTATCGATAGTGCCTGCCAGACGATAAACATTATTACTGCCCATTGCCTTTAACTTTTGGTCTAACTCATGCTTTACAGCGTTCAAATAATCGCTTACAGGATAGCGAAGTTGTTTCTCTATTGCATTTTGCAGCGTAGTATGAACCAACCAAGATGCAGTCTTCAAGAGCAAACTTCTGCTTTCGATATCAAGGTCGAGTTCTTTAAAATAGAGCTCTCCTTTCGATGAATCGAACGAAGGTATGCCGGATAGAAAAATACGCCCTTTGGCACTTCCGCTGAAAACAACCTGGATTAAGAGTCGATTTCCAATGGGCGTAAGAGCGATGTCTTCAATTTTAATCCGCTTTTTACCTTGTACGAATTCTTGTCCAACGATTGCCTTTTTTACTTGTAATGTCAAGGCTTCGTAGCTAATTCTACTTTGCACCTGAACCCGAAAATCTTCTGGTAATTTCTGAACTAATTGCAAGGGAGGTAAAGCAATCAACTTGTTGTTTGCAGGCCTCTTTCCCGACACAGTGCCAACAAAGGCAGAAGCACCGAGAACCATATTTATGGAGCCTTTTTGCTCAGATAACCCGGTTGTAAACAGTTGTTGTGGCTCTATTGTTAACCACGTCTCTGTTTCAGCATCAATTAGGTTCGGCTCCTGACATTCATTCCACAAGCGGTTAACTTCCGAACGAAGATCGAACGAAGATGCAATCTCCTTTTCAACATCCTTAATCGTTTTCTCTAACTGCGTTTCGAGTGGTTTTTGCAGTAGCCTTTCAATCGGAATATCCACAATCCCCAAGGAAATCACAGGTTTTTTCTTCCAATCGAAACCATCCGATTTCAAGTTCAGTCGAAACGAAAAGTCGTTTTTCAGTTCCGGTTTTGAGCGTACATAAACATCAATATCGAAGGTGGTTTCTTTTTCTAAGCCCGGACAAATGCTGCATGCTTTCCATTGTGCTTTTGCCCAAATGTTTAGAGGAATCGTTATGCGGATTTCTTTACCATCGAAAACAGATGTTACCGAAGACTTGCGCATCACAATCAGTTGGTAGTCATCGGTAGTTGGCTGTGTGTAGGAGCGATCATCGTATACTACTCCGCCCATTTTCTGATTAACCAATTGATTTATAGAGGATAGGGGGATGCTTACCGGAAGTTGTACAAATGAAAGAGAAGGTAAATATTCAACAACCTTCTCATTCGCAATTGGCTTGGGTGCCTCAATGGTTTTACATGCGGTGAATAATAAAAAGCTTAGGAAAAAGAATAATGTTTGACAATTATGGCGCATGTCTTAATTTTCGCGAAAATTAAATCATTTTGAACGGATTTGACTATTTGGTTCTTGGAATTACGGCCATTGGATTTTGGCTGGGTTTCAGACGCGGACTGATTATGGAGTTGGCATTGCTTGCCGGACTTATTCTTGCAGTTTTTGGTGCAAGTTATGTTGCCCGATTTATTGAGGATTGGCTCCTTCAAAATACCGATTTTGGAGGTGTATGGCTTCCTCGATTGTCTTTCATATTGGCACTTGCAGCAATTTATACAGGGGCCTGGTTTGTCGGGAAATTCCTTTCTACAGCAGCCAGTTTGATGCTGCTGGGTTTACTTAATCGCATTGCCGGTGGATTCTTCGGTTCCCTAAAATACATTGTTTTTATCTGCGTTATTTTGGCTTTGCTATCGGGCAGCAGTTTAGGGCAGTGGGAGTTAATTCGGCGTTCGAAAACGGCTTCTATGCTTATAAATATCGGAACGAAATTGTCGCCCGGTATCGAACAAATTGGCCGCAATACAGTTAATTTGCCAGAAATTTTGCCTGAGGCTGAATAGCAGGAAGGCTTTTTAAAAATAGCAGGTATGATACTTCGTGAGGATGTGCTTTCGGCACTTGGAAATGTAATGGAGCCCGATTTGGGCAAAGACCTCGTTACGTTAAACATGATTCAGGATGTGCAAATCGAAGGCAATAAGGTTTCTTTTACGGTTGTGCTTACAACACCGGCGTGCCCTATGAAGGATTTTATACACAACGCCTGCGTGAATGCCATCAAACACTATGTGCATTCGGATGCCGAAGTGGAGGTAAGCATGACGGCCAACACAAGTTCTGCACGGCAGAAGGAAAGAGCTATGCTGCCGGGAGTTAAAAATATTATTGCAGTTTCTTCGGGGAAGGGTGGAGTTGGCAAATCTACAATTGCGGCCAATCTTGCCGTTACCCTTGCAGAATTAGGAGCGCGGGTAGGACTTATTGATGCAGATATTTACGGCCCTTCAGTTCCAATTATGTTTAATGTTGAAGGCGAGATGCCGGCTGTGCGGATGGTTGATGGAAAGCAAATGATGGTGCCTATTGAGAGTTACGGCGTAAAGGTGTTATCGATTGGCTTTTTTGCAGACACTGCTCAGGCAATTGCCTGGAGGGGGCCAATGGCGTCGAAAGCGCTAAACCAATTATTTGCAGATGCCGACTGGGGCGAATTGGATTACCTGCTTGTTGATTTGCCACCGGGTACAGGCGATATTCATCTGAGTTTGGTATCGGGTGTGCCACTCACCGGAGCAGTTGTAATAAGTACTCCTCAAAAAGTTGCATTGGCCGATGCCGAAAAAGGAGTAGCCATGTTCCGTATTCCATCTATTAATGTTCCTGTACTTGGCATCATTGAGAATATGGCTTGGTTTACACCCGAAGAGCTGCCCCAAAACAAATACTACATATTCGGTAAAGACGGTGCAAAGGAATTGGCCGAGAGATTAAATGTTCCATTATTAGGACAGATTCCAATTATACAAGGAATCAGAGAAGGTGCAGATTATGGCCATCCGGCCAGCCTGCAAGCAAATTCTGAACTTTCGAGCTTGTTTATCGCGCTTGCTGGACGTATTGTGCAGCAAATCGCTATACAAAATGCTGCAAAGCAGACGCAAAGTGCATTGCACTAAGATATTTTGCCGGATATAGTTTCGGATGTTTGTTGCTGAATTATTTTCCGAAGTTTCTTTCCGAAACCTTTTTCCTTTTTACCAAGACTTTCGAATACTTCGGCTTCTGCCAGTTTAAATGCTTCGGATGCCTGTTGCAGCAGTTCCATCCCTTTTGCGGTAAGCAAGAGTGATTTAGAGCGGGTATCGGAATGATGGTCTTTTCGCTGTACCAATTTTCGACTCTCAAGGGTACGCAATACTTTCGATGTCATCATTTTATCGCATCCCGAAAAAGTGGCTAGCATTTTTTGTGTAATGGCGAACGATTGATTTTTATTTAAGGCAGCCAAGCAGTTCAGCAGTAAAAATTGCACATGCGTAATTCCGTGAGGGTCAAGTTTTTCGCGAACTTTTTGTTGCCAAAGGTTTGAAACACGCCAAACCGAAAACCCGGTCGATTCTTCGGTACTTTCAAACACGAGTTCAAAATTTGGTACAATTCGATTTTTCATTTTTCGGGGTAGAGGAGGTATTTCGTCCGAATTAATGAAAATTTCTCCAATCCGGCACGCCAACTATCGCGAATTTCTGCTTCTGTTTTTCCGCTCTCAATTTGCTTTCTGAGCTTATCGGTGCCCGCCAGTTTATCAAAAAACGGTGAAAAGAATTTTGATTTATCGGGAGTTGCCTGGTACATCGAAAGCAGCCAAAACAAATGCAGTTTGCCTTTTTCGCGAACAAATCCTTCTCCAAAGCCGCTCAAGTCGAAACCTTTACATTCGGTATTTTTATGGGGCGGATCTTTACTACCCGGACCGGAAACTGGAGTAAAAGCGTACGTCCCTTCTTTGTTTCCCGGAAAGCCAATAACTTCAAATGGTTTCGGCGTGCCACGACCTAAACTCACTGGTGTTCCTTCGAACAAACACAGGCTAGGATAAAGGTAAATCGCGTTCATACTTTTCAGGTTAGGCGATGGCGGAACATCAACGGTGTAAAAATCGCTGTGTTTCCAGTTTTTACAGGGAATTACGGACAGGCGGCACTTTTTCCCGTTTTTTAACCAGCCCTCACCATTAACCATATTGGCATATTCGCCAACGGTCATGCCGTGCACGATTGGAACAGGATGTAAGCCCACAAACGAGCTGTAGGCCGGCTCTAAAACAGGTCCGTCAACGTAATGGCCATTTGGATTCGGGCGATCGAGCACGAGCACTGGAATGTTTTGTTCTGCGCAGGCTTCCATTACATAGCTCAATGTTGAAATGTAGGTGTAAAACCGTGCGCCCACATCCTGAATATCGAACACCACGATGCCCACGTCTTTTAATTGTGAAGCGGTTGGTTTTTTGTTATCTCCATAAAGTGAAACAACCGGAAGCCCTGTTTGGGGGTCTTTTCCCGAGGCTATTTTTTCGCCCGCATCAGCAGCACCTCGAAATCCATGCTCGGGGGCAAATACACTTACAATGTTAACGCCTCGACTACGGAGTGTGTCGACCAAGTGTCGCCCACCAACCAAGGAAGTATGGTTGGCAACCAGCGTTACACGTTTATCTTTGAGCAATGGCAGATATTCTGAAATCTGTTCTGCCCCGGTAACTACCTTTTGAGCCTGTCTTGAATTGTTGCTTGTTAGTTTCTGCGACTGATTTTGTGAACAGCAGCAATGCGAAACGAGAAAACAAAAGGCAATTAATACGGGGAAATTCCTAATTTGGGCGGCATAAGTCATATTCGGTTGAGTTTTTCTGAATTTATAGCGAGACGACTGCTAAGGGCGGGGCGAAAACAGCGTGTAACAAACACAGCCGTAGGTATTGCAACGATTGGTATTTCGCTGGGAATCTGCATCATGATTGTTGCATTAGCCATTGTTACGGGATTTCAGCGCGAAATCCGCGGAAAAGTTATCGGATTTGCGTCGCATATTCAAATCTCCAAATACGATTCCAATAATTCACTGGAGGTTAGTCCGATTGATGCTGACGCAGCTCTTTTAAAAGAAATTACTGCTGTTGATGGTGTAGAATCTGCTTATCGGTTTGCAAGAAAGCCCGGAATAGTTAAGTCCGAGGAATTGGTTGAAGGGGTTTTATTTAAAGGAGTTGATGCTGAAAACGCCTTATCGTTTTTCAAAAAGCACCTTGTGGCTGGAAGAATGCCCCTGTTTAGCGACACCTCCGGCTCCAAGGAAATTCTGATTTCGAAAAGTCTTGCCGCAAAATTTCAGCTCGCACCTGATAGCAACTTGATTGTATATTTTGTTCAAGATCCGCCTAAGGCCCGAAAATTTAAAATTGCAGGTATATATGAAACTGGCTTAGGCGACCAGGATTTTGATCAAGTGTATGTTATTGGAGATTTGAGGGTTGTACAGAAACTCAATAAATGGGAATCCAATCGCATTGGCGGAATTGAGATAACTGTAGCAGAGGGGTTCGATTACCATGCTGTAAATGAGAACGTGTATAAACAAATCCCTTCCGATTTAACCAGTGAAGACATCGAGGAACTTTATCCACAACTTTTCGGTTGGCTGAGTCTCATCGATACAAATGTTGTGATTGTGATTGTTCTGATGCTGATAGTTTCGGTCATCAATACGGTAACTTCGCTTCTGATTTTAATCCTTGAACGAATACAGATGATTGGAATTTTGAAAGCACTTGGAGCAAGCAATTCGCAGATTTCGGGCATATTTTTAATTCAGGCGGCCGCGATGACATCTAAAGGATTGCTTTTTGGAAACATCCTGGCCTTGAGTCTCTGTTTTATTCAAAGTGAATTCAATCTGATTACACTCAACGAGGCAACATACTACCTAAAGTATGTGCCCATTCATCTCGATTTTATTCGTATTCTTTTATTAAATGTGGGATTTTTTATAGTTTCAATGTCGTGTTTGATATTCCCCTCGCTGTTGGTGTCGAAATTTAAGCCAGCCAGTACGATGAGATTTACATAATGGAGTATCCCCTCATTGTGGGATATAAATTAAAAAGCTGTAGTTTAGTTTTGCCTAACAAACAATCAAACCATGCCGGCATTTTTTACACGGTGCTTTATTATTCTATTTTTCGCTTTGGCATGGAGCAATGCGGCGCATGCAGATAACGGTAACGGCAGCAAGCCTTGGTTTGGATTTTCTTCGGGCTTAACCGTATCAGGGCAATACTATCGAAACTGGGGAGGCGATCCACGCCAGCAGCCATTCATGTATTCTATAAGCGGAGCACCGGCACTTGATATTAAAGGAATGACAATGCCATTTAATGTGCTGTACTCTAATCAGGTGTTTACGGTTCAACAGCCTTTTAATCAGTTTGGTATTTCGCCTCGCTTCAAGTGGGGGACCATTTATTTGGGAAGCTCATCCATGAAGCTTAGTAATTACTCGCTGTCTGGTCAGCGCTTTACAGGTGCAGGGGCCGATTTGCAGCTGGGTTGGATTCGAGTAGGAGGGATGTACGGCAGGCTGCGGAGACTTGTTCGTCCCGTTGGTTTGAACAATGACCCACTAACATTTTTAAACGAACGCGAGAATTGTTCATTTGAACGCAGAGGGTATGCGGTTAAAATTGGATTCGGCAAGAAAGAGCAGTTTTTCGATTTTATCTTTTTTAGAGCGAATGATATTTTACCCGAAGGATA